>NZ_QLTJ01000012.1:0-99909 GCF_003269145.1 Microvirgula sp. AG722 | reverse complement strand
AAACGGATCTACAAAACCCGCGATCTGGCCCGCTCAGACGTGTTCGACTACATTGAAGCTTTTTACAACCGCACCCGCCGCCATAGTCACCTGGGTGGCATCAGTCCCGAGGCCTTCGAACGGGCCTCGGCGTGAGGCAGGTATTTGTCTACTGACCCCGGGACAGTCCAGCAGGCCATCGCCCGGAAGCCGTGGCCACAGATGTCCTGTTCGGTGTCGTAGCCCATCAGGCGTAGCGCCTTGTTGATGGTGTTTTCCGACATCGGCTTGTTGGGGTTGTGGTCGCCGGCGAAGACGAACTCACCATGCCCGGTCATCAGTTTGATTTCCTCCAGCACGGCCATGGCCTGCCGCGGTAGCGGGACGACATGCGGCGTGCGCATTTTGGCGCCACGTTGTGAGTGCTTGATACCGTCGATGGCTTTGCGCTCGGCAGGAATGGTCCAGGTGGCGCGTTTCCAGTCGATTTCGTTCCAGCGCATGAAGCGCAGCTCGCTGGAGCGGACGAAGGTTAGCAGGGTGAAGCGGAGTGCCGCCTGGGTGAGTTTTCGGCCGTTGAACTGGTTGATGTGGCTGATCAGTTCGGGCAAGCGTTCCAGCGGCAGGGCGGGGCGGTGTTTGGCTTTGGCCACGGTCAGGGCGCCTTGCAGGTCGGCGGCCGGGTTGGACTCAATGCGGCCGATCTGCACGGCGTAGCGCATGATGCCGGTGATGTACTGGCGTAGGCGGCTGGCGACGTCCAGGTGGCCGCGTTCCTCGATCGGGCGCAGCGCCATCAGTAGGTCGCGGGTTTTCAGTTCATTGACTGATCGCTTACCGAGGGTGGGGAACAGTTCGACTTCAATGCGCCGCAGGATTCTGGTCGCATGGTCGGCGGACCAGCGAGCAGCGGATCGGGTGTGCCATTCACGTGCCACAGCTTCAAAACAATTTTCGGCGTCGAAGATCGCTTGTTGCTTTACCTGCTGTTTCGCCTGGTTAGGGTCGATGCCGTCTTTGATCTGTTTCCTGGCTTCGTACGCCAGGTCGCGCGCTTCGGTGAGCGAGACCTGAATCTTCTCAGTCTTGGCTTTGCCGTTTTCGTCGTACTGGGTGGGGCCGCAGTAGACGCCGATCGCCAGCAATTTTTCTTTGCCGTCGATGCGGTATTTCAGGCGCCAGTACTTGGAGCCGTTCGGATTGATCAGCAGGAACAGGCCTTTTTCGTCGGCAAGCTTTCTTGGCTTGTCAGTAGGCTTGGCATTCTTGATGGCTAAGGCTGTCAGGGGCATTTGGGGGTAACTCCCTAATCGAACCGGGTATACCCCCAATTCTACCCCCAGGTACCCCCGGATTCCTATGGATTTGCGTGGACATCTCTGGAAACAAAAAACCCGCAAAGCTTTGTGCTGTGCGGGTTTTTGGACTAAATCGGATCACCTTGTATTGGGTGATGGTGCCCAGGGTCGGACTCGAACCGACACACCTTGCGGCGGGGGATTTTGAGTCCCCTGCGTCTACCGATTTCGCCACCTGGGCAGGTGCAACAGGTGGCGCATGTTACCTGCGGGGCCGGCGCTTGTAAATCGGGCGCGCTCAGTCCTGGTCGTCGTCCTGCGCCCGGATCGACAGGGCCAGTTCATACAGCGCCTTGCGGTTGGCGCCGGTCATGCGCGACACGATCTGGCTTGCCTGCTTCACCGGCAGTTTCTCGTCGAGCAGGATTTCAAGCAGTCGGCGCGACTCGGTGTCGTCTTCTTCGTCTTCGCTGGCGGCGGCCGGCTCGATGATCAGCGCGATTTCGCCCCGGCACTGGTTCGGGTCGGCGGCGATAAAGGCGGCGAGTTCGGCGGCCGGCAGGCGCTGGATGGTCTCGAAGGTCTTGGTCAGTTCGCGCGCCAGCACGATGACCCGCCCGGCGCCAAGCACGTCGACCAGATCGGTCACGCACTCGATCAGCCGGTGCGGGGCCTCGTAGATGACCACGGCGTCGCGGCAGTCGGCGATGGCGGCGATGGCATCGCAGCGCGCCTTGCGCTTCGGCGACAGGAAACCGAGAAAGCGCCAGCGGTCGCACTGGGTGCCGGATGCCGACAGCGCGGCGACGACGGCCGACGGGCCGGGCAGCGGCGACACGGCATAGCCGGCATCGCGCACGGTGCGCGCCAGGCGGGCGCCGGGATCGGACACGGCCGGCGTGCCGGCGTCGGAGACCTGGACGATCAGCTTGCCCTCGGCAAGCCAGCCGACCACCTTGTCGGCCATGCCGCGCTCGTTGTGCTCGCGCACGCTGACCAGCTGGGTGCGGATTCCATAGCGTGTCAGCAGCTGGCCGGTGACGCGGGTATCCTCGGCCAGCACGATGTCGGCGGCATCAAATGCCGCCAGCGCACGCAAGGTAATGTCGGCGAGGTTTCCCAGCGGTGTGGCGGCCACATATAATGTGCCGCGTCGGAACGATGCTTTGGCATCGTCAAGCAATTGAAAGTACGGAGAATGCAACGACTGGCTCCACTTCTGGCCGTTCTGGCCGCCATCTGGCTTACGGGTGCGCAGGCGGCAACGCCCACCCAGGCCGCGGACTATATCATCCGGCAGAACGCTGCGCCGTTGAAGCCGCTGTTCTCGCCCCCTCCCGGACAGGCTGCCGTGCCGGTTCCGCCGGCCGCACCGGCTGCCGTCGCCGCACCGCAGCCGGCCGTGCCCGAGCGGGCGCCGATCGCGGTGCTGCTGCCGCTGAAAAGCGAGGCGCTCGGTGACGCCGCCGACGTGGTGCGCGCCGGCATTGTGGCGGCGCAGGGCGCCGATCAGGGCCCGGCGGTACGCATGTACGACACCACGGTCGACAATGTTGCCCAGCGTTATCGCGAGGCGGTGGCCAATGGCGCCCGGGTGGTGATCGGTCCGCTGACGCGTCCGGCCATTGCCCAGCTTGCGCCCCGGGTCACCGTGCCGACGCTGGCGCTGAACACGCTGGATGGCACCACCGCCAATCCGAAGCTGTTCGGTCTGTCGGTGTCGGCCGAACTCGAAGCGCGCCAGATCGCCCGGCTGATGCGCCAGGACGGCATGCAGCGTCCGGCGGTCATCACCGGGAGCGGCGTGCTGGACCGTCGTCTGGCGGCCGCGTTCGCTTCCGAGTGGACCAGCGCCGCCCAGACGCCGCCGCGCTCGCTGGCGGCGCACGACCCGGCCCTGGCCGGGCACCTGGCCGGCGCCGACAGCGTGTTCCTGGCGCTGATCGATCCGGCCGCCGTGCCGGCTGCCGTCTCGGCGCTGCCGCGCTATGCGGTGTCGCAACTGGCGGTGGCCCATGTGCCGGCGGCGCTGACCGGGGTCAAGGTGGTCGACATGCCGTGGCTGGTCATGGCCAGACACCCGGCCGTCCAGCGCTATCCGCGCCCGGCCGAGGCGCTGACCCGCGCCACCGAGCGGCTGTACGCGCTCGGCATCGATGCCTATCGCGTTGCCCGCGACATGACGGTGACGCCGCCGCCGCCCGGCTGGCGGCTCGATGGCGTGACCGGCGATCTGAAGCTCGGCCGTGACCGCCAGTTCGCCCGCACGCTGCCGGTCCAGGTGCTGGAAGGGCAATAAGTGAATGATGCCGGCCGGCTCGCCGAGGACCGTGCACTGGTCCTGCTGCGTGCCGCCGGCCTCAAGCCGGTCGCGCGCAACTGGCGTGGCGGCGGTGGCGAGCTCGATCTGGTCATGACCGAGGGCGACACCCTGGTGTTTGTGGAAGTGAGAGCACGGAAAAGCTTGAGTTTTGGCGGTGCAGCCGCCAGTCTTTCCCGATCCAAACGAGAACGACTCCGGCGGGCCGCCGAGGCGTTTCTGCTTACGTGGCCGGGCCCCGTCCCGGCTTGCCGATTTGATGCGGTCTGTTTCGACGGCGATGCCGATCCGGCATGGTTGAAACAGATCGATTTATGACTCCGCAGAGGAGCCCGCGATGGAACTGATAGAACGCATCAACGAGCATTTCATTGAAAGCATCGCCGCCAAGCAGGCTGCCATGGACGTCCTGCCGGGCGTGATGGCGCAGGCGGCCGAACGCATGGTTGGCTGTCTGATGAACGAGGGCAAGATTCTCGCCTGCGGCAATGGCGGCTCGGCAGCGGATGCCCAGCATTTCGCCGCCGAGATGGTCGGCCGCTTCGAGAAGGAGCGCCCGGGGCTGGCCGCGCTGTCGCTGGCGACCGACTCGTCGGCGCTGACCGCCATCGGCAACGACTACGACTTCGAGCGCGTCTTCTCCAAGCAGGTGCGCGCGCTCGGTCACGACGGCGACCTGCTGCTGGCGATCTCGACCTCGGGCAACTCGCTGAACGTCATCGAAGCCATCCATGCTGCCCACGAGCGGCAGATGGACATCATCGCGCTGACCGGACGCGATGGCGGACAGATCGCCGATCTGATGACCGCCGACGACATCCTGATCAATGTGCCGGTCAACCGGACCGCGCGCATTCAGGAAGTCCATATCACCATCATCCATGCGCTGTGTGACGCCGTGGACTACATGCTGTTGGGAGGAGACTGAATGACCCGAAAGACGCTCGCCATCCTGTTGCTGGCCGCGACTGCCGCCACGACGCTGTCCGCCTGCATTCCGGTGGTGGCCGCCGGTGCCGGCGGTGCACTGCTGGTCGGCGCAGATCGCCGCACGACCGGGGTCTATGTGGATGACCAGAGCGCCGAGGTGAAGATCGGCAAGCAGGTGTCCGACAGCTACCCGGCTGCCCACGTCAACGTGACCAGCTACAACCGCGTGGTGCTGCTGACCGGCGAAGTGCCGGACGAGGCCGCCAAGCGCGGCATCGAACTGCTCGCCCGCGGTCAGCCGAACGTGCGCCGCGTGTATGACCAGACCGTGGTGTCGCCGGTGTCCAGCCTCGGCAACCGGCTGAACGACAGCTCGCTGACCTCGAAGATCAAGGCACGCATGGTCACCGCCAACCTGTTCTCGCCGAACCACGTCAAGGTGGTCAGCGAGCGCGGCGAAGCCTATCTGCTCGGGCTGGTGACGCCGGACGAAGCCTCGGCAGCGACCAAAATCGCCAGCGAGACCGCCGGCGTGCTGAAGGTTCACACCTTCTTCCAGCTGATCGACTCGCAGACCAACCAGATGCTGCCGGACGCGCAACAACCCGGCTGAACCTGAACCTTCCGTCCCCGTCCGCTCTTTGCGGTGAGAGGGATGACAAAAACGCCGCTTCCGGATGGAAGCGGCGTTTTTCATGGTGACCCGGCAGGATTACTGCTGGATGCCGGCGACGACCCACTTGTCGTTGGTGGCCGGCGACTTGATGTAGTGCCAGGTTTCGCTGAACGGCACGGCCGGGGCATTGACCGATTCGCTGACGGTGCCGCTGAAGCGCACGCTGGCGACCAGGCCGCTGCTGTTCGACTCGGCGTCGATCAGCTGGCAGTCGAGCTGCGGGAAATCGGCGGTTTCGCCATTTTCGGTGATGTCGGCCTTCAGCTGCTCGAACAGTTCCGGCGTCATGTACTTGCGCACTTCCTCGACGTTGTCCGGGTTGTTCATGCTTTGCAGGTGCATGAAGGTCGCCTTGGCCTGGCGCAGGAAATGCGGCGTTTCAGTGCCGTCCGGCAGACGGGCCAGCGACGGCGCGGCCTGCGGTGCGTAACCGCCACCGATCGGCGGGACCGGCACGCTGCCGGTCGGGTTCACGCGGAAGGCGTTCGGGTCCATCGGACGCGCCTGCGGTGCCGTCTGCAGCGGCGCATTCATTGCAGCCTGTTCACGGCGGCGACGCAGCATGCGGAACAGGAAGAAGCCGCCAACGGCGAGCAGCAGGATGGTACCGATGCCCATGCCGCTGCTTTGTTGCGGGGCGGCCGGCTCGCCGGCAGCCTGCTTCTCGGCGGCGGTATTGGCCTGGGCGGTGCCCTTGTCGCTCATGGCATTGCCGAGCATGTAGCCGGCTGCCGCACCGGCGGCACCGGCGGCGATGGCGGTGCCGACACCCGGGCCGCTGCGCGGCTGCGGGGCGGCCTGGGCCGGGTAGTTCGGCGTCGGGGCGGCCTGTTGATAGGTCGGTGCGGGCTTGGCGCTGCGCTGCATGCCCGACGACCGGCCCTTGCCGATACGGGCTGCCTCGGCGAATGGCGCGGCCAGCAATGCGGCGCAAGCGAGTGAAAGTACCAGCTGGCGGGATTTCGGGGACATGTGGGACTCCTCTGGTGGCAGGTCCGACGCTGCCGGTTTCCGGTTGTCCGGGCGGGGGCGGAAAATCGCCCACGACCGTATTGATGTGGGCAGATGTTGCAGCGTGGTGCTTAGTCAGTGCTTAAAAAAATTGACGAATATCAGTATGGGGCGACGTCGCGTATTTCAATGACCTCGACGCCGCCATCGTCGGCATCGACGCGGAAGCGGACATCCAGCGCGTACAGCCGCACGCCGTAGAGCCGCTGCGGGTCGTCATGGAAGGCCGGCCGCGGGTCCTGCGCCAGCACTTCGTCAATCAGGGCCGCCAGGTCGGGGCAGCTCGCCGCGTGGCGGGCACACTGCTCGCGGGCTTCGGCGCGCCAGCGAACCGGCAGCGGTACCGGCGGCGCCCCCGCCAGGCCGCCGCGGGCATCGGCCGCGCTGTCGGAAAACGGGATGTACGGCTTCACGTCCAGTATCGGCGTGCCGTCGACCAGATCGGCGCCGGCCAGCAACAGCCGGCCGGGCTCGACCGCCAGCAGTTCGACCAGCGACAGGCCGAGCGGGTTCGGCCGGAAGGTCGAGCGGCTGGCAAACACGCCGAGCTTGTCATTGCCGCCCAGCCGCGGCGGCCGGATCAGCGGCCGCCAGCCGCGATCGACATGGGCGTGAAAGACGAAACTCAGCCAGACATGGGAGAACTGCGCCAGCCCGCGCACGCAGTCCGGATGGTCGTACGGCGGCACGAACACCAGCTCGGCGCGGGCATGCGGCGCCAGCCGGGGCTGGCGCGGCACGCCGAACTTGTCGACGAACGGCGAATGCAGGATGCCGACCGGGGTGAAGGTATACGCGCTCATTTCAGATAGGAACGCAGCACGGCGACCAGCTGGTCGATGTCGGCGGCCTGTTCGTCATCCGGCTCCGGGACGGCGACATGGCTGCGGACATGGCCTTCGAGCACCTCGAACATCAGGCCATTGACCGCGCCGCGGATGGCGGCGATCTGCTGCAGGATCTCGGTGCACGAGTGCTCCTCGTTTTCGAGCACGCGCTCGACGGCGTCGAGCTGGCCGCGCAGGCGACGCACGCGATTGATCAGCTTGTTCTTGTCACGATGGGTATGGGGCATGCCGGAATTGTCGATGCGCTCGCCGCCAGCGGCAAGTCCGTCGGGAATTTCTGCCGGGAACTGGTGTTTCAGGATACTGGGGAGTAGTATTTTATCCGTGCCCGGCCAGCCGGCCGGCGCCTGTCCCGCATCGAGTCCGCCATCATGAGTTACCTTGCCCCGTGCCTGTGCCAGCGCCGCTTCGACAGTGGCAATCCGGCCGGTGAAGTCGGTACGCGTCGCGTGCTGGTGCTGACCCTGATCACCATGGTGGTCGAAATCATTGCCGGGCAGCTGTTCAACTCGATGTCGCTGCTGGCTGATGGCTGGCACATGAGCTCACATGCGGTGGCCATGGGCATGGCCCTGCTGGCGTACTGGGCGGCGCGGCGCTATGCCGGCGACCTGCGCTTTGCCTACGGGACCTGGAAAATCGAAATTCTCGGCAGCTTTGCCAGTGCGCTGCTGCTGCTGATGGTGGCGCTGGGCATGGTGATCGAGTCGGTCGGGCGGATGTTCAATCCGCTGCCGATCGCTTTCGACCAGGCGGCCGAAGTCGCCGTGCTCGGCCTGGCCGTCAACCTGTTCAGTGCCTGGCTGCTGATGCGCGGCGACGGACACGGTCACCACGGGCATGACCACGGCCATGGCCATGATCATGACCATCCGCATGGTCATGAACACCTGCATCAGGACCTGAACCTGCGCTCGGCCTATCTGCATGTACTGGCCGATGCGGCGACCTCGGTCGCCGCCATCGTCGCGCTGCTGGCCGGCAAGTACGCCGGTGCAGTGTGGCTGGACCCGGTCATCGGCATTGCCGGCAGCGTGCTGGTGGCGCGCTGGGCCATCAGCCTGCTGTCGGTATCCGGACGGGTACTGCTCGATGCGGAGATGGACGCCGGCGTGGTGGCCGAAGTCCGCGATGCCGTCGCCGCGGCGACGGATGGCGCCGGCCGGTTGCTCGATCTGCATGTCTGGCGGGTCGGTCGCGCCCAGTACGCGTGTGTGCTGACCGTGGCGGGGGCGGTCGACGCCGGGCTGATCCACACCCGTCTCGCCGAACATGCCGAGCTGGTGCACGTGACGGTCGAAGTGCGCACCGCTGCCTGAGAACGCGAAACCGGATGGGTTATCTCCCGGCAGGGATATATTCAATACTGTTTTGCCGGTGCAGCGACGCGTTACACTTCAGCCATGCCGATGACGACCGACACCCCCCCGCGCCGCGCCAGCTGGCTTGGACACCACCGTGGCACCGTTTCCCTGGCCGTGGCCGTGGCCGGGCTGGTGGCCGGCGAGGCCGCAACCCGTGCCGGCCTGCTGCCCCCGCATGTCGGCCGGGTGCTGGTTACCGCTTTTGAAGGGGCGACGGTCGGCGGCCTGGCTGACTGGTTCGCCGTGTCCGCCCTGTTCCGCCGCATTCCGATCCCGCTGGTGGCCCGTCATACCGACCTGCTGGCGCGCAAGCGCGAGCGGCTGGCCGACGGCATCGTCGAGATGGTGGAGACGCACTGGCTGTCGCCGGCCGTGGTGCGCGAGCGGCTGGCCGGGGTGTCGTTTTCCGGGCTGATTGCCACTTACCTGCGCGATCCGCGCAACCGCGACAGCGTGCGCCGCGCGCTGCGCGGCTTTATCGTGCCGCTGACGGCGGCACTGGAACACCCGACCTTCGTCGAGGCCATCGCTGCCGGCGCACGGTCCCGGCTGGCGACGGCCGATCTGGGCCGGCCGCTGGGGCAGGGGCTGGCGCAGGTACTGGCCGATCCGGCCATCCAGCATCGGCTGGGTGACGGGCTGGCTGACGTGCTCGGCGCGGCGCTGGGCAAGGCCGAACTGCAGGCCTGGTTCCGCGATGCGCTGCTGTCGGCACTGTCCGAGTATGCGCACGAGGGCTGGTGGGAATCGACCAAGGTCCGGCTGGCCAGGCTGTTCCTCGATGGCGATGACGATGCCGGCAAGGTCGAACACCTGGTCGGCGAGATGGCGGAACGGCTGCAACTGGTGCTGGCCGAGGTGCGCGCCGATCCGGCCCACCCGCTGCGGCTCGGCCTGTATGCGGCGCTGCATCGCTGGGCGACGCGGATGGCGGACGGCGAAGCACCTTCGGCCGCCATGCTGACCGCCGGTCTGCGCGAGTTGCTGGACAAGGCGCTGCAGCCCGGTGGCGCGCTGACCGGCTGGCTCGCCATGCTGCGGCACGAGCTGGATGCCGCGCTGGACGATCCGGCCTCGGCCGCCAGCTTGCGACTGGATGCGATGATCGGCGGCGCGATTGCCCATTTCCTGACCCACGACGACACCCGGAACGGCTTCGACGATATTGTGCGGCGGCTGATTGTCGAAGTGATCGAATCGCGTCCGCAACTGATCGGCGATACCGTCCGTCTGTCGCTGTCCGAATCCAGGCTGCCGACCCGGGCGCTGGTGCGGCAGATCGAGGACAAGGTCGGCGAGGAGCTGCAGTGGATTCGCGTCAACGGCGCCGTAGTCGGCGGACTGGCCGCTGCCGTGATCGCCCTGACCCGGCTGTGGCTCGGCTGAACGGGCGACTCATTCGCCCATGAAGCGTCGCGCGTAGCGGGCGTCGACCCGGTCCATCGGCATCAGCATGAAAAAATCGGCGCAATTGAAGTCCGGGTCCCAGGCCGGCTCGCCGCACACCAGGCTGCCGGCGCGCAGGTAGCCCTTGATCAGCGGTGGCATGGCGACGTCGAGGGCATCATCGACATGGCCGAGCGGCAGCGGCAGATGCGGAAACACGCGCCAGTCCGCCGGTGCCAGATGGCGCTGCTCCAGATAGCGGTACAGGCTGACGGCCTGGTGGCCGCCATCGGCCAGACTGACACTGGCACAGCCGGCCAGGTAGTCGCCGCCGACCCGGCTGACGTAATCGGCCAGCCCGGCCCACAGCAGCGCAATCACGGCACCGGAGCGGAAATCGGGGTGGACGCACGAGCGGCCGACCTCGACCAGCCGCGGCCGGATGTGCGCCAGCCGGCTCAGGTCGAACTCATGCTCGGAATACAGCATCGGCGCCTGATGGGCGCGGCCGGGCGGCAGCATGCGGTAGGTGCCGACCACGCGGCCGGTTGCGGTTTCGGTCACGATCAGGTGATCGCAGATGGCGTCATAGTCGTCGCGGTCGGTCTGTTCCGCTGCCGACGCCAGCGTGGCGCCCATTTCGGTGGCAAAGACGTCGTAGCGCAGTTTCTGTGCGGCACGGATGGCCGAGGCGGTGTCGGCAACGCCGACAACAAGGCGCGGCGTGCGCCGGGGCGACGGGGCGGTATTCAGGTCGAGCATGGCGTGTTTCTCCGGTCACGAGAGGACGGAGTGCATGCTAGGCAGCGCAAATGACGCGACGTTGACGCCGGCATTGCAGCCTGAAGACAGGCATGGGCGTGCGGCATGCCGCCGGGACGCGTTTTTGCCGCTTTTGCGGGAATGGCCGGTAAATCAGTGTGTTACGCGAAGCGGCGAATTGGCGTAAAATCACGCGTTTTTCTGCGGAAGCGGCGTCAGCCGACCTGCCAGTCATGATTTACCCGACCGAATTCGACGTCATCGTCGTCGGTGGCGGCCACGCCGGCACCGAAGCGGCACTTGCCAGCGCCCGCATGGGGCGCGCCACACTGCTGCTGACCCACAATATTGAAACGCTCGGCCAGATGTCGTGCAACCCGTCCATCGGCGGCATCGGCAAAGGCCATCTGGTCAAGGAAGTCGATGCGCTCGGCGGCGCGATGGCGCTCGCCACCGATATCGGCGGCATCCAGTTCCGTACGCTGAACGGCTCGAAAGGGCCGGCAGTGCGGGCGACCCGCGCCCAGGCCGACCGGGTGCGCTACAAGGCTGCCATCCGCCACATGCTGGAAAACCAGCCGAATCTGTGGCTGTTCCAGCAGGCGGTCGACGACCTGCTGCTCGAGGGCGACCGCGTGGCCGGCGCCATTACCCAGGCCGGCATCACCTTCCGGGGACGGTCGCTGGTGCTGACCGCCGGCACCTTCCTGTCCGGCAAGATCCATATCGGGCTGGAAAACTACACCGGTGGCCGTGCCGGTGATCCGGCATCCAGCACGCTGGGTGCGCGGCTGCGCGACTATGCGCTGCCGGTCGGCCGGCTGAAGACCGGCACGCCGCCGCGTCTCGACGGCCGCTCGATCGACTTCAGCGTGCTCGAAGTCCAGCCCGGCGACGACCCGGCACCGGTGTTCAGCTTCCGCGGTTCGCGCGACATGCATCCGCGCCAGCTGCCGTGCTGGATCACCCACACCAATACCCGGACCCACGACATCATCCGCGCCGGTTTCGACCGTTCGCCGATGTTCACCGGCAAGATCGAGGGCGTCGGACCGCGCTACTGTCCGTCGATCGAGGACAAGATCAATCGTTTTGCCGACCGCGACAGCCATCAGGTGTTCCTCGAACCGGAAGGGCTCGACACCCACGAGATCTACCCGAACGGCGTGTCGACCTCGCTGCCGTTCGATATCCAGCTGGCGGCGATCCGCAGCATGCGCGGGCTGGAGAATGCCCATATCCTGCGTCCCGGCTATGCGATCGAGTACGACTACTTCGATCCGCGCGCACTGAAGCTGACGCTGGAATCCAAGAATATCGCCGGACTGTTCTTCGCCGGGCAGGTGAACGGCACCACCGGCTACGAGGAAGCGGCGGCGCAGGGGCTGCTGGCCGGGCTGAACGCCGCCCGCCATGCAACCGGCGACGACGGCTGGTCGCCGCGGCGCGACCAGGCCTACCTTGGCGTGCTGGCTGACGACCTGACCACGCTCGGCGTGACCGAGCCGTACCGGATGTTCACCAGCCGTGCCGAATACCGGCTGCAGTTGCGCGAGGACAATGCCGACCTGCGTCTGACCGAGCAGGGGCGCCGCCTGGGGCTGGTCGGCGACGCGCAATGGGCGCTGTTCGAAACCAAGCGCGAAGCGATCGAGCGCGAACTGGGCCGGCTGCGCTCGACCTGGATCAACTCGAAACTGGTGGCCGTGCATGAGGCGGAGCGCGTGCTGGGACAGCCGGTCGAGCGCGAGTATTCGCTGGCCGACCTGCTGAAGCGGCCCGACGTCGACTATGCCGGCCTGTCGACGCTGAGCGCGTTCGGCACCCCGGTCGACGATCCCGTGGTTGCCGAGCAGGTGGAAATTCAGGTGAAATACCAGGGTTATATTGATCGGCAGCAGGATGAAGTCGCCCGGCGCGATACCATGGAGCACATCCGCCTGCCTGCCGACCTCGATTTTGCCGCCGTGTCCGGTCTGTCGAAGGAGGTCCAGCAGAAGCTGGCGACGCACCGTCCGGAAACCCTGGGCCAGGCGTCGAGAATCTCCGGCATCACCCCGGCGGCGATATCCCTGCTGCTCGTTCATTTGAAACGGGCCGGCCTAGTCACGAAAGCCAAAGAATGTCCCTGAAAGACGAACTGCACCTCGGCGCCGACACGCTGGGACTCACGCTTACCGCCGCGCAGGAACTCCTGCTGGTCCACTATGTCGAGCTGCTCGACAAGTGGAACAAGGTCTACAACCTGACCGCCGTGCGCGAAACCGAACGCATGGTCGCGTATCACGTCCTCGACAGCCTGGCCGCGCTGGGCAGCATTCGCGGCAGCCACATCCTCGACGTGGGCTCGGGCGGCGGCATGCCCGGCATCCCGTTCGCCGTGTGCCGGCCGGACTGGCAACTGACGCTGCTGGACGCGAACCACAAGAAAACCACCTTCCTCAAGCAGGCCGTGATCGAACTCGGACTTGCAAATGCCGACGTGGTCTGCGAGCGTGTCGAAGCTTTTGCGCCGGAGCGCCGCTTCGACGTCATCACCTCTCGCGCCTTTTCCGAACTGGCCGAGTTCGTGCGCCTCACGCGTCACCTGCTCGCCGATGGCGGCGAATGGGCCGCGCTGAAGGGCGTGTACCCGGACGAGGAAATCGCGCATTTGCCGGAGGATGTGAAAGTGCTCGACGTGATCGAACTCAAAGTGCCCGGTCTGGATGCCGACCGGCATCTGGTGCGCCTGGGACTGGCCTGACATGGCCCGTGTCCTCGCAGTCACCAACCAGAAGGGTGGCGTGGGCAAGACCACGACCGTCGTCAATCTCGCTGCCAGCCTGGCCGAGAAGGGCCGTCGGGTACTGGTGGTCGACCTCGACCCGCAGGCCAATGCGACCATGGGCTCCGGCGTCGACAAGTCGCAGCTCGAACACACGGTCTATCACCTGCTGATCGATGCCGCGCCGTTCGACTCGGTATGCTGCCGCAGCGAGGCGGGAGGCTATGACCTGCTGCCGGCCAATCGCGACCTGGCTGCGGCCGAGGTCGAGCTGGTCGGTGTCGGCCAGCGCGAAACGCGGCTGCGCGCGGCGCTGGCCACGGTGAAATCCGGGTATGACTACATCCTGCTCGACTGTCCGCCGGCGCTGAACCTGCTGACCCTGAACGGGCTGGCCGCCGCTGATGGCGTCATCATCCCGATGCAGTGCGAGTACTATGCGCTCGAAGGCCTGTCCGACCTGGTGACCACGCTGCGCAAGATGCGCGGTGCGCTGAATCCGGGCATCGACATCGTCGGCCTGCTGCGGACGATGTTCGATACGCGCTCGACGCTGGCCCAGCAGGTTTCGGCCCAGCTGACCCAGCATTTCGGCGGCAAAGTGTTCACCACCGTGATCCCGCGCAATGTGCGCCTGGCGGAAGCGCCAAGCTACGGCTTGCCGGTCCTCGCCTATGATCGCGCCGCTCGCGGTGCCCGAGCCTACCTGACGCTGGCCGATGAATTGATCGCCCGGCTCGAAACCCAAGCCATACCTGCCTGATGATGTCCAAACCCAAATTCAAGGGGCTCGGACGCGGGCTCGACGTATTGCTGGCCGCCAATCCGGCCGAAGACCGTCTGGCCACGCTTCCGATCGGCGATATTCGCCCCGGTCGCTACCAGCCCCGCACCCACATGGACGAGGCGGCGCTGGCGCAACTGGCCGAATCCATCCTCGCCCAGGGGGTCATCCAGCCGATCGTCGTGCGCGAGATCGGTCTGGGCGACTACGAACTGATTGCCGGCGAACGGCGCTGGCGCGCTGCGCGCAAGGCCGGACTGGCCGAGATCCCCGCCGTGGTGCGTGCCGTGCCGGACGAGGCGGCGCTGGCCATTGCGCTGATCGAGAACATCCAGCGCGAACAACTGAACCCGCTGGAAGAGGCCCACGGCATCCAGCGGCTGATCGACGAGTTCGGCATGACCCATGAACGGGCGGCGTCCGCGCTCGGCCGTTCGCGCAGTGCGGTGACCAACCTGTTACGCTTGCTGAATCTGGCCGAGCCGGTGCAGGACCTGGTCTACGCCGGCCGCATCGACATGGGCCATGCGCGTGCGCTGCTGCCGCTGCCGGTGCTCGACCAGATCGAACTGGCGCGGGATATCGCCGAACGCGGTCTGTCGGTGCGCGATGCCGAACGGCTGGCGCAGGCGCGCCAGCAGCCCGAAGAGGACCGCAAGGCACCGCGCAAGGACCCGGACGTACTCCGGCTGGAAGAGGAAATCGCCGAAATTCTCGGCACTACCGTCCATATTCGTCATGGGTCGAAAGGCCATGGCCGTTTGGTAATTGAATATTCTGACCTGAATTCACTTGATGGTTATCTGCAGAAGCTGAAACGACAATAATGTATATCGTTAAATTCCGATATACCCATGTCTTTGCCGACGTTGACGCTCTTTGCTGCACATCAATATAATCTACGGGTTTTGACCGCGGGCGTACCCATATATGAATACGGTCGTGTTCCGGGTCGTGCGGTTGCAAATTGGATTGACCACCCTGGCGGCGCTTTGCGCCGCTTTGCTAACTGAGGATCCATCTCGCGGTGCCCTGTCCGCCCTGGCGGGGGGAGGCATCGCGATAGCGGGGTCGCTGGTGTACGCATGGTTCGCCCACGGGCGGCGGGCGCACCCCGGTGTCATCCTGCGACGGCACTTTCGTGCCGAGGCAATGAAAATGTTCGCCACGCTGATCCTGTTCGTGGTGGTCATTTCGGGTTTTTCAAGTGTGTCGGCACTGGCGTTGCTGGGCGGGTTCGCCCTGGCGCAGTCGGCATACTGGCTTGGACTTCTATCCAAATAAACGAGAGTGGGCAAATGGCTGCTAATGCTACCGAGTACATCAAGCACCACCTGACGCAGGCGACGGTGCCGCATGACGGGGGCTTCTGGGCGATCAACATCGATAGCTTCACTGTATCGCTGATCCTCGGCTTCCTGTTCCTGTTCATCTTCGCCCGCGTGGCGCGAAACTTTAGCGTCGACAAACCGGGCCGCCTGCAGCTGGCGGTCGAAATGCTGGTCGAGATGGTCGGCACCCAGGTACGCGAGATGTTCCACGCCAAGAGCGCCGTGATTGCGCCGCTGGCCCTGACCATCTTCGTCTGGGTGTTCATGATGAACGCGATGGACTTGCTGCCGGTCGACTTGCTGCCGCACATCGCCGGCCTGATCGGCGAGCATGTGTTCGGTGCCGATCCGGAACACGTCTACCTGCGCGTGGTGCCGTCTGCCGACGTCAACACGACCTTCGCCATGTCGATTTCGGTGATGTTCCTGATCATCGGCTTCTCGATCAAGGCCAAGGGCGTGGGCGGCTACGTGAAGGAGCTGTTCTCGGCCCCGTTCGGTCCGAAGCTTGCTCCGGCCAACTTCCTGCTGCAGATCATCGAACTGATCGCCAAGCCGATCTCTCTCGCCCTTCGTCTGTTCGGCAACATGTACGCCGGCGAAATGATCTTCATCCTGATCGCGTTGCTGCCGTGGTGGGCCCAGTGGCCGCTCGGCGCACCGTGGGCGATCTTCCACATCCTGATCATCACGCTGCAGGCGTTCGTGTTCATGATGCTGACCGTCGTGTACCTGAGCCTCGCCGTCGAGGATCACTAAGTTTTCCCCGTCGTCGCCGCCTTCGGGCGGTGGCGACACTGTTTTGCTTTACCCTCATCAACCTCGTCCCACCCCTTAGGAGAGATCCATGGAAGCACTCGTTTCGCAGATTCAGGGCATGACCGCACTGGCCGCAGCCATCATGATCGGCCTCGGCGCCATCGGTACCGCGCTCGGCTTCGGCATCCTGGGCGGCAAGTTCCTCGAGAGCTCGGCCCGCCAACCGGAAATGATCCCGGTTCTGCAAACCAAGCTCTTCATCATCGCCGGTCTGCTCGACGCCATCTCGATGATCGGTGTTGGTATCGCCCTGCTGTACACGTTCAACAACCCGTTCCTGGCCGCTGCCAAGGCTGCCCTGGGCGCGTAATGAACCCCGGCCCAGGCCGGATGTTGTTGAACTGACTGGAGGAAAACAAGCGTGGATATCAACGCAACACTTCTGGGACAGGCGATTACCTTCGCCATCCTGGTGTGGTTCACGATGAAATTTGTTTGGCCTCCGCTTACCAACATGATGGACGAGCGCGCCAAACGCATTGCTGATGGTTTGGCCGCCGCCGAGCGCGGCAAGCAGGATCTGGAACAGGCGAGCAAACGCGTCGAGGAACAGATCCGCACCGCCAAGCAGCAAGCAAGTGAACTCGTGCTGGCTGCGGAAAAGCGCTCTGGCCAGATCGTGGAAGAAGCGAAGCAGGCCGCACGGAGCGAAGGCGAGAAAATCATCGCCGACGCCCGTGCCGAAATCGGCCAGGAAGTGCTCCGCGCCAAGGAAGAACTGCGGGGTCAGCTTGCTGATCTGGCTGTCGCCGGCGCCGAGAAAATCCTGAAGCGCGAGATCGATCCCGCCAAGCACGCTGATCTGCTGGCCTCCATCAAAGCGGAGTTGTAATCAGCCCATGGCAGAACTCATTACCGTAGCGCGGCCATACGCCGAGGCGGTATTCCGGTTGGCTAAGGACGAAGGTCGTCTTGCCCAGTGGGAAGAAGCGCTGGTCTGGCTTGCCGCCACCGTGCGCGAACCCGCCGTCGACGCCATCGTCTCCGATCCGGAGCGTACCCCGGCCGAGATCGAAGCAATGCTGACTGGTGTTCTGGGCGATAAAGCCGATGCCGAGGTCAAGAACCTCGTCGCCGCGCTTGCCGAGAACCGCCGTCTGGTGCTCTTGCCGGCCATCGCCGACCAGTTTGACCAGCTGAAGCAGGCGGAAGAGGGCGTGCTGACCGCACATATCGCCTCCGCCTTCCCGCTTACCGACTCCCAGTCGGCCGAACTCGCAGCGACCCTCAAAGCCAAGTATGGCAAAGAGATTCAACTCGAGGTCAGCGAAGATTCTGCGCTGCTCGGCGGTGTACGCATCCAGATTGGCGACGACGTGATCGACGCCTCGGTACGCGGCAAACTGCAAGCAATGGCGGTCAGCCTCAAAAGTTAGGAGAGATCATGCAGTTGAACCCTTCTGAAATCAGCGAGCTCATTCGCGCGAAGATTCAGAACCTGCCGTCCGCCACCGAAGCGCGTACCACCGGTACGGTCATCTCGGTGACCGACGGCGTCATCCGCATTCACGGCCTCAAGGACGCGATGCAGGGTGAAATGCTCGAATTCCCGGGCAATACCTATGGCCTGGCCCTGAACCTGGAACGCGACTCCGTCGGCGCCGTGGTGCTGGGCGAGTACGAACACATTTCCGAAGGCGACGAAGTCAAGTGCACGGGTCGCATTCTGGAAGTGCCGGTCGGCCCTGAACTGGTCGGTCGTGTCGTGAACTCGCTCGGTCAGCCGATCGACGGCAAGGGTCCGATCGCCGCCAAGGCATCGAGCCCGATCGAAAAGGTCGCGCCGGGCGTGATCGAACGGAAGTCGGTGGACCAGCCGCTGCAAACCGGCCTGAAGGGCATCGATGCGATGATCCCGATCGGCCGCGGCCAGCGCGAACTGATCATCGGTGACCGTCAGACCGGCAAGACCGCCGTGGCGCTGGACACCATCGCGAACCAGAAGGGCACTGGCGTCATCTGCATCTACGTCGCCATCGGCCAGAAGGCTTCGTCGATCGCCAACGTCGTGCGCAAGCTCGAAGACCAGGGCGCGATGGGTCACACCATCATCGTCGCGGCTTCGGCTTCCGAAACCGCCGCCCTGCAATACATCGCCCCGTACTCCGGCTGCGCGATGGGCGAATACTTCCGTGACCGTGGTCAGGATGCGCTGATCGTGTACGACGATCTGTCGAAGCAGGCTGTGGCCTATCGCCAGATCTCGCTGCTGCTGCGCCGTCCGCCGGGCCGTGAAGCCTATCCGGGCGACGTGTTCTATCTGCACAGCCGTCTGCTGGAACGCGCAGCCCGCGTGAACGCCGACTACGTCGAGAAGTTCACCAACGGTGAAGTCAAGGGCCAGACCGGCTCGCTGACCGCGCTGCCGATCATCGAAACGCAGGCCGGCGACGTGTCCGCTTTCGTGCCGACCAACGTGATCTCGATTACCGACGGCCAGATCTTCCTGGAATCCGACCTGTTCAACGCCGGCATCCGCCCGGCCGTGAACGCCGGTATCTCGGTGTCGCGCGTCGGTGGTGCAGCCCAGACCAACGTGATCAAGAAGCTCGGCGGCGGTATCCGTCTGGCGCTGGCGCAGTACCGCGAACTCGCGGCCTTTGCCCAGTTTGCCTCCGACCTCGACGAACTGACCCGCAAGCAGCTGTCGCACGGTGAAATCGTGACCGAGCTGATGAAGCAGAAGCAGTTCTCGACGCTGAAGATCTCGGAAATGGCCCTGACGCTGTACGGCGTGACCAAGGGTTACTACGAAGGCGTTCCGGTCCGGAAGGCACTGAAGTTCGAAGCTGATTTCCTGTCGCACATGAAGGCTAACCACGCCGACCTGCTCGCAGACGTGGAAAAGACCGGCAAGCTGTCGGAAGAGAACGACAAGAAACTCGCGCAAGCGATGGAATCGTTCAAGGCCGGCTACAACTTCGCCTGATCTTTTCAGACGTCACCACTGAAAGGATTGGGACATGGCAGTCGGCAAGGAAATTCGCACCAAGATCAAAAGCGTAGAAGGTACGCAGAAGATCACTCGCGCTATGCAGATGGTCGCGACGTCGAAAATGCGCAAGACGCAGGCGCGCATGCGCGCCGCGCGTCCGTATGCCGAGAAGGTCCGTGAAGTGATGGCGCATGTCGCCGAAACCAATCCGGACTTCAAGCATCCCGCGTTGCAGACGCGGGAATCGGTCAAGCGTGTCGGTGTCATCCTGGTCAGCTCGGACAAGGGCCTGTGCGGTGGCTTGAACGCCAACGTGCTGCGCACTTTCTATCAGCTGGTCGACGGATGGAGCGACAAGGGCGTGGAAGTCGACGTTTGCTGCTTCGGCCAGAAAGGCTTTGCGGCGCTCACCCGTCTGAAAATGAACGTGGTGTCCAGCGCAACCCAGCTCGGCGATACGCCGCAGCAGGAAAAGCTGATCGGACCGGCGTCGAAAATCGTCCGCTCGTACCTGAGCGGCGATATCGACGAACTGCACATCGTGTACTCGAAGTTCGTGAACACGATGAAGCAGGAGCCGAAGATCGAGCAGTTGCTGCCGCTCAGGACCGAAGAGCTGGAGAGCGAATTCCCGTACTCGTGGGACTATCTCTACGAGCCGGATGTGCGCTCCGTTCTCGACATTCTGGTTCGCCGCTATCTCGAATCCGTCGTCTTCCAGGCGGTGGCTGAGAACATGGCCAGCGAACAGGCGGCGCGGATGGTGGCCATGAAGGCCGCTACCGACAACGCCGCTCAGGCGATCGAGCGACTGAAGCTGACGTACAACAAGGCGCGCCAGGCCGCGATTACTACCGAGCTTTCGGAAATCGTCGCCGGCGCCGCGGCTGTCTAGCGCTGCGAGACGGTTTACTTTATTGGGATTTGACAATGAGCCAAGGCAAAATCGTACAGATCATTGGCGCGGTCGTTGACGCGGAGTTTCCGCGCAACGCCATTCCAAAGGTCTATGACGCCCTGAAGGTCGAGAGTACTGGCCTGACCCTCGAGGTCCAGCAGCAACTCGGCGACGGCGTGGTGCGCTGCATCGCCATGGGTTCGTCGGACGGCCTCAAGCGTGGCCTCGACGTGATCAGCAGCGGTGCGCCGATCTCGGTACCGGTCGGTACCGCGACGCTCGGCCGCATCATGGACGTGCTCGGCGAACCGGTTGACGAACAAGGTCCGGTTGCGACCGAAGAGCGCATGCCGATTCACCGTACCGCCCCGAAGTTCGACGAGCTGGCTGCTTCGTCCGAACTGCTGGAAACCGGCATCAAGGTGATCGACCTGCTGTGCCCGTTCGCCAAGGGCGGCAAGGTCGGCCTGTTCGGCGGCGCCGGCGTCGGCAAGACCGTGAACATGATGGAGCTGATCCGCAACATCGCCATTGAACACAGCGGTTACTCCGTGTTCACCGGCGTGGGCGAGCGGACCCGCGAAGGCAACGACTTCTATCATGAAATGAAAGAGTCGAACGTTCTGGACAAGGTCGCGCTGGTGTACGGCCAGATGAACGAACCGCCGGGCAACCGTCTGCGCGTGGCACTGACCGGCCTGACCATGGCCGAGAAGTTCCGCGACGAAGGCAAGGACGTGCTGCTGTTCGTCGACAACATCTACCGCTACACGCTGGCCGGTACCGAAGTGTCGGCACTGCTGGGCCGTATGCCGTCCGCCGTGGGCTACCAGCCGACGCTGGCGGAAGAAATGGGCAAGTTCCAGGAACGCGTCGCGTCGACCAAGACCGGCTCGATCACGTCGATCCAGGCCGTTTACGTGCCTGCGGATGACTTGACCGACCCGTCGCCGGCCACGACCTTCGCCCACCTGGACGCCACCGTGGTGCTGTCGCGCGATATCGCCGCGCTGGGTATCTACCCGGCCGTTGACCCGCTCGACTCGACCTCGCGTCAGCTGGATCCGATGGTTGTCGGTGAAGAACACTATGCTGTCGCTCGTGGCGTGCAGATGACGCTGCAAAAGTACAAGGAACTGCGTGACATCATCGCGATTCTGGGTATGGATGAACTGTCGGAAGAAGACAAGTTGATCGTTGCCCGCGCTCGCAAGATCCAGCGCTTCCTGTCGCAGCCGTTCTTCGTCGCTGAAGTGTTCACCGGCAGCCCGGGCAAGTTCGTGTCGCTGCGTGAAACCATCAAGGGCTTCAAGGCGATTCTCGCTGGCGAGTACGATGCACTGCCGGAACAGGCGTTCTATATGGTCGGCGGCATCGAAGAAGCGGCTGAAAAAGCCAAGACGCTCTAAAAGGGTAGGCCATGAGTACGATGCATGTGGAAGTGGTCAGCGCCGAGGCGCAAATCTATTCGGGCGAGGCCGAGTTTCTGGTCGCCCCGGCAGAGATGGGCGAAATCGGTGTGTATCCCCGTCACGTGCCGCTCCTGACCCGTATCAAACCGGGCCCGCTGCGCATTCGTGTGCCGGGTCAGGCCGAAGAAGTGATCGTTGCCGTGTCCGGCGGATTGATGGAAATCCAGCCGGACTCGATCACCGTGCTCGCCGATGTGGCGGTACGGGGCGACGAGCTTGACGAGCAGCGTGCGGAAGCCGCGAAGAAGGCAGCCGAGGCCGCACTGGCCAAGGCGACCGACGATCGCGAAACCGCCCAGGCCCGTCAGGCACTGAAGACCGCACTGGCCGAGCTGAAGTCGCTCGAGTATCTGCGTCGTCGGGTTCACTAAACCCGGACTGGTACGAGTGGGGCGGTATGGCCCCAAGCATAAAGGCTGCTATCCTCTCCGGATTGCAGCCTTTTCTTTATTGAATCCGAAATGAACGCGCTCAGTACCGTCATTCTTGCCGCCGGTCGCGGCAAACGCATGTATTCCGACCTGCCGAAAGTCCTGCACCCGATTGGTGGTCAGCCGATGCTCGGCCGGGTCATCACCACCGCGCGCCAGCTGACGCCGGATGCGCTGGTCGTGGTTTACGGCCACGGCGGCGAACGGGTTCGGGAAACGTTCGCTGGCGACAGCGACCTGCGCTGGGCCGAGCAGGCACAGCAACTGGGTACCGGCCATGCGCTGAAAATGGCCATGCCGCATCTGCCGGCGGATGGCCAGGTGCTGGTGCTGTACGGCGACGTGCCGCTGATCCAGGCCGAGACGCTGCGCCGGCTGGCAACGGCGGCCGGCAGCGGCGTCGGCCTGCTGGTCGATACCCTGGACGACCCCACCGGCTATGGCCGCATCGTGCGCGATGCACATGGCCGGGTCAGCGGCATCGTCGAGCAGAAGGACGCGTCGGCGGCGCAACTGGCGATCCGGGAAATCAACACCGGCATCCTGGTGCTGCCGGCGGCGCGGCTGGCCGGCTGGCTGAACGAACTCGGCAATGACAATGTGCAGGGCGAGTACTACCTGACCGACGTGATTGCGCTGGCCGTGCGCGACGATGTCGCGGTGACCACACTGGCCGTGCCGGCCAGCTGGCAGGCGGCCGGGGTGAATGCCAAGCGGCAACTGGCCGAACTGGAACGGATCTTCCAGCGCGAACAGGCGAATGCGCTGCTGGACCAGGGCGTCACGCTGCTGGACCCGTCCCGTTTCGATCTGCGTGGCGAACTGCAGTGCGGCCGCGACGTCAGCATCGATGTCGGCTGTGTGTTCGAGGGCCGGGTCACGCTGGGCGACGGCGTGCACATCGGGGCGCATTGCGTGCTGCGCAATGTCAGCCTGGCCGCTGGCTGTGAGGTCCAGCCGTTCTCGCATCTGGATGGTGCCAGCGTCGGCGAAGGCGCCCGCATCGGTCCGTACGCGCGGCTGCGGCCGGGCGCCGAACTGGCCGGCCACGTGCATGTCGGCAACTTTGTCGAGATCAAGAAATCGCGTGTCGGAGAGGGCAGCAAGGTCAATCATCTGACCTATATCGGCGACAGCGACATCGGCCGCGGCGTCAATGTCGGCGCTGGCACCGTGACCTGCAACTACGATGGCGTGAACAAGTTCCGCACCGTGGTCGAGGACAACGCGTTCATCGGTTCCGGCACCATGCTGGTCGCACCGGTCAGGATCGAGCAGGGCGCAACCATTGGTGCCGGTTCTGTCATTACCCGCACCGCACCGACCGGTGCCCTGACGCTGGCCCGGGCCAAGCAGATGACGCTGTCCGGCTGGCAGCGACCGAAGAAACCGTAACGCGCACGCCGGCGACGCTTCGTTACCGATGGGGTCAGGGCCACCGTATATAATGGCGCATTGCCCGCCCGGATTGATTTAAGGACAGAATATGTGTGGTGTAGTCGGTGCCGTATCCCATCGTGATATCGTTCCTCTGCTGATCGATGGCCTGAAGCGGCTGGAGTACCGGGGCTACGATTCGTCCGGCATTGCCGTCAATGTCGGCGATGAAATCCGCCGGGTTCGCCGTGTCGGCCGGGTGACGGAAATGGAAGCGGCCGTGCTCGCGGAAGGCCTGCACGGCAGCGCCGGTATCGGCCATACCCGCTGGGCCACCCACGGCGGCGTGACCGAGCCGAATGCGCACCCGCATATCTCCAATGGCCGCATTGCCATCGTGCATAACGGCATTATCGAGAACCACGAAGAAAAGCGCGCCGAACTGATCGCCCAGGGGTATGAATTCAGTTCGCAGACCGATACCGAAGTGGTCGCCCACCTGATCGACTTCTACGACCAGCAGAGCCACGACCTGTTCGACGCGGTCCGCCGCGCGGTGCGCGAGCTGCACGGTGCCTACGCCATCTGCGTGATGGCGCTCGACCGCCCGCAGGAGCTGGTTGCGGCCCGCATGGGCTGCCCGCTGCTGATCGGCCTTGGCAATGACGAGAATTTCGTCGCCTCCGACGTGTCCGCCATCCTGTCCGCTACCCGCCGGGTGATGTTCATGGAAGAGGGCGACGTCGTGCGGCTGACGCGCGAGGGGGTCGACATCACCGACCAGAACGGTACGCCGGTGCAGCGCGACATCCGCGAAAGCGAAGTGTCGCTGGCCTCGCTGGAGCTGGGCCCGTACAGCCACTTCATGCAGAAGGAAATCCACGAGCAGCCCAAGGCCCTGTCCGACACCATCGATGCCGTGCTGGGCGCGGGCTTCAGCCCGGCCGTGTTCGGTGACGACAGCGGCCGGCTGGCAGCAGCGGAAGGGGTGAAGATCCTGGCCTGCGGCACCAGCTACTACGCCGGTCTGACTGCCAAGTACTGGATCGAGGCGATTGCCGGCCTGCCGTGCAGCGTCGAGGTTGCCAGCGAGTATCGCTACCGCGATGCCTACGTGAATCCGGCACACCTGATCGTCACCCTGTCGCAGTCCGGCGAAACGCTGGACACCATGGAAGCGCTGAAGCGCGCCCGCGAGCTCGGTCACCGTACCGCGCTGTCGATCTGCAACGTCAGCGAGAGCGCGATTCCGCGTGCCAGTGACCTGGTGTTCTACACCCGCGCCGGTGCCGAAATTGGCGTCGCCTCGACCAAGGCGTTCACCACGCAACTGGTGGCGCTGTTCACGCTGGCGATCACGCTGGGCAAGCAGCGCGGACGAGTCGATGCCGAGGCTGAAGCCGGTTATCTGGAAGCGCTGCGCTACCTGCCGGGCTCGGTCCAGCATGCGCTGAACCTGGAACCGCAGATCAGCAGCTGGGCGCAGGCATTTGCGTCGAAGCAGCATGCGCTGTTCCTCGGTCGCGGCGTGCATTACCCGATCGCGCTGGAAGGCGCGCTGAAGCTGAAGGAAATCACCTATATCCACGCCGAGGCCTACCCTGCCGGCGAGCTCAAGCACGGTCCGCTGGCGCTGGTCGACAGCGACATGCCGGTGGTGGTCATCGCGCCGAAGGATACGCTGCTGGAAAAGGTGAAATCCAACATGCAGGAAGTGCGCGCGCGCGGCGGCGAGCTGTTCGTGTTTGCCGACCTGGACAGCCAGTTCAGCGATTCCGACTGCGTGCACGTGATCCGTACCCCGCGCCATGTCGGCATCCTGTCGCCGATCGTGCACACCATTCCGGTGCAACTGCTGGCCTATCACGTGGCGCTGGCCAAGGGCACCGACGTCGACAAACCGCGCAATCTGGCGAAGAGCGTGACGGTGGAGTAGACCGCTCAGCGCCGGATTTTATCCGTATAGATCTTATATTCCGGGTGTAAATATATTGGCATTTTTATTTGTCAATAAAATGCCGGCGGTGAATATCCATTGATCGGCGATAACAGTCCGTTTCGCCTGCGCCGGGAAAACGTTCATAATCGCGAGCAGAACCTTTCAAACTTTTGATCTTCGATTCCATTGGAACAGAATGCCTACCTTGATCCCGACCATTCTGTGCGGCGGCGCCGGCTCGCGGCTGTGGCCCGTCTCGCGCGAACAGCATCCGAAACCGTTCATCCGGCTGGCTGACGGAAAAAGCCTGCTGCAGAAGGCATTTCTCCGCAGTTTCAAATTGCCGGATGTGACAGAAATCCTGACGGTGACCAACCGCGATCTGTTCTTCAAGACCAAGGACGAGCTGCGCGAAGTCAATTCGCGGAAACTGCCTGCGTCATTCATGCTGGAGCCGTTCGGGCGCAATACCGCTGCCGCAGTCGCCTGCGCGGCCCTGCAGGTCCGCCAGCGCCATGGTGACGATGCAGTGCTGCTGGTGCTTGCAGCCGATCACCTGATCGCCAACCAGAAAGCATTTGCAACTGCGGTGGCGCGCGCAGTCGAGCTGGCTGCAGATGGCATGCTGGTAACGTTCGGCATCCACCCGGACAGCCCGGAAACCGGATACGGCTATATCGAGGCTGATGGTCACCGCGTGCTGCGTTTTGTCGAAAAGCCTTCTCAGGACACCGCTCGCGACTATCTGGCCTCGGGCCGTTTTCTGTGGAATTCGGGCATGTTCTGCTTCCGGACCGGCACGCTGATCGACGAGATGAACGCGCACAGCCCCGAGGTCATTCAGGCGGTCGAGCACTGCCTGGCCGCCTCGCAGCAGGTGGGAGGACAGGACGTGCTGCAGCTTGAACTCGACGCCGAGCGTTTTGCCGTCGTGCCCGATATCTCCATCGACTATGCGCTGATGGAAAAATCGTCGCGAGTGGCCGTGGTGCCATGCGATATCGGCTGGAGTGACATCGGTTCTTGGACTGCGCTGGGCGCCCTCGTTCCGCCGGACGAGGACGGTAACTGTATCGAAAGCGAAGTCATGCTTCATGATGTCAGCAACTGCTACATCAAGAGCGAGGAGCGGCTGGTTGGTGCTGTCGGCATCGACAATCTGGTCATCATCGACACTTCGGATGCGTTGCTGGTGGCTAGCAAGGACCGTGTTCAGGACGTCAAGCGGATCTATGCGGGCCTTAAGGAGCAGGGGCATGAGGCCTACAAGCTCCACCGCACAGTCCACCGCCCATGGGGCACTTACACCGTGCTGGAAGAAGGTGACCATTTCAAGATCAAACGCATCGTGGTCAAGCCGGGGGCCAGTCTCAGCCTGCAGATGCACCATCATCGCAGTGAACACTGGATCGTCGTGCGCGGCGCGGCGCGGGTGGTCAATGGGGACAAGGAAATTTTCGTGTCGACCAACGAGTCGACCTATATTCCCGCCGGTCACCAGCACCGGCTGGTAAACCCCGGCTCGATCGATCTGGTACTGATTGAGGTGCAGAGCGGCGAATACCTGGGAGAAGACGACATTGTCCGCTTTCAGGACAACTACGGTCGCTGCTGAATGGGCATGGATGACGCGCTGCTGCGCCGCCTGACTGTGCCGGCGGCGACCGATCACGTGCTGCTCGACGTGGATGCCGTGCGCCAGCCGCTGACTGGTATCGGTCGCTATGCGCTGATGCTGGCACGCGGCCTGTCGGCCGAGTTGGATGCGGAGGCGCTCCAGTTGCTGCGTGGAGGCCATCCGGTCAGCCTTGGGCAGATGGAGCGCGGGCTGGCTTCCGGTTCGGCCGGACGCGTGGCCCGGATCGCTGCGAGACTGCCGTTTCGCCCGATACTGCGGCGCGCCTATCTGCAGTGGGTCGGCATGCAGAGCCGTACCTTGCTGGCGCGCCGGGCCGAGCAGGGTTACCTGCTCCACACGCCGAACTATCTGGGACTCGATTATCCGGGGCGCACGCTGATCACGCTGCACGATCTGTCCTACTGCCATTACCCGGAGTGCCACCCTCCCGAGCGAGTGCGCTGGATGAACGAATGCCTGCCGAGCCGGATCGAGCAGGCGGTCGGTCTGATCACGGATGCGGAGTCGGTACGGCAGGAAGTGATCGCCACCTATGGTGTCGCCCCGGACAAGGTCACTGCGATTCCGCTTGGTGTGGAGCCGGAGTTCCATCCGCGTGAGGCTGCCGATCTGGATCCGGTGCTTGCGCGATACCGGCTGGCGTCGGGCGGATATCTGCTGTCGGTGGCTACCCTGGAGCCACGCAAGAATCTGGAACGTCTGCTGGACGCCCATGAGCGCCTGCCGGTGTCGCTGCAGAGCGCCTGGCCGCTGGTGCTGGCCGGCGGGCGAGGCTGGAGCAATGCTCGTCTGCTCGAACGGCTGCAGGCCGCCGAGGCCTCCGGCCGCGTCCGGCGACTCGGCTATGTGGCCGAAGATGACCTGCCGGCCCTGTACGCGGGGGCCCGGGCGTTTGCGCTGCCCTCGCTGTACGAGGGTTTCGGTCTGCCACTGCTGGAGGCGATGGCGTCCGGCATTCCTGCATTGGCATCCGACCGTGGTTCTCTGCCCGAGGTGGCAGGCGACGGCGCACTACTGGTTGACGCGCTTGATGTGACGGCCATGAGCGTCGCGCTCGAACGATTGCTGACCGATGCGCCGCTGCGCGCACGTCTTGTGGCTGCGGCGCGCGCGCGCGCGGCGACCTATACCTGGGCGCGCTGTGTCAGCGAGACACGGAATGCGTACCGCCGCTGTCCGTGGTGAACCTCGCGAAGCTGGAGTAGATAGCGCGCAGGGAATCCTCTATCGGCGTTCGCGGTTGCCAGCCGGTTGCGTTGCTCAGCCGCGCATGACTGGCGACAACCCGGCGCTGTTCGGCCGGGCGCAGACGCGCCGGGTCCTGACGGACCTCTACCGTGACACCGGCAATGGCGATCAGACGGTCTAGCAGGTCGCGCACCCGGTATTCGCGACCCGAGCAGATGTTGTAGATGCCTCCGCGCACGCCGTGCGCTAGCAGGTCCAGATAGGCCTCGGCCACATCGGCCACATCGGTGAAATCCCGTGTCACGTCGATGTCCCCGACCTCCAGCACCGGCGCCAGCTCTCCGCGGGCGATCGCGGCCAGTTGTGAAGCAAAAGACGGCAGCGCGAAACCGGTGCTCTGGCCAGCGCCAACATGATTAAACGGTCGCGCCATCATGATCCGGTAGCGGCTGCTGATGGCGCGCTGGAAGCACAGCGCCTCGGCGGCAACCTTGCTGACTGCGTACGGGTTGCGCGGATGTAACGGCGTGTCCTCGGTGATCGGGAATGCGGCCGGGTCGACCAGGCCATACATGTCGCCCGAACCGACGAACAGCAGGGCGCCGTCGAATCCGCAGGCATCGAGAGCATTGAGCAACGCTTCTGTCCCGTGGTAATTGACCCGGAACGTGGCGGCGGGATCCTCGAAAGAGGCCGCGACATTGCTCTGGGCGGCCAGGTGCAGCACGGCGTCCGGGGCCAGTCGGCGGATTTCCGCCTCCAGTGCCCGATTGTCCAGCACATCGACCACAGAAGGCAGGGCCAGCCAGTCGGCGCTACGGCCGGCCTGCAGTTGCCTGACTACATGACCGGCGACAAAACCCCGACCTCCCGTTATCATTAACCGCATTTTTTACTCCGGTCTCTGGTTGATGGCCGGGGTATTGTGCCCGAAGTGCGCCCTCCGCGTGAGGATCACCGTGCCGGGTTTCAGCAAGCCAAGCCAAAGGACGCGGGTGTCTACCGCGAGTCGAATATGAGCAAACGAGCACTCATCACTGGTCTGACCGGCCAGGATGGCGCCTACCTGGCGCAACTTCTGTTGAACAAGGGTTACGAAGTCTACGGGATCATTGCCCGCCGCAGTACGCCGACAGTCTGGCGGCTGGACGAGCTGGGCATTCGCGAAGAAATCCGGTTCATTGAGGCCGATCTGGCCGATGCTGCGTCGCTGATCCGCGCCGTCCAGCAGAGTCAGCCGGACGAAATCTACAACCTTGGTGCACAGAGCTTCGTCGGCACCTCGTGGAACCAGCCGCTGGTCACCGCCGACATCGATGCGCTCGGTGTGACGCGACTGCTCGAAGCGATCCGCCTGGTCAAGCCGGACGCGCGGTTCTACCAGGCATCGACCAGCGAAATGTTCGGTTTGATCCAGGCCGAGCGGCAGAGCGAGACGACGCCGTTCTACCCGCGCAGCCCGTATGGCGTGGCCAAGCTGTATGGTCACTGGATCACCGTCAACTACCGCGAGAGCTTCAAGCTCCATGCCTCCAGCGGCATCCTGTTCAACCACGAGTCGCCGCTGCGCGGCATCGAATTCGTGACGCGAAAGGTGACTGACGCCGTCGCGCGCATCAAGTTCGGCAAGCAGAAGGAACTGCGCCTCGGTAATATCGACGCCAGGCGCGACTGGGGTTTTGCCGGAGATTATGTTGAAGCCATGTGGCTGATGCTGCAACAGGACACACCGGACGATTACGTCGTTGCCACCGGTGTGACGACCACCGTGCGCACGATGTGCGAAATTGCTTTCCGCCATGTGGGGCTGAACCCCGACGACCATATCGTCATCGACCCGGCTTTCTTCCGCCCGGCCGAGGTGGACGTGCTGCTCGGCAACCCGGACAAGGCGCGCGCCAAACTGGGCTGGACGCCGAAGACCTCGCTCGAACAACTGATCACCATGATGGTCGAGGCCGACCTGCGCCGTGTCGGGAAAGAATAAACGTCGCGCATCGGGCGGGGTTCCCCCGCCTGCTCCGCCCTCTCGGCGGCTTTTCCGTACCGCTTCTCCCCTGAAACTGTCCGCGGTCGACTATCGCGGGCAGAGGACCGAATGAAACTGATCCATTCCCTCTGGCAATTTCGAGGCTTCGTGCTTGGCAGCGTCAAGCGGGATATCCACGCGCGTTATCTGGGGACCCTGCTCGGCGCGACCTGGATTGTCATCCAGCCGCTGATGATGATCCTCGTCTACACACTGATTTTCTCCAAAGTCATGCACAGCCGGCTACCCGGCGTGGGGGGCGACTTCGCCTATAGCATCCACCTGTGCGCGGGTCTGCTGCCGTGGCTGTATTTTTCCGAAACCCTGCTGCGCTGTCAGACGATCTTTATCGACAATGCCAACCTGATGAAGAAGAGCAGTTTCCCGAACATCTGCTTGCCTGTCATCACTGTTCTGATCACCTCGTTCAATTTTGCGGTGATTTTCAGTCTTTTCCTGGTGTTTTTGCTGCTGATCGGTCATTTTCCAGGGTGGGTGATTCTGGCCATCCTGCCGGTCATTGTGCTGCAGACGCTGCTGGCGCTGGGGCTGGGCCTTCTGTGCGCGACGCTGAACGTGTTTTTCCGCGACGTGGGCCAACTGGTCGGTGCCGTGTTGCAGTTCGGCTTCTGGTTGACTCCGATCATCTACCCGATTTCTGTGCTGCCAGTGTGGACGCACCGCTGGATCATGCTGAACCCGCTGGTCGGCGTCTTCAACTTCTACCAGACCATTTTCGTGGAGCAGCGCATACCGCCGCTCGATGGTCTGCTATCTGCAGCGATCTGGACCTCGTTTTCCCTGGTGATCGGCCTGTGGGTTTACCGTCGCCATCAACGTGAAATGGTGGATGAACTATGAATCCGGTGATCGAAGTCAACGGACTCAGCAAGGCCTACAAGAACTACCCGGGCAAATGGAGCCGACTGCGCGAATGGCTGTCCCCGCGCGGGCAGCCGCGCCACCGGCTGAGCTGGGTGCTTCATGGCCTGAGCTTCAGTGTGGCGGCCGGCGAGTCGGTCGGCATTGTGGGCCAGAATGGTGCCGGCAAGAGCACCCTGCTCAAACTGCTGACTGGGACGTCCTTTCCCACTGCTGGTCAGGTCCGGGTCAATGGCCAGCTATCGGCATTGCTGGAACTGGGAATGGGATTTCACCCGGATTTCACCGGTCGTCAGAATGTCTACATGACCGGCCAGTTGATGGGACGGACCAGCGGCCAGATCGACGGTGCGCTGGCCGGGATCGAGGCGTTTGCCGAAATTGGCGATTATTTCGACCGTCCTGTTCGCACATATTCCAGTGGCATGCAAGTGCGGCTGGCGTTCAGCGTTGCGACAGCGTTTCGGCCCGATATCCTGATTGTCGATGAGGCGCTGGCAGTCGGGGATGTTTATTTTCAACACAAGTGTTTCGGCCGAATTCGCGCTTTTCGCGAACAAGGCACGACACTGCTGTTCGTCTCCCACGACCCGGGGGCTGTCAAGAGCTTGTGTGATCGTGCCATTCTGCTGAATGGTGGCCGCATTGTTCTTGACGACAAGCCGGATATCGTGCTTGACCACTACAACGCGCTGATCGCCGAGCGCGAGGCAGACCATCACCGCGCGAATGCGCGCGAGACGCCTCTGCATCTGCGTTCGGGCAACCGCAAGGCGGAGATCAACGGTGTCGTACTGCAGCATGGCGACGAGGAACGCCAGATTTTCCGCGTCGGCGAGGCGGCACAACTGCGCGTGCGCTATCAGGTTCACGAGCAACTGGCCGACCTGACGTTTGGCATCCTGATCAAGGATCGCCTCGGCAATGACATCTTCGGCACCAACACTTGGCACCTTGGCTATTCCGAGCCCCTGGGAACGCAGCCGGGTCATGAGCAGGAACTGGTGCTGAACATCCCGTCGCTTGCCCTCGGCGTCGGTAGTTACAGTGTGACACTGGCGTTGCACAGCCATGCGACCCACTTGCAGGACAGCTACGACTGGTGGGAAAAATGCCTGGTGTTCGAAGTGGTTCGGGGGTCACACCCCGAGTTCATCGGCACCAGCCCTCTGGTCATCGAGCCTCACCTTAGCCCCCGAAACTGAGCCATGCTGCAAGACAATAACCCGGAAATTGACCTGCAGGTGCTGGAAGCCCGGCTGTCCCGCGATATACAGACACGTCGTCGTGACAGCCTGATGCAGGCCACACCACTGGCGGTGGCGTCCGTCGGAAAACCGTCGCTGCGCCAGCGTCTGCAACGTTATCCACTGCTGGTGCGCATCGTGCGTGCCACACGGCGCACGATGCAGGCCCTGACCCTGCATGGGCTGCCTTTCCGCGAACGCGTGCGAATGTTGCCGCTGGTCGGCCGAGCAGCGCGCTGGACCTTCGTGCTGCTGCAGTTGCCACGCTTCCGCGACATCACACTGGGCAAGCTGCAGGTGCATGACGATCTGTTCCGGCAGCATACTGAAGCCATTCGTTCGTCTCAGGCGCACCTGCAGAGCCTGCAGGACGCGAACAATGACATGTCCGCCGCGCTGCTGAACATGGAGCGGCAGCAGCGGGCCTGGCGTTGCACGCAGGAAAACCGCATTGCATCTCTCCAGCAGCAATTGCGTGAAGCCGAGCAACTGCTGCTGCGCGGGGCCGATGAATGCGCTGCTCCTTTGCCGCGCGACACTGTCGAGACGGCACTGCTTGACAGCTACTATGTGGCTTTCGAGGACGCTTTCCGCGGCAGCCGCGAGGAGATCAAGGCCCGGCAGACCGTGTACCTGCCGGTCTTGCGCGAGCGCGCCGGTGGCCAGGCTGACTGGAGCGTGCTCGACATCGGTTGTGGCCGGGGCGAGTGGCTGGAGCTGCTGACCGAGAACGGCATTGCCTGCCGGGGCATCGATCTCAACCAACGGATGGCCGAGCAATGCCGGCAGCACGGGCTGGACGTCACTCATGGCGATGCGATCTCCTACCTGAACAGCCTGCCTGCCGGCAGCCTGGGCGCGGTGACCGGTTTTCATCTCATTGAACACATCCCGTTTGAGGTGCTGTTGCAGCTGTTCGACGCTGCGCTGCGCGCATTGCGCCCGGACGGACTGGTGATTTTCGAAACGCCAAACCCCGAAAACGTGATTGTGGGTTCTTGCTCGTTCTACAACGACTCGACCCATCTGAACCCCATTCCCCCGCTGGTGCTCGAATTCCTCGCTCAGCATCGCGGCTACGCACGTACCGAGATCCGCCGCCTGCACCCGGTTGATGCCGAATGGCATGTCAAGGACGGCAGCAGTGAGCTGGCCCAGCGTTTCAACCACCTGATGTACGGTCCACAGGACTACGCGCTTATCGCCTGGAAACGACATGCAGATTGACGCCATCCACCAGTTCAGCCACAGCTGTGCACCCGGCGACGGGGTGACCAATGGCTTGTTGTTCACCCGCAAGCTGTTGCGTTCCCTCGGATTCCGGTCGGAAATCTACTGCGTTACCGTCCATGACGCCCTCAAACACGATCTCCGCTCGTTCCGCGACTATCCGGTCGGCGAGGACCGCCAGGCGCTGCTCGTCCATCACAGTCTCGGCCATGACGATGCGGCCTGGATCGAGGCGCGCACTGAGCCGAAAATCCTCGTTTACCATAACATCACCCCGGCGGAATTCTTCCCGGAGGGCAGCTATCTGCACCGCTACTGCACCCTCGGCCGACAGCAGTTGCGCGACTGGGCGCCGCAGTGCATCGGTGCCATCGGGGATTCGGACTTCAATTCCGATGAGCTGCGCGACAGCGGATACGGCAATGCGGTCACCATTCCTATGCTGGTCGATATTGACCGGCTACTGGCGGCACCCTGCGATGTGCGTATCGAAGCCCGGCACGCCGACACATTCAACGTGCTGTTTATCGGACGCATCTGCGAGAACAAGGGCCAGCTCGACCTGCTGGAAGCTTTTGCCGAGCTGCTGCACTTCATTGATCGTCCGGCGCGGCTGATGATCGTTGGTGGCACGACCAGCGAGGACTACCGCGCGCGACTGGATGCACGGATCGCCGAGCTCGGACTCGGCGATTATATCGACATGCCGGGCAAGGTGCCGGCTGACGCCCTGATCGGCTACTACCGTGCCGCCGACGTGTTCGTGTCCATGAGTGAGCACGAAGGCTTCGGCATGCCGCTGATCGAGGCCATGCTGCACGACGTCCCGGTGGTAGCCTACAACAGCAGCAATATCGGCAATACGCTGGGTGAGGGCGGCCTGCTGCTGGACAGCAAGGACCCGCGCCGGATCGGTGCGCTGCTGAACCTGATTTCCAGCCAGCCGGCGCTGCGCCGCCGTATCATCGCCGCGCAGCGGCGCAATCTCGAACGCTTCCGCGCCGACGTCGTCCGCCGGCAACTGGCCGATTACCTTGGCTCGCTGGATATCGGGGTGCCGCTGGCGCCGGTCGACATGCCGCGTAACGACCTGCTGGCCTGGCAGGTCGAAGGCCCGTTCGATAGTGATTACAGCCTGGCCATCGTCAACCGTGAACTCGCGCGCGCACTGCGTGATCTCGGCGAGAACGTTGCATTGTTTTCGACCGAGGGTGGTGGGGATTTTGCGCCGGATGCCGGCTTTCTGGCCGCTCATCCCGACATTGCTGCACTGTCGCAGCGCAGCGCGTCACACCCGCAACTGGATACCGTACTGCGTTTCTGCTACCCGCCGCGTACGAACCGGATGAGGGGGCGGGTCAATGCCTTCCACTGCTATGGGTGGGAAGAAAGCGCGTTTCCGGCCGACCATGCGGCCCGCTTCAACCATGATCTCGACCTGATCACCGTGCTGTCGCGGGAAGTGGAAAAAATTCTGCGCGACAATGGCGTAAGCACGCCGATCGCCGTGGTCGGGGCCGGCGTCGACCATATACTCGCGGCGCCGGTGGCTGGCACTGGCGTGCCGGGACGCGGCTTCCGCTTCCTGCACGTGTCGTCCTGTTTCCCGCGCAAGGGGGTGGATGTGCTGCTGCGCGCATGGGGCAAGGCATTCCGTGCCGGGGACGATGTCAGCCTGATCATCAAGACCTTCCCCAATCCGCACAACACGGTCGCCAGCCAGCTGGAACGTTTGCGGGCAGCCGATCCTGACTACCCGGACGTTGTCCTGATCGAGCGCGATCTGCCGCAGGCCGAGCTGAACGCGCTGTACCGAGGCTGCGACGCCTTTGTCGCGCCGGGACGCGGTGAAGGACTGGGCATGCCGATGGCTGAAGCCATGCTGTTCGATCTGCCGGTCATCACGACCAACTGGGGCGGGCAGACTGACTTTTGCACCGAGGAAACGGCCTGGCTGGTCGATTACCGTTTCGCGCCGGCACAGACGCATCTCGGGCTGTCGAATTCGGTCTGGGCGGAGCCGGACCTTGCGCATCTGACCGCCAGGCTGCGTGAAGTGCGCCAGACGAGCCCGGCTGGGCTGACCCGCCGGACGGCGGCCGCCCGCCTGAAAATCGAGCGTGACTATACCTGGCGCGGTGTGGCTGAACGGACCCGCGCAGCAGTGGCCGCACTGGAGGCGCAGCCGCTGCTGCGCCCGGAACCGAAAATCGGCTGGGTCAGCACCTGGCACAGCCGCTGCGGTATTGCCATCTATGCCGAACGTCTTGCCTGCCGTATCCCGGCCGACCGGCTGGTCGTGCTTGCCAACCGCGACGCCGAAGTGGAGAGCCCGGACGCGCCAAACGTCCACCGCTGTTGGTCTGCTGCCGACAAGTCCGCCGGGAGCCTGGATGCGCTGTATGACACTATCGTTGCCCAGGGTCTGGGGGCGGTTGTCATCCAGTTCAACTTCTCGTTCTTCGGCCTGCCTGCGCTGGCCAGATTGGTCGAGCGGCTGAAAGCACGTGCGATCGGTGTGCACCTGTTCTTCCACTCGACGGCTGACGTCCATCATGGTGCCGAACTGAAGACCCTGACGGATATTGCTCCCGCGCTGGCCACCGCCGACCGATTGTACGTTCACGGCGTGGATGACCTGAACCGGCTCAAGACCTTCGGTCATGTACGCAATGTCGTTCTGTTCCCGCATGGCGTGGGGGCGGCGCCCGTACCGGCTGTACGCCCGGCCGTGCTGGCCGGCAAGCGCGTGCTGGCCAGTTACGGCTTTCTGTTGCCACACAAGGGCATACAGGCGCTAATTCATGCATTTGCCATGCTTGCCGAGCGCCAGTCCGATCTGTACTTGTTACTGGTTACCGCATGCTACCCGGTCGAGCAGTCGGCGCAGGAAGCACGTGATTGCCAGGCGCTGATCGACCATTACCGGCTGGGGGGGCGAGTGACTTTCCTGACCGATTTTCTGCCCGATACCGAAAGCCTGAGCTGGCTTCAGCATGCCGATTTGCTCGTCTATCCGTATCAGCATACCCAGGAATCGTCGAGTGCCGCCGTGCGCACCGGCCTGTCGGTCGGTGTGCCGGTCGCGGTCACGCCGCTGAGTATTTTCGATGATGTGGGCGAGGCAGTGAACCGTCTGCCGGGCACCGGGCCCGAGCAACTGGCGGCAGGCCTGTCGTTGCTGCTGGAGCGGCTGGCCACACCGGTGGCGCGAACGGCCGAGCGCGAGCGCATTGCACGCTGGTGCGCGGTCCGGCAGTGGCCGCAGTTGTCGACCCGCCTTTATCACCTGATCGACGGTCTTTCCCAGCCGTTGCAGGGGACTTCCCTCTGATGTCTCTGCCGCCGTATTTGATGACGTCGGAATGTTATTTTCCGAATGGAGATCATTCGCGTCTCGCGCGGCCGGGGTGACAGCCAGGCGACCACCCGCCTGTTGCGCGAAGCAGCCTTGCCCGGCTGCCCGCGCCAGCCCGCCTGGTGCGGGCTTTTTCTTGCATGAACCAGAAAAGCCCGAGGCATTGTTGCAAAAATGACACACAAAGAACGGAGTTGAAAAAATGTGAAATCACGCAGACACTCAAAAGTCAATAAGGGTACACGCATGAAAACAACCGTTTGATGCAAATCAAAAGTGCGCTATTGGCATGAATTTACAGGATATTTCCGCACCCGTTTTTTTACGGGAAGATGAATTTGCACTGATGCTGGCATTCTGGCTCAGAAAACTGTCATACTCCGTGCGGCAAACCTAATTGTGAGTTGGTGAGCTTACTGCGAACCCAATTGTCAGTAAGGCGAACCCGTTCATAAAATGGCCCCGCAAGTGTCTCTAACACCGCTTGGTTTCACACCCTTGTCCGGCGAACTGCTTGTTGTTTCAGTCCGCCTCTGCCGAGCCAGCCACCCGGCGCCGGCCGCCAAGGACGAAGGTGATTGCAACAGGGTGGTCTGCTGCAGAAAACAGGCGGCGACACGATTGCATCGATCTATCTAGATAGGAGCTTCACAATGGCAGCAACTGCTACCCAAATTCATCAACTGTATGTGGCGTACTTCGGGCGCGCTGCGGATCTGACGGGCCTGGAATACTGGACGAAGTCCGGTGCCAGCGTTGAAGACATCGCCAGCGCCTTTGGTAACAGCGCCCAGCCGGAAACTGCTGGCACGTACGACATCGTCAAGTACCCGGCCACCATCCAGTACGCTGACAAGCGTGAAGCTTTCATCGATCAGGTTTACACCAACCTGTTCGGTCGTGACGCCGACGCCGCTGGCAAGGCCTACTGGAGCAACGAACTGGCTGCCGGCAAAGTGTCGGTGTCGCAATTCCTGCTGGCTGTCGTGAACGGCGCCCAAGGCGACGACGCTGCAATCATCGCCAACAAGGCAGCTGTGTCCGCCGGTGTGACCGACCAGTTGAAGAGCGCCGGTACCGTCCTGTCCTACGCAACGGATGCCGCTGGCAAGCCGCTGTTTGCTCAGCATCTGGCTGACTACCTGACCGGCGTTGATGCCAACCCGCTGTCCGTTGAAAACAAGCTGCTGGTTATTGAAAACGACGCCGCTGGCAAGTCGGGCGCGTTCGCTGATACTGCTGCTGTCGTTGTGGCTGGTTCGGCTTCGATCAACGGCACGGACGCTGCTGACACCTTCTCGTGGAATGGTGCTGCCGTGGTCGACACCAAGGCTGTGTTCGATGGCAAGGGCGGCAATGACACCCTGATCCTGACCGGTGCGGCTGCGACGGCTAACGCCGCCGCCGCTGCCCAGTTCAAGAGCTTCGAAACGCTGAGTCTGGAAGGTACCACCAGCAACACCGTTAATCTGGGCGATTTCACTAACAGCGCCATCTCCACGGTGAAGGTTGCTGCCAATGATTCGACCGCCACGATCAGCAACATCGGCAACGGTGTGACGATCGATCTGGCTGCCAACAAGCTGGACGCAGCCGGCACCGCTGATGCTGACGTTGGCACCCTGACGCTGACCGCCAAGGATGGCGTGTCGAGTGTGGTGGTGAACCTCAACGGTGGTGATGTCGGTGCGATCGACGTGGCTGGCGCTGCTAGCCCGCTGCTGAGCCTGGTGAACAATGCTGCGGCTTCGCACATCACTTCCGTGGCGGACGTCGCCAGCATCTCTGGTGCTCAAGACCTGAAGATTGATGCGTTCTCGGCTGCCACGCTGAACGCCAGCAAATTCACCGGCAATCTGGATGTGGCTGCCAGCGCAGTTGTGTCCCTGACCTCGGGCAGCGGCAACGACAAGCTGGCCGTGACGTTCGCTGCTGCCGGTTCGTCGGAAGTGGCCAAGCTGAGCGCCGGTGCTGGTGACGACGTGGTCACCCTGAACGGCGTGGGTGCAAACCGCGTGGCGACGGTGGATCTGGGTGCCGGCAACGACAAGATCACCGTGGCTGATGCTGTTCTGACCACTGCCACTTCGACTGTCAAGCTGCTCGGCGGCGCTGGCAACGATACGTTCGAGTTCGGCACCGCAGCCAAGGGCAGCAACGTCACCATCGGTGACTTTGCCTCGGGCGACAAGCTGGTTCTGGATGGTGTCACTGGTGCCAAGGCACTGGCTGCTGCCGATCTGGCTGCTGGCACCGTGGGCGGCACCGCTCCGGCAAACCTGGCTGATGCCGTTGCTGCAGCGCTGAAGTTTGTCGCAGACGCAAATACCGCACATGCAGGTACTTACGCCGAAGGTTCGGCCGTGACGTTCCAGTTCGGTGGCGACACTCACGTTCTGCGTGACGCAGATGCAACCGCTTCGTCGGGCTTCGTTGCCGGTGACCTGCTGCACATCACCCTGACGGGTAACGTCGATCTGGCTGGCGCCATCCAGGCGTTCTGATTCAGGTAGTGAATACGCAGGTCTGATCCGAAGTCTGGTTTTGCCTGCGCCTGTAACGCTTTCGCGTTAATGCAACACCCCCCGGTTCGCCGGGGGGTGTTGTCGTTTCGGGAGGGTATCAGCGGGCTGCTGAATTCAGCGAGTCGTGACGGACCGGGATGCCGGGGAACGCGGGCGCATGCCTGAGTCTGGCCGCTGCGCTGCTGCGTGTTCCCGGGTCGGGCGCCATTGCCGGTCGGCCCATGCTGACGGCCGCTCTGGCCGGAGCCGGGACGGGTACATTGGCACCGTACGTGCGGCACCACGCCCGGTCATTACTGGACAGCCGGACCGTTGAGCCGGGTCAGAAACTGCCGGAACGACGGCTGCAGCAGGCGGTTGCCGTAGCCGCTCAAATGGTCGCCGTCAAAGTACAGCGAACGGTCGCCGTGAAACGGGCTGCAGCTTGTTCCCGGGCACAGTAGCGGGAATGGATCCCAGATGACGATACGTGGGTTGCCCAGACTCAGACCGACCTGTGTGTCGAGAACCGGCTGCCGCAACTGCTGGAGCCAGGTCTTGTCTTTCCGGTCGCTGTAGGCGCAGGCCGGATTGCCGCGATTGAACCAGTCCGCGCAGCGGAATGGCGGGATGTCATAGACAGGTTTGGGGGCCTCGAACATCAGCCAGGCACCTTGCCTGGCCAGCGGCGCCAGTGTCGTCTGCGCCAGTTCGCCGGCGCTCCGGCGGCCGCTGACCGCCTGTTTGCCAAACATCTCGTTCCAGGATTTCTCCGGGCCGAAATGTGCGAACTGATCGGCCAGGCGCGGCAGGCGCAGGGAGGGCATGAACAGGACATCGTCTGCCCGGATCCGGGCCTGAACATCATTGAGCGAGGCAGTACTGAATTTCAGGCAGCGCGCATCCTCGCGCCAGGGTTGAAAGCTGAGGAATGGGCAGCCACCGTTGTTGTACAGATAGACCTCGCTGCCGGTCTCGAGCACCGTCTGCTTCAGCAGCGGGACATAGGCCATTGCGTGGGAGTCGCCGATGACGAACAGGCGGCGGATGTCGTGGTGCTCGCCGCAGCCTGAGCGAGAATACACGAACAGCGTGCTGCCCTGGACGTCCTCGGCCCGGGTGTCGACCTGACACCCGGGATGGTTGAGGCTGGTGTCCTGGCCGACCGGATACCAGTCCGCAGCATGGTGCGATACCTGGCTCAGCGATAGCCTGGGTTGTGCATCAGTCATGCGCTGGTAGCCCAGCCAGCCCGCGCCGACTGCGGCCAGCCCGAGTGTGACGACGGCCACATGCGGAAGGCGCTGGAACAGGCCGGTGCGGCGTACCGGCGTTTCCACGAAGCGCCACGACAGCGTGCTGATGGCGAAGGTCGACGCGACCGCAATGGTCTGGGTCAGTGGTGTTCCCAGTCCGCAGGTCCAGCGGAACAGCACGAAAACCGGCCAGTGCCACAGATAGAGTGAGTACGAGATCCGGCCGACAAAGACCATTGGTCGGCAGGTCAGTAGCCGGAGCACTGGATGGACGGCCATGCGGCCCTGCCCGAACCAGAGCATGCCGAGCAGGCCAAGCACCGGCAGCAGTGCTCCAGGAAACGGAAATCGGGTCGGATCGGATGTGATCAGGCCAGTTGCGATCAAACCTGCGGACAGCCACAGCCCGGTTGACGAGGCTGTAGTGGGCGGGCGCAGCGCATTGCCGAAGACCGGGGCGCGCAGCGCCATGACCTGATACAGCATCACGCCTGCGGCCAGTTCCCAGAACCGGCTGCTCACCATGTAAAACGCCATGGCACTGTTGCTGCTGGCCAGGAGGCGCGCATGGACAAGGGAGGCAACCAGTCCCGCTGCGAACAGCAGCAGCGAGACCGGGTGATACTTTCTGAATGCGGCCCAGGCGAAGAACAGGAACGGGAACAGGATATAGAACTGTTCCTCGACCGCCAGTGACCAGGTATGGGTATAGGGATTGAACTCGACTCTGGGCGAGAAGTAGTCGTTGTTGGTGTCGACAAGGATGAAGTTGCTGAGCCCGAACAGAGCGAACCGACCGGTCTTTTCGTTGGTATCGCTGAGCCATGCCTGGGGAATGAACAGTGTGGATGCCAGCTGGGTCAGCAACAGGCAAACCAGCAGCGCGGGCAGGATGCGTTTCATGCGCCGAGCGTAGAAAGTGATCACGAAGTCGGAGAAGTGTCGCCAGTGAAAACGGGCATGCGACAGAGAGACAACAAAGCCGGAAATGACGAAGAACAGGTCTACGCCGGAGAAGCCGCCCGGCAGCCAGCTGGCGTGCAGATGATAGATGATGACAGCCAGCACTGCGATGGCGCGCAATCCATCTATATATGGGTAATAGGCGGAAGGAAGCGTGTGATTCTGCATGAAAAATCCAGAAAGGCACGGCGTGTTGCGTGCAAGCGTTTAAGTAGGCACTGGGTTTTAAAGAAATCACCTAATGCACTAGAGCATGCGGCGGCAAGACTCGGTAGAATCCCGTTTTCCTGTTGACGCCACCTTTTCGCATGCTGTTCAGTTCGTTCACGTTCATCTTCGGTTTTTTGCCGTTGACCTGGCTGGCCTGGCGCTGGCTGGCTGGACGAAATCTGACATGGGCACTTGGCTGGCTGGTGCTGGCTTCCCTGGTTTTTTACAGCTGGTGGGATCCGCGTTACCTGCCGCTACTGCTGGGCTCGGTGGCCATCAATTTCCTGCTCGGGGGCCGGATTCTGTCCGTGCGGCGAATGGGGCGGGATGCCGCAGCTGCACGCTGGATGGCGGTCGGGATCACCTTCAATCTGCTTGCGCTCGGCTATTTCAAATACGCGCACTTCCTGAGCATTACACTATCCGGTGTAATCGGGCAAAACTGGACGCTGCCCGCCCACGTGTTGCCGCTGGCAATTTCTTTCGTCACCTTTCAGAAGATCGCCTATCTCGTCGATTGCAGGCGCGGACTCGTCCATCAGCACCGGCTGCGCGATTACCTGTTTTTTGTGACCTTTTTCCCTCAGTTGATCGCGGGACCTATCGTTCATCATCAGCCGTTGATCGCGCAGCTCTCACCGGGCAATCCGCTGTTGCATGATCATCGGATCTGGCAATCGGGGCTGGGCCTGTTTGCCATCGGGCTGTTCAAAAAGGTCGTGCTGGCTGACAGCCTTGGCCACTATGCCGGCCCGGTCTTTGCCGCAGCGGCAGCGGGTCCCGTGTCCGGGGAGGCAGCATGGAGCGGGATGCTTGCCTACACACTGCAACTGTATTTCGATTTTTCCGGCTACTCCGACATGGCCATCGGGTTGGGGCTGCTGTTCGGCTTTCGTCTGCCGCTCAATTTTCAGTCGCCGTATCGCGCCGACTCAATTATTGAATTCTGGCGTAGATGGCATATGACTTTGTCATCTTTTCTTCGTGATTACGTGTATATCCCGCTGGGCGGCGGAAGGGCAGGGTCTGCAAGGCGCTATCGCAATTTGTTGTTGACCATGCTGCTCGGCGGAGTCTGGCACGGAGCTGGCTGGACCTTTGTGCTGTGGGGGGTGATGCATGGCGTGCTGCTGTTGCTCAACCATGCATGGCGCGCAGTGAGCGTCCACCTGCCGCGTCCTGCCTCTCCCAGGGGGGGCACGGCAGCCCGGATGCTGGGGGTCGGCATGACATTCTTGCTGGTGGCGCTGGCCTGGGTGTTGTTCCGGGCGCCGGATCTGGCGACCGCATGGCATTTATACCTGTCCCTGCTGCAAACCTGGCTTCCCGTTTTCCCTGAGGGTGATGTGGTTGAGGCCATGCTCGCGTTGTCGCCTTCCGCTGTCTGGCTGTGGCTGCTGGCCGGGCTGCTCGTTGTCTGGGGGCTGCCGAATGCTGCCCGCTTCATGCGCTACGACCCCGTACCGAATGCGTCTGTAACGCACATGCCGGGCCTGGCGGTGGGGCTTGTCTGCGGTGTGTTGCTGTGGTGTGCGCTGAAATGGCTGCTGACGGCGCCAACGGGCGATTTCCTGTATTTCAATTTCTGACGGGCGGAGAAAAAGTGCGCTTCTGGGCCGGGTTGGCGATGGCGATGGCAGGGCTTTCGCTTGGGTGGTATGTGCTGTTTGCCGGTCAACTGGGCCGGCAGACACCGTCATCCCGCTGGGTGGCCGAGGTGCGGGCGATCAAGCTGGCCCGTGCCGAGTCATTAGCTGGTCAACGCAAACTGGTGCTGGTATCGGGCTCGAATGCGCTGTTCGGGCTGGATTCGGGCCGGCTCGAGCGTGCCTGGGGGCTGCCTGTCGTCAATGGTGCGGTTAATGCCGGCCTGCTGTTGCCTTACGTGCTTGAGTCATCCAAGGCACTGATCGGCCCCGGGGATGTGGTGTTGATGCCTCTGGAGTATCCGATGTTTGGCAATGCGGAAGCGTTGAACAGTATCGTTATCGATTATGTGCTGGCTCGTGATCCCGCTTACTGGTCGGGACTGCCGTGGCGGGAGCGCCTGCGCTTTCTGGCTGACGTGGAGCCGCTGCGCCTCTGGAAGGGCTGGCGCAATCCGCCCGACCGTTCTGTCGGGCAAGGAGTGTATGGCGGCCACCATGTAGACGTGCGCGGTGATCAGACTCATTCAGCGGCGGCCGACCGGACGGATCAGGAGCGGGCAGAACTGGCTGCCACGCGTCCATGGCGATACGGGCGCGACAACCCGCCTGACCCCACGGCCTGGCGCCGCCTGGTGGCTTATCGGAACTGGCTGCAGCAGCGGGGCGCCTGCCTGATCCTGTTGCCGCCGACATTGCTGTTCGATGTTTCCTACCGGACCGATCCTGTCGAGCACCGGTTCTACGCATCTCTGCCGGTGCAGGCGAGGGCGCAGGGCCTGGTTTACGTCGGCAATCCGTATGACTTCATGTACCCACGCGACTGGTATTTCAATACGGATTACCACCTGACAGCGGAAGGGCGGGCCCGTCATACCGGGCGCGTCATTTCGCTGCTGGGGCCGGACCTGGGCCGCTGGTGCGGTTGGCAGGGGACCACTGCACGGCCTTGAGGCGGAGTGCTGTCCGAACAATTGACGTCGGTATTTTTCTGTCTCAATTAATATTCATTAGTTGGATATAATTTGCAGCGTCTTGGGGGTGTCCATATCGCCCTGCCGTGGCAGGCAGGCAGGGCTGCGGTGCGCCGCGTAATGCGTTTTCCCGAATTGGGTGGCCCCGCAATCTCCTGGAGAAGTGTGTTGTGACCGATATACCCCAGCTTTCCCCCAGCTCTCCGCTCAACATGATCTGCCTGGTGCGGTCGCGTTATGCTGATGGTTCGACCTACTTCGGCACGGGGGTATTCGTCGGTCCCAATGATGTGCTGACCGCATCGCACATGGTGTACGCGCCCGAACTCGGCGCTGCTGTCGAGGTGACGGCTTATGCCGGATATGGCTACTCCGATGAAGGCACGCCGTACAAGGTCAGTAACTTCAACTATTACCGGGTCGGAGAGGGCGACGGCATGATCGCTTACTCCGATGTGCACAGCGATGTGGCCTTGCTGACGACTTCCGGCAAGACCGGATCGTGGTTCGGCATGTCCAATCAGTACGACAGCTACAGCTCCGCGTTGTCGGTGAAACAGTCCGGTTACGACAGCGTACTGGCCAGCATGTACTGGGACCACTATGTCCAGGGGTTGAGTTCCGGCTGGGTGACCAGGCTGTCCGACAGCGTGTGGGATACCAGCCTGCTGAGCATCCATTCCGGCGACAGTGGCTCGCCGGTCTGGATCGACTCTGCCAGTGGTCCCCTGGTGATCGGTGTGGTGTCGACGCAGGACTGGGCTGCCGCGCTGGATACTGCCATGCTCAACACGCTGCGGGGCTGGATTGCAGCCAATGACACGGGGGGCGCCTCGGGAAGCTATGCCGGCACAGCGGCAGCGGACTTCATTTTCGAAGCTGCGCTGCCCGTCGTGACGAGCTCCGGGGAGAAGCCCGGCTGGCTGTATTGCGCAGTGGATGGCGGTGGCGGCATCGATTCCCTGATAGCCGACGGCGCCAGTAATGGTTACTCCCTGTCCCGTGTGGCACCAGATGGCGCGACCTTGTACAACAACGGAGAGCAGATATTTTATTCGCTGGCGTCGGTGGAGCGGGTCAGCTTTACGGATTCACGTGCCCTGGCGCTGGACGATACGGCAACGGATCTGTTTCGGCTGTATCAGGCTGCATTTGATCGTGGACCGGACGAAGCCGGGGTGGGCTACTGGTTGCAGCAGCGGGACCATGGCCTGAGTGCCGGTGATGTGGCGAACAGCTTCGTGGCAAGTGGTGAGTTCCAGACCATGTACGGGGCAGCGGCTGATAATGCCACATTCCTGAACCTGGTTTATGCGCATGTTCTGGGCCGTGCACCGGACCAGGCGGGTATGGACTGGTGGATTAACGAGATGAGCAGTCATCCACTGACGCAGCCACAGGTCTTGCTGAGTTTTGCCGATAGCGCGGAGAATATTTCCCTGACCGCCTCGCAGACTGCAGGCGGGGTCTGGTATGTGCCGTTTTCTGCCTGATTGCTGACGCGCGCGAAAAGCTGCCAATCTCTTCCCCTCGTGAATGCCCCCCCGGATGCCACCCGGCATCGGGGGGGCTTTGTCTGTGCCGATCCGGCTGTTGCCGCAATGTGCATATGCGTGTGGTGACAAAAGCATAATCAGGAATATGGGATTCCCGAACAACGCATAATTTAAGTGTGCAGGGGGGCAATCTCCGATAAAATGTGACGAATATCACATTTTCAGATTTGATGATCATCGAGAAAGGGTCGAAAACCCATGCTGTCAGCGGAGTGCACATGCCGGGAGGCGTGAGCAAGTGCGGAGATTTGCGCGCCGGCCCGTCCATGCTGCAACAGGTGCCGCTGTTTGCCGTGCTGTCGGACGTTGAGCTGGAGCGCCTGCTGAAGTGGGTGGCGATACGTGCCTTCTCCAAAGGCGAGGTCATTGTTGGCCAGGCCCCAGTCCGTGACGAGTTGTACTTTTTGCTGCACGGGCAGTTGCAGGTGCTTGGCCGGCTTGAGGACGGACGCGATTTCAGCCTCGGTACCGTGGTGCCCGGAGGCTTTTTTGGCGAGCTTGGCGTGATTGATGCACTGCCGCCATCCGTGGCGGTGGTGGCGCTGAAGCCATCGCGAGTTGGCGTGTTGCCGGGCGAGCAGGCGCGCGAGTTGTTCTGCCAGGTGCCGGCGGTGGCCGAGCTGATGCTCCGGCACCTGACCCGGATGCTGCGGCAGTCGAATGCGTTCCGCGTTTTGCTTGGCATGCCCAATGCCCCGCAGCGGGTTTACGGTTTTCTGTGCATGCTGCGCCAGCCACAGGCTGGCGGCGTTCAGGTTATCGAGACCATGCCGAGTCAGCAGGATGTCGCCAACATGATCAATACCAGCCGGGAATCGGTGTCGCGGACGCTCAGTGACCTGCTCCGGCGCGGCGTGCTGGAGAAGGGGGGCGGCAAGTACATTGTGCGTCAGCCTGATGTGCTTGAGGCACTGGCTCATGGCATGCCGGTGCGAGCGCTTCGGGTGGAAATGGCAGCATGACCTGACCGCTCTCCGGACACCTTCATACCTTTCGTGCTTTTCCTTTTCGGCATGTGTTCCTGTCATGCAGTCCGGCTCCGACCTGTTGTCGGGTGACCGGATTTTCTGTCTAACCGAGTTCCAAACATGATGAAATCGTTGTTGTCAAAGCGCACTGAACTGGGTGCGGTGCTTTACGACTTTCGCCGGACTTTCTATGCGCTGGGCGCGTTCAGCTTCGTCATCAACCTGCTGATGCTGATGCCGTCGATCTACATGCTGCAGGTGTACGACCGGGTGCTGGCCAGCCAGAACGAAACCACGCTGCTGATGCTGACACTGATGACGCTGGGGTTGTTCGCGCTGATGGAGGCACTTGAATACACACGTTCAGCGGTGCTGATCCGCGTTGGCAATCAGTTGGATATGCGGCTCAATAACCGGGTATTCACTGCTGCATTCGAGAAGAACCTGCGCCGCGCCGGCGGCAACCCTGGGCAGACTATCCATGACCTGACCAGCGTGCGCCAGTTCCTGACCGGCAATGGCCTGTTCGCCTTCTTCGATGCGCCGTGGACACCGATTTATCTGGCTGTGTGCTTCATGTTCCACCCGATGCTGGGCCTGATCGTGCTGTTTGGCGCCGTGGTGCTGTTTTGCCTCGCCTGGGTGACCGAGGTCGCCACGCGCAAGCCGCTGGCCGAGGCCAATCAGGCATCGATTGCCTCTGGTGCTTTCGCCAACAACAATCTGCGCAATGCCGAGGTGATCGAAGCGATGGGCATGCTGCCTGCAATCCGAGGCAAATGGTTCGTTCATCACAGCCGCATCCTCGCGATGCAGACGCTGGCTTCGGACCGGGCGGCCAAGATCAACACCATCACCAAATTCATCCGTATTTCGCTGCAATCACTGATCCTGGGCGCCGGTGCACTGCTGGTGATCGAAGGCAAGCTGACCCCGGGGATGATGATTGCCTGCTCGATCCTGATGGGGCGCGCGCTGCAGCCGGTCGAACTGGCCATTGGTACCTGGAAGCAACTGATCGGTGCCCGTGCCGCCTATGCGCGGCTGGACGAGCTGTTGACCGAGCACCCGCCACGCGGCAGCTCGATGAGCCTGCCGGTGCCGCAAGGGCAGGTGGTGGTGGAAAATGTGATTGCCGCGCCTCCGGGCGCCCAGGCTCCGGTTCTGCGCGGGTTGGGTTTTGCGATGAATCCGGGAGACGTGGTCGGTATTGTCGGCCCGTCGGCTTCCGGCAAGTCGACGCTGGCCCGTCTGCTGGTGGGCGTCTGGCCGGCCCAGTCAGGCAAGGTCCGGCTCGACGGCGCCGACATTTTTCTGTGGAACAAGGACGAACTGGGGCCTCACATCGGCTACCTGCCGCAGGATATCGAACTGTTCGAGGGCACGATTGCCGAGAATATCGCGCGTTTTGGCGAAATCGACAGCGGTATGGTCATTGCTGCGGCACAACTGGCCGGTGTGCACGACATGATCCTGCGTTTTCCGCAGGGTTACGATACCCGGCTCGGTGCTGACGGCAGCCTGCTGTCAGGCGGGCAGAAGCAGCGTATCGGTCTGGCCCGCGCCCTGTATGGCGAGCCGGCCCTGATCGTGCTCGACGAACCGAACTCCAATCTTGACGACATGGGCGAGGCCGCGCTTGTTCGGGCCGTTCTAGGCATGAAGCAGCGCGGCAAGACCGTGGTGCTGATTACTCACCGCACCAGCATCATCAACGCTGTCGACAAGCTGATGGTACTGCGCGACGGCACGATGCAGATGTACGGGCCACGCGACCAGGTGCTGCAGGCTCTGATGCAGGCCCAGCAGCCGGCCGTGCCTGCTCCGCAGCAGGCCCCCGTTTCCACTGATGTCGCTTGAACGAAACGACCATGAAAAGTCTGAAGAAAAAATTTGAAATCATGGATGCCGAGGCGACCCGCCCGGCATCCGAGGGTGAAGCGTCGCCCGTGGATATCAACTCTCATCGTGCAGTGCGTTGGGGGCTGGGTGTGCTGATCCTGGGCTTTGGAGGCTTTATGTTATGGGCCATGCTGGCACCGCTCGATGCCGGGGTGACCTCACCGGGGTCGGTCAAGGTCGCCAGTAACCGCAAGACCATCCAGCATCTGACCGGTGGCACGGTGGATGCGATTCTGGTGCGCGAAGGCCAGGCGGTGAAAAAAAACCAGGTATTGGTCAAGCTGAACCCGACCCAGTCTGGCTCACAGCTGGGTATGGCCGAGGCGCAGTTCATTTCAGCCAAGGCGGTGGAAAGTCGTCTGGTGGCCGAGCGTGATGGCAAGACCAATCTGGAACCGATACCGGAGCTGAAAAGTTTTGGGGACGACCTGCGGGTGAAGGAAGCGATCGCGCTGCAGACCCGCCTGTTCACGACTCGACGTTCGTCGCTGGACAGCGAAATCCGCATTCTGGAAGAAAACCTGGCTGCTGCGCTTGAGCAACTGCATGGGCAGGAACAGGTCCGGCAGTCCCGCCAGCAGCAACTGGGTTTTCTGAACGAGGAACTGAAGGGCGTGCGCGAGATGGCCCGGGAAGGCTATGTGCCGCGCAACCGCATGCTGGGCCTGGAGCGCGATGCGCTGCAGATCAACGGCTCGCTGGCGGAGGATCTGGCCAATATCGGTCGCACCCATAACCAGATTGCTGAGCTCAAGCTCCGCATTCTCCAGCGCCGGCAGGAGTATCAAAAAGAAGTTCAGTCGTTGCTGACTGACGTGCAGAAGGATGCCAATGCCCAGGCTGATCGCCTGAGTGCACTGCGCTACGAATTCGAAAATACGCAGATCAAGTCGCCTATTGACGGCATCGTGGTCGGGCTGAATGTGCATACCGTTGGCGGGGTTATCCAGCCGGGCTTCCACATCATGGATGTGGTGCCGCGCAATGAGCCGATGGTGGTCGAGGCACAGGTGGCGCCGCAACTGATCGACAAGGTGCATCCGGGGCTGCCGGTCGAACTGTCGTTCCCGGCCTTCAGCCATGCCAAGACACCGAATGTTCCGGGTGTGGTCGACACGGTGTCCGCTGACCGCCTGGTCGATGAACGTACCAATATGCCGTATTACCTGGTGCAGGTAAAAGTGACCGACAAGGGACTGGTCATGCTTGGCCAGAACCAGATCCGTCCGGGGATGCCGGCGTCGGTGGTAGTCAAAACGGGCGAACGCACAATGCTCAACTACCTGATCAAACCTTTGCTGGATCGCGTCGATGGCGCGTTCAAGGAGCAATGACGGTGAAACGGACTTTCATTGCCACCTTTGTGGCGCTAGCCTGCGCCGCACCGGCCGTCCAGGCGATCGGCCTGTTTGACGCCTACCACGCTGCGCGCGAGAGCGATCCGACCTGGCGTGCTGCGTTGAAGGAAAACGAGGCTGGACAGGAAAACCGCAACCTCGGGCGCGCCGGCCTGCTGCCGCAGATCAGCGCCAGCGGCTACAAGTACAAGGTGACCGGGGATCGCAAGCAGCCCTACCTGGGCCGGACGTTCACCGAGGACCTTGACTATACGAGCAAGAGCGCCAGCGTGCAGCTTAGCCAGCCACTATTCAATATGCAGCGCCTGGCCGAGTACCGGCAGGGTAATGCGCGCGCTGAATACAGCGATGCGGTGCTGGACCAGAAACTGCAGGATCTGGCTGTGCGCCTGTCAGGCGCTTACATGGACGTCTTGCTGGCGCGCGACTCGATCGACCTGGCCGAGGCCAAGCTCAAGGCCATCAGCGAACAGCTGGCGGCGGCCAAGCGCATGTACGAACTCGGAGACGGAACGGTAACGGACGTGGACGAAGCGACTGCGCGGCGCGATATCGCCGACGCCCAGCGCATTGAGGCCGAGGACCGGCTGCAGGTCTCGCTGAAGACGCTGCAGGAACTGATTGGCGAAACGCCGCGCTCGCTGGCTGTACTCAGCGGCGATGCATTCGTGCTGCCGACGATGCAGGATTCGGCTGCCATGTGGACCGAACGCGCACTGGCCAACAACCCGGAAATCCGTGCCCAGCGCAAGGCGGTCGAAATATCTGACCGTGAAATTGATCGCAGCAAGGCCGGGCACTATCCGACTGTGGATCTGGTTGGTTCGTTCTCCAAGGCCGACAGTGATTCGGTGACGACGGTCAACCAGCGGACGACCAGCAGAAGCATCGGTGTACAGGTCAATATTCCACTGTTCTCTGGTGGCTATACATCGGCACTGACCCGCCAGGCGGCCGCCAATCGGGACAAGGCGAAAGAGGATCTGGAGGCGGCGATCAGCAAGATCCGCACCGAGGTGGTTCGCCAGTATACGGGCACTACCACTGGCGCCAGCAAGGTGCGGGCGCTGGATCTGGCGGTCAAGTCCAGTGAGCGCTCGCTGAAATCCACGCTGATGGGATTCAAGGCCGGTTTGCGCACCAATGCCGACATCCTCAATGCGCAGGAGCAACTTTATCAGTCGCGCCGCGACCTGGCCGAGGCCAAGTACATCTACCTGATCAGCCGCGTGCGTCTGAAAGCGGCAGCTGGCGAGCTCAGCGAGGCGGATATCATCGAGGTTGACCGCTATTTCAGTGCGGAAGCAGCGTTCTGAGGCAAGAGAAGGCATGCCCGCCATGGCGCGATCACGTGTTGTGGCGGGAGGCTGTGGTAATTGAGCGATTCACGCTCATGCGAATGGCGTGAGCTTGATGCTGTTCATGGTCTCCTTGCCTTTCGTGACAGTATTGCCCTTGAAGGTGACCGCAGCTGTGCGGCTGATCGTGCAGTGGGATGCAGGCATGGCTGGCTGTAGCGATGCCGTTGTCGCCGTTCACTGTCCCGTGGCCTGCGCTGCCATGCAGGACATCGATCGATATGTGCGTATTAAATATTGGCCGCGTGACAATTCATGCCATTAGGGTTTTCATGTGTGTGGCTGCTTGCTGAAGAGCGTGTTCTTCATGTCGGTATCGGGTGTGCACGTGGTGGATAGTTGCAACACGCTGGTGAGGCCGGCGTATGATAGCCTGTTACGCTGCCCCGACCTTTCAGAGACTCGCCCATGCCTTCGATTTCCACTGATGATGCCAGGGAGCTGACTGGGTCCTTCGACGCCCTGCCGGTATCGGCGCTGCCGTTGAGCCCCGCCCCCGAGCCGCTGGAACTGCTGTTCGGCGCGCCGGAGCCCACCACGCAGGCCGTTTCCGCTCCGCTGCCCACCTACAACAGCCTCGATGCCTCCGAAGCAGTAGTCCAGTTGATTGGCGGCGGAGATTTCTCCGACGTGCTCTGGCGCTGCCTGCTGTAACGGCTATACCAGAATCAGCGGCAGGGCGGCCATTATGCCGATGGCGTTGGCTGCCATGTCGTACCAGCAAAATCCGCTGCCATAACGCTCGTCCCAGATTTCCTTGACCAGACCAAGCAGGAACGTCGCAGGCAGGCCAATGGCCGGCGTGGCTACTGACGACAGCACCAATGCCAGTCCCATGCTACAGAAAAAGTGCTGCTGCTTGTCGGTTTCGCGGATGCGCGCACGCAGCTGCGCGCGCGGCAGAGCCCGCCACGCGGCCAGCGCTGGTTCGGGCAGGTGGTGCGCCAACCACTGGCGACATTGGGCGGTACTGCGGTTCATCGGTTTCCAGCATAGGGCCGGTTCCCCGGCGTAAGGCAAGTATATGGGGGCGTCCTCGTCATTTGCCAGCGCCGGTACTGGCGGTGGTGGATGGTATCGTGATGGCCGGTCCCGATCTTTCTGGCGGGGGCGATGTGCTTTTCCACCATTGCGAGACGCCATTTGAGAATTCTTCACTTCTTCAAAACCTATTACCCCGACAGTTTTGGCGGGGTCGAACAGGTCATCTATCAGCTTGCCGAAGGAGGGCGCGAATTCGGCCTTGACGCCGAGGTGCTGTCCCTGAGTCCGCGCGGCGCGGCGCGCGACGAGCGTGTGGCTGGGCATGTTGTGCATCGCGCGAGGCTCGATTGCTATGTTGCCTCGACCGGCTTCTCCGCCGCGGTGTTCGGCCGGTTTGCCGAACTCGCACGTCAGGCCGATGTCGTTCACTACCATTTCCCGTGGCCGTTCATGGACGTCGTTCACTTCGCCACGCGGATGAAGAAACCGAGCGTCGTCACCTACCACTCGGACATCGTCAAGCAGAAGACCTTGCTGCACCTGTATCGACCGTTGATGAACCGCTTCCTGTCCAGTGTGGACCGGATCGTTGCCACCTCGCCGAATTACCTGGTCACCAGCCCGGTGCTCCAGCGCTTTGCCGACCGGGTGACAGTGATTCCTCTCGGGGTCGACGAGGGTAGTCAGCCGGTGCCAGATCCGGCCCGGCTGGCCGGATGGCGACAACGGCTGGGCGAAAAGTTCTTCCTGTTCGTTGGTGCCATCCGTTACTACAAGGGTCTGCACATCCTGCTTGACGCGCTGGCAGGCTGCGATTATCCGGTTGCGATTGTCGGGGGCGGACCAATGGAGACCGAACTCCGCGCGCAGGCGCAGCGCCTGGGGCTGCACAACGTGCATTTCCTCGGACCGCTGCCGGATGAAGACAAGGCCGCGTTGCTGGTGCTCTGCCTCGGTGTGGTGTTCCCGTCACACCTGCGTTCCGAGGCGTTCGGCGTGACGCTGATCGAAGGCGCCATGCACGGCAAGCCTCTTGTGTCCTGTGAGATCGGTACCGGCACCAGCTATATCAATCTGGATGGGGAGACTGGCCTGGTAGTTCCACCAGGCAATGTACAAGCCCTGCGCCAGGCGCTGGACCGTCTGTGGCATGAACCGGCGCTGGCGGCCGCGATGGGCGCGCGCGCACGGCAACGCTATCTCGGGCATTTCACTGCGCGGCATATGGTCGAGCGGTACGCTGCGCTGTATCGCGATGTCTCAGGCAAATAATCCGCCTCAGCATTGTCTCTATTTGCGACTGTTTCTCATTCATTGAAATGCGGGTACAATCCTTTATCCGCGCATTTCGTTAACTTCCCGTTAATGATCCGCCCATTTCACCCCTCTGAGGAACACGTCACATGAAAGTGAAAGCGCTGCTGGGGCTCAGCCTCGTTGCCCTCGCACTGCAAGCCAGTGCTGCGGAATACCCGATCGGCAAGCCGACTATCAAGGGCGGCATGGAGATCGCCGCCGTTTACCTGCAACCGGTGAAGATGGACCCGGACGGCATGATGCTGGACGCCGCCAAGAGCGACATCCACCTCGAAGCCGACATCCACGCCGCCAAGGCCAACCCGACCGGTTTCGGCGAAGGCGAATGGATGCCGTACCTGGTGGTCAAGTACGAACTGCAGAAGGTCGGCAGCACCAAGGTGCAAAAGGGCGACCTGATGCCGATGGTTGCGTCGGACGGCCCGCACTACGGCGACAACATCAAGCTCGAAGGCGCTGGCAAGTACAAGCTCAAGTACACCATCCTGCCGCCGAGCGCGAACCAGCATGCTCACTTCGGTCGTCACGTCGACAAGGAAACCGGCGTGGGCCCGTGGTTCAAGCCGATCGAACTCAATTATGAATTCGCCTACGCCGGTACCGGCAAGAAGGGCGGCTACTAAGACGCGCGCGGCGGCCATTGGCCGTCGCTTGTCGCAGAAAAACGGCCTGGCGGCTTCGCCGGGCCGCAAGTGCTTGAGGATGGATCATGCGTTTACCTGCAGCCCTGTGCCTGCTCATGTTCGGCGGTCTGGCCTTCGCCGACGACATGCCGACTTTTCGCGTCGAGCTGAAGGACGGCACGCTGACGCCGACACGCATCGTCGCGCCGGCCAAGACCAAGTTCCGCATCGAAGTCATCAATACCGGCAAGACCCCGGCCGAATTCGAGAGCCTGCCGCTGCGCAAGGAAAAGGTGCTGGCACCCGGCGTCAAGTCGTCGGTGGTGGTGATGGGTGCCTCGCCGGGCGAATACCCGTTTTTTGACGATTTCCACCCGCAGGCGCGTGGCGTCATCGTGGTGAAGTGAGAGCAGGATGGAACAGGTCGCATTTATCGTCTGGCGTGAAAGCGTCGAAGCGCTGCTGGTGGTCGGCATTCTCTATGCATGGCTGAAGGCAAACTCGGATCTGGGGCGCGGCGGCATGCCGTTCCTGTGGGGCGGCGTGGCCGCCGGCCTGGCGCTGTCCGGCGCGCTGGCGCTGATGCTGCTCGGCGTGGCCGACTGGCTGGGCGACGAAGGGCAGGAATACTTCCAGGCCGGCATGGCGCTGGTCGCCGCGGCGCTGGTGGTGCAGATGGTGGTGTGGATGAAGCGCCATGGCCGGACGCTGAAGCGGGAACTGGAGCAGGGGCTGTCCGCCCAGGCGGCGCAGCGCAACTACTGGGGCATGCTGGTGCTGGTGATGATCGCCGTCGCGCGCGAAGGCAGCGAGACGGTGGTGTTCCTGTACGGCACCGTGGCCGGCAGCGACAACCATGCCAGCCTGCTGCTGGCGGGCATTGGCGGCTTTGTCGCCGCGCTGGCCACTTTCTACGTGCTGCAGCTTGGCGGTCGCTGGCTGTCGTGGCGGGTGTTCTTCCGCGTTACCGAAATCCTGTTGCTGCTGCTGGCGGGCGCGTTGCTGAATGCCGGCATCGACCGTCTGATCGGCATGGGCACCCTGCCGGCCGGTATCGACCAGCTGTGGGACAGCTCCGGTCTGCTCGATGAAAGCTATGGCCTCGGCAAGATCCTGGCCGACTTCGCCGGCTATCGTTCACATCCGGCACTGACGCTGCTGCTGGTCTGGCTCGGCTACTGGGTCGTGACCACGCTGCTGCTGAAGCGGGCGGGAAAGTCCGGGGTCGTGGCAAAAGCATGACTGTCGCTACCTATGCCGCGCAGGCAGGAGACTGGCTGCGCGGCCACGCACACTGGCTGCGGCGCCTGCAGTGGGGGATCGTGCTGGTGTACGCGACCCTGCTGGTCGTGCCGCCGTTCCTGCCGCTGCCGACCGAGACCGACCATGCGCTCAACAACCTGACGGTGTTGGCGCAATTTGCGTTCTGGGGCGTGTGGTGGCCGTTCGTGCTGGTGTCCATGCCGCTGTTCGGGCGCGCCTGGTGCGGCTGGCTGTGTCCTGAAGGCATGCTGTCGGAGTGGGCCAGCGAACGCGGCCTGCGCCGGCCGATTCCGCGCTGGATGCGCTGGGGCGGCTGGCCGTTTGTGGCGTTTGCGCTGACCACCATCTATGGGCAACTGGTCAGCGTATACCAGTATCCGCTGGCGGTGCTGCTGGTGCTGGGCGGGTCGACGGTGGCCGCCGTTGCCGTTGGCCTGCTGTATGGCAGCAGCAAGCGGGTCTGGTGTCGCTATCTGTGCCCGGTCAACGGCGTGTTCAACCTGCTGGCGCGGCTGGCGCCGTGGCATTTCAAGGTCGATCACGAGAAATTCCGCGAACCCGGACGCAAGGTCATTCCGATCAACTGTGCGCCACTGGTCGCCATCGGCCATATGCAGGGGGCCGGCGACTGTCACATGTGCGGGCGCTGCAGCGGGTATCGCGATGCGGTGACCCTGGCACCGCGCAGTCCGGAAGCGGAAATCGTCGAGGTAGCCGATTCCGGCCGCTGGCCGACGCTGCTGATCGTCTACGGCATGATGGGCATTGCGCTCGGCGCGTTTGCCTGGTCGTCCAGCCCGTGGCTGGTCGCGCTGAAGCAGGATATTGCTACCTGGCTGATCAACCGCGATATCTACTGGCCGCTGGATGACGGTGCGCCGTGGTGGTTGCTGACGCACTACCCGGAAGTCAACGACAGCTTCAGCTGGCTGGATGGTTCGCTGGTGCTGGGCTTTATCCTCGGTACGGCGGCGGTAGTCGGCAGCATGCTGCTGGCCGGCTTGTGGGCGGCCGATCGCGGATTGCCGGGACGCGCCCGACGCACGCTGGACCAACTGGCCCAGGGGCTGATTCCGCTGGCCGGGGTCGGTGTGTTCCTCGGCCTGTCGATGACCACCGTGACCTTGCTGAAACACGAGGGACTGAATATCCCGAACCTGCCGTGGTGGCGGGCGGCGTTGCTGTCGGCCGCCGCGCTGTGGAGCCTGCGCCTGCTGTGGCGTCTGGCACGCCGGCGTGGTGCGGGCAGGGGACGCAGCCTGCTGGCACTGTCCTGTATCCTGCCCGGTCTCGGGCTGTTTCTCGGGATGTGGGTCTTGTTGTTCTACATCTGGTAGCCCCGGATGATGAATGACATGGGCCGGCCCTTATCCCATGTGGATGGGTCGGCAACCCCATAATTTCCTTTTGTTTTAATGGGCACGCCTGATATTGCTTATCGGTATTTTGTGTAGGCGGCGCTTTACGCTGCCAGTACAATGCGTGCATTCTCAGACACTCACCGTATCCAGTTGCCATGTCGAACATGACCGCCGAACGTGTCCTCTCAGTCCATCACTGGAACGACACCCTGTTCAGTTTCACCTGCACCCGTGACGAGGGACTGCGTTTCATCAACGGCCAGTTCGTGATGATCGGTCTCGAAGTCAACGGCAAGCCGCTGATGCGTGCCTACAGCATCGCCAGCTCGAATTATGACGAGCACCTCGAGTTCTACAGCATCAAGGTACAGGATGGCCCGCTGACGTCGAAGCTGCAGCACCTGCAGGTCGGCGACACCGTGCTGGTCAGCAAGAAACCGACCGGCACCCTGGTGCAGGACAACCTGCTGCCGGGCAAGAACCTCTATCTGCTGTCGACCGGGACCGGGCTCGCCCCGTTCATGTCCATCATCAAGGACCCGGAAGTCTACGAGCGTTACGAAAAAGTCATTCTGACCCACGGCGTGCGCTGGGTCAGCGAGCTCGGCTATCACGACTACATCACCAGAGAACTGCCGGAAAACGAGTACTTTGGCGATATCGTCCGCGAAAAGCTGATCTACTACCCGACCGTGACCCGCGAACCGTACCGCAATCAGGGCCGCCTGACCGACCTGCTGGCGTCCGGCAAGCTGTGCGCCGACATCGGCCTGCCGCAACTCGATCCGGCCAATGACCGGGCGCTGATCTGCGGGAGCCCGGCCATGCTGCACGACCTGACGGTGATGCTGACCGGCATGGGCTTCAAGGAATCGCCGCGCATGGGCGATCCGGCCGACTTCGCCATCGAGCGCGCCTTCGTCGAGAAATGATCTCCGGCGTTTGACGCCAGTCAGTCCAGAGCCGGCGCAAGCCGGCTTTGTCGTGCCCGGACGCCGGTAGCGATTGCGCTAGAATGTGGTTTTTGCGATTTTCATGGCCGGGCGGGTCAAGTTGTCGTCCCGGGTTCCGATCAAAGCGGCATCTCATTCAGGCAGAGCATCATGACCATTCTGGTTACGGGCGGTGCCGGATTCATCGGTGGCAATTTCGTGCTCGACTGGCTGGCGCAAAGCGAGGAGCCGGTGGTCAATCTCGACAAGCTTACTTATGCCGGCAACCTGGATACGCTGCGCAGCCTGCGGGACGATCCGCGGCACCGGTTCGTGCGCGGCGATATCGGCGACCGGACGCTGGTCAGCCAGTTGCTGGATACACATCGTCCACGGGCCGTGATCCATTTTGCCGCCGAAAGCCATGTCGATCGCTCGATCCATGGCCCGGCGGCCTTTGTCGACACCAATATTGTCGGCACCTTTTCCCTGCTGGAAGCGGCGCGTGCGCACTGGCAGACGCTGGGCGAGGGCGAACGGGCGGCGTTCCGCTTCCTGCATGTTTCCACCGATGAAGTCTTCGGCACGCTGTCGGCAGATGACGCTCCCTTCACCGAAGACGATGCCTGTGCGCCAAACAGCCCGTATTCAGCCAGCAAGGCTGCGTCCGACCATCTGGTTCGCGCCTGGTTCCATACCTATGGCCTGCCGGTGCTGACCACCCATTGCAGCAACAATTACGGGCCGTACCATTTCCCGGAAAAGCTGATCCCGCTGGTGATCCTGAATGCGCTGGCCGGAAAACCGCTTCCCGTCTACGGTGATGGCCTGCAGGTGCGCGACTGGCTGTACGTGACCGACCACTGTGCCGCGATCCGCAGGGTGCTGGACGCCGGGCGACCCGGCGACACGTACAATATCGGTGGCTGGAACGAAAAGCCGAATATCGACGTGGTCCGCACCCTGTGCCGAATGCTCGACACATTGCGACCGCGTGCCGATGGCAGCAGCTACGCAAGCCAGATTCAGCATGTGACCGACCGGCCGGGCCACGATCGCCGCTATGCGATCGACGCGCGCAAGCTGGAGCGCGAACTGGGCTGGAAACCGGCGGAAACGTTCGATACCGGCATCCGGAAAACGGTCGAGTGGTATCTGGCCAATCCGGACTGGGTAAACAATGTCACCAGTGGCGCCTACCGCGACTGGGTAGACCTGCACTATGGAAGCCAGGCATGACCCGCATATTGATTACTGGCGCCAACGGCCAGGTCGGATTTGAATCGCAACGCGCGCTGGCATTGCTGGGCGACATCGTCGCCTGTCATCGCGCGCAGATGGATCTGTCCGATCCGGCCTCCATCGAGGCGGCGCTCGATCGCTTCCGGCCCGGCATCATTGTCAATCCGGCTGCTTATACGGCGGTTGACCAGGCGGAAACCGAACCGGCCGCCGCGGCCGCCATCAATGCCGAGGCGCCGGCGCGGCTGGCCGCCTGGGCCGCGCGGCATGATGCGCTGCTGGTCCATTACTCGACTGACTATGTGTTCGATGGTCGCAAGGCGGGCGCCTACGTGGAAGACGATGCAGCGCAGCCGCAGTCGGTGTACGGACAGACCAAGTGGGACGGGGAGCAGGCGATCCGCCGCAGCGGTGCCCGGCATCTGATCCTGCGCACCAGCTGGGTGGTCAGCGCGCATGGCAACAACTTCCTCAAGACGGTGCTGGCGCTGGCGCAACAACGGCAAACACTGAGCATTGTCTCTGATCAGGTCGGGGCGCCAACCTCGGCGGCACTGGTGGCCGATGCGACCGCGCATCTGCTGGCCCGCTACCTGCAGTCGCCGCAGGCCTTCCCGTACGGCACTTACCACCTGACCGCACGTGGCGAGACCAGCTGGTACGACTACGCGCGGCATGTAGTGGGGCTTGCCGAACAGGCCGGGTTGCGGCTGGCGCTGACCACAGATGCCATTCAGCCGATCCCGAGCAGCGACTACCCGCTGCCGGCACCGCGTCCGGCCAATTCCAGGCTGGATTGCGAACGGCTGGAACGGACCTTCGGCCTGCTGATGCCGCACTGGCAGGCTGGTGTCGACCATGTGTTTTCGCAATTGAGCGATTGAGCGGGCACGGTTCCGATGGTACGCAAGGGCATCATCCTCGCCGGCGGCTCCGGTACCCGTCTGTATCCGGCGACACTGGCGGTCAGCAAGCAACTGCTGCCGATCTATGACAAGCCGATGATCTACTATCCGCTGGCCACGCTGATGCTGGCCGGGATTCGTGACATCCTGATCATCTCCACCCCGCAGGACACACCACGTTTTGCGCAGTTGCTGGGCGATGGTCAGGGCTGGGGACTCAACCTGCAATACGCGGTCCAGGCCAGCCCGGACGGGCTGGCGCAGGCCTTCCTGATTGGCGAGGACTTTCTGGCCGGGCAGCCGTCGGCCCTGGTGCTTGGCGACAATATTTTCTACGGTCATGATTTGAGCAAACAGCTCGTGGCAGCCGGCAGCAAAGCCGATGGCGCCAGTGTGTTTGCCTATCGGGTACAGCATCCGGAACGCTATGGCGTAGTCGAGTTCGACGAGGCGGGGCGGGTGCTTGGTCTGGAAGAAAAACCGGCGCAGCCAAAATCCCACTATGCGGTGACCGGGCTGTACTTCTACGACGAGCAGGTTGTGGAGATTGCCCGCTCCCTGCGGCCTTCGGCGCGCGGCGAGCTGGAGATTACCGACGTCAACAAGGCCTACCTGTCACGCGGCATGCTTGATGTGCAGACGCTGCGCCGTGGCTATGCATGGCTGGATACCGGCACTCACGAGTCGATGCTGGAAGCGAGCCAGTTCATTGCCACTATCGAAACCCGGCAGGGCCTGAAGGTGTCCTGCCCGGAAGAAATTGCCTACCGGCTGGGTTATATCGATGCGGCGCAACTGGAGCGGCTGGCCGCGCCATTGCTCAAGAATGCCTATGGTCAGTATCTGCTCAACCTGCTCCAGCACCCGGTATTCTGAATGCGCCTGATTGATACCCCCCTGCCGGGACTTGCTTTGCTGGAACCGACCGTGTTCCATGATGAACGTGGCAGCTTCTGCGAAAGTTACCAGCAGTCGACATTCGATGCGGTAATCGGTCGCACAGTGACCTTCGTCCAGGACAATCAGGTCAGCTCGGTTGAAGGCGTGCTGCGTGGCCTGCACGAGCAGCAGGCTCCGCGTGCACAGGGCAAGCTGGTACGTGCCGTGCAGGGCGAAGTGTTCGACGTCGCCGTCGATCTGCGCGAATCATCGCCGACCTTCCTGCAGTGGGCCGGCGTCACGCTGTCGGCGGCGAACCGGCGGCAGTTGTGGATTCCCGAAGGATTCGCCCACGGCTATCTGGTGCTGTCCGCCGGGGCCGAGGTGCTGTACAAGACCACGGACACCTGGTGCCCGGCGCTGGAGCGGACCATTGCCTGGAACGATCCGCGCATCGGCATCCGCTGGCCACTGGCTCGCGAGCCCATCCTGTCGGAAAAGGACCGGCTGGCGCTGCCCTTCGACCCGCGCTGACGGCAGCGCCTCGCGCGAGGAAATGTGACGGTATCTGACAGCAGCTGACAATACATACGCATACCAAGTGAAACGCTTGCCGCACTGACGCGGAAAGGGCTCGGGACGACACTACATCCATGGCGCAACACATTGAACAGCGCCTTGCCCCGACCGATTTGGAGAAGTGAAATGAACAAGCTGCTGACCACCCTCGTTGCTGCCCTGTTTGCAGGTTCCACCGCCATCGCCATGGCTGCTGCCCCGGCCGAACCGGCTGCTGATGCCGCTGCCGCTCCGGCCGCCAAGACCACGCAAACGACCCAGACGCACAAGAAGGCTGCACACAAGAAAGTGGCTGCCAAGAAGACCCCGGCCAAAAAGGCTGCGGTGAAGAAGGCTCCGGCCAAGGCTGAACAGGAAGCCCAGGCTGACACCACCACCAAGCATGCTGCCAAGCACAAGAAGGCCGCTGCTCATCACAACAAGAAGAGCAGCCACAAGAAGGCCGCCGCCAAGCCGGCTGCTGCACCGGCCGCGACTCCGGCGCAGTAATCAAGCAGGCCTACGGGAAGTAGCCTGGACAATAAAGGGACCGAAAGGTCCCTTTTCTTGTGTCGGTCCCTGCCACGAAGAACGGACGAGCGAAGCGAGGTTTCCCCGCGGCGGCGGGGACGGAAGAGGCAGGATTCAATCAGGCAGACTGCCGTGCTCACGGCAGACTCTGTCAGTCGGGCGTGTACCGACGCCACCGCGACCGTCGGTGCCCAACTTCATGAGCAGTCCGGGGACCGAAAGGTCCCTTTTCTTGCGTCTGTCGAACCCGTTCCGGGCCGGTCATGGCGCCGGGCGCAGGCCGCTCATGCAGAAACGGGCACCGCCAAGCGGCGACTCAAGGGCGGACAGCTTGCCGTGATGCAGTTCGACCGCAGCACGTGCCAGTGCCAGCCCGAGGCCGGTGCCGCCGCTTTCACGGTTGCGTGCCGCGTCCAGGCGGACAAACGGCTCGAAGATCCGCTCGCGCGCGTCTTCCGGAATGCCGGGCCCGTCGTCATCGACGGTCAGTGTCAGACTGTCGTCTTCCTCGATCCGGGCTGCGATGTCGATGCGGGACCGGGCATGGCGAGCGGCATTGCCCAGCAGATTGCGGATGGCCAGCCCGAACTGGACCGGGTCTAGGGTGGCGGTCAGGGCCGTGTCGACCTGACAGTGGATCTCCAGCGCCGGGTAGGCGCGGGCAACCGGCGTGATCTGCTCGGCCAGCCAGTGGGCCAGCGATAGCGGCTGGCTGCGCAGTTCAACCTGGCCACCGGCCATCCGTACCCAGCCGAGGCTGTCGCTGATCAGGCGATCCAGCTCTTCCAGATCGGCATCGATGCCGGCGCTGCGCTGCGCGCGTGCCTGCGGGTCCGGTGCCGTGTCGTGCAGGGCCAGGCCGAAACGCAGCCTGGCCAGCGGGGTCTTCAATTCGTGGGCCAGCGCATGGGCCATGACCTGGCGGCTGGCCAGCAGCGCATCGAGCCGGCTCGCCATGCTGTTCAGCGTGGTGACCATCGGCTGGAACAGCCGTGACTCGGCCGGTGGCGCGCGGGTGGCCAACTGGCCTTCGCCGAGACGCTCGGCGGTATCGAGCAGCATGATCAGGTCGCGCCACTGCGGCTTGAGCCACGCATACAGGCCGATGCCGAAGCCCAGTGCGACCAGCAGCGTCACCACCAGCTCCAGCTGATGCTGGGTATTGAGCAGCAGATCGCGGCTTTTGGTTGCCAGCGCGTCGATCGGGCCGATGACCAGGGTATGGGTCGGTCCGAGCCGGGCGTAGACCAGATCGCCATTCGACGACAGCCACATGTCGGCATGGGCGGGCGCGTCGAGCAGAGCAACCGAGTACGGGCCGGTCGCATTGAAATAGCGGGTCAGCGAGCTCCATTCATCGGCCCGGGTACGGGCGTAGTCGGAGCGCATCAGCTGGATCACGTCGGCGGTACGCCCCAGCGCGTCTTCGCGGACATCCTCGTCAAGCTGGGTGTCGAGCAGCCAGCCGGCCAGGGTCACCAGCAGCGCCAGCGTGCAGGCCAGAATGATGTAGTAGCGGAAGAACAGCCAGAACAGTCCGCGTTTCTGCAGGCCGCGCCGGTTCAAGCGCTGTCTCCGGGCCGGAACAGATAGCCCTGGCTGCGGACCGTCTTGATGCGGTCGAGGTCGCCGCGTTCATCGAGTTTCTTGCGCAGGCGGGACACGCGCGCATCCAGCGAGCGGTCTTCGCCGTCGAAGCCGAGATCGCGCAGCGACTCGAGCAGCGATTCGCGCCCGATGACTTCGCCGGCCCGGCTGGCCAGCAGCCACAGCAGATCGAACTCGGCCGTGCTGAGCGGCAGCGGCGCGCCTGCCAGCAGCACCTGGCGACTGCGACGGTTGCATTCCAGTTCGCCGAAACGCAGCACATCACAGCCGGCGGGGGCGGGGTCCGCCGCCACCGCCGGGGGGGAAACCCGGCGCAGCAGCATGCGGACGCGGGCCAGCAGCAGCCGTGGATCGACCGGCTTGGTCAGGTAGTCGTCGGCACCGAGTTCGAGACCAAGGATCTGGTCGATGGGATCGTCGCGCGCGGTCAGCATCAGGATGGCGCCGGTATAGCGTTCGCGAACCGAGCGACAGACGGCAAAACCGTCCATGCCCGGCAACATCAGATCGAGGATGACCAGATCCGGCGGCGTGGCATGAATGGTGGCGGCCGCGAGGTCGCCACGGGGTTCGATATCGACGAGAAAGCCGTTCTGGCGCAGATAGTCGGCAATCAGGCCGGCCAGCGCCGCATCGTCTTCCACCAGCAACAGTTTTGTGGGCATGGTCGGGGGCAGGAAAATGCGTCAGCGCACACCTTACTCCAAGCGGCGTGTCTGCCAAGAGGGGGAAGGGGCATTTGCTGCCGTTTGCGGGCTGATCGGACAATTTTATTGACGAAAATGCGACAGACGGTCGTGTTCATTTTCGCACTGATCCCGCCATTGCCGGCATCGTTTCCCGTATCGGCAGCGGGTCGGGGGCGGCGCCCGGGCCGCCGGCGCGGGCGGGATGCCCGGACGGCGCCGGCGGCGGGAGAAACAGAAAATGGCAAAGCTGAAAAAACCGGCGATATTAAATGTCATGACCGGCCGACATGCGGCAATGAATCCACCCGTGCCCGCCAGAACCGGCGCCCGACCGGCATGAATGGCGCAAGCGGTCGGCCTGGTCGTCATGTTGGATAAGGAAAATTATTGATTCGTTTATGAATATTTGTGGCGGCGCAAATGTTGCGGCCCGGAAAATCCCGGCTTGAAATCAGGTCGGCAAGCGTGCCAAATGGCACAGTCAGGCGCGTCAGACGCCACAAATCACAACCCGTGGGGACAAACACATGAAATCCATCAAGGACACGCTGCTGTGGGGCGGCGTGGGATTGCTGGGCGCCTGGGCGCTCGGCGTGGTGGCACTCAATCGCGGCGAATCGGTCAATGCCATCTGGCTGATCGTGGCCGCCGTGTCGTGCTACTTCATCGCCTACCGCTTCTACAGCCGCTTCATCGCCAGCAAGGTGCTGGAACTCGATCCGCGCCGGCTGACGCCGGCCGAACGTCACAATGACGGCCTCGATTACGTACCGACCAACAAATGGGTGCTGTTCGGCCACCACTTCGCCGCCATTGCCGGCGCCGGCCCGCTGGTCGGCCCGGTGCTGGCCGCGCAGATGGGTTATCTGCCGGGCACGCTGTGGATCATCGTCGGCGTGATCCTGGCCGGTGCGGTACAGGACTTCCTGATTCTGTTCCTGTCTGCCCGCCGCGATGCCAAGTCGCTGGGCGAGATCATCAAGATGGAACTCGGCCCGGTCGCCGGCGTGGTGGCCTCGGTCGGCATCCTGATGATCATGGTCATCCTGCTCGCCGTGCTGGCGCTGGTGGTGGTCAAGGCGCTGGTCGGCAGCCCGTGGGGCACGTTCACCATTGCAATGACCATCCCGATCGCACTGCTGATGGGGGTGTACATGCGCTACATCCGCCCGGGGCGCATCGGCGAGATCTCGGTGGTCGGCTTCATCCTGCTGATGCTGGCCATCGTCTATGGTGGTGACGTGGCCAGGAGCGAAACGCTGGCGCCGCTGTTCACCCTGACCGGTACGCAGCTGGCCTGGGCACTGATGGCCTACGGCTTCATTGCCTCGGTGCTGCCGGTGTGGCTGCTGCTGGCACCGCGCGACTACCTGTCGACCTTCCTGAAGATCGGCACCATCTGCGGGCTGGCCATCGGCATCCTGATCGTGGCGCCGGACATGCAGATGCCGGCGGTCACCAAGTTTATCGACGGCACCGGCCCGGTCTTTGCCGGCAGCCTGTTCCCGTTCCTGTTCATCACCATCGCCTGCGGGGCGGTGTCGGGCTTCCACTCGCTGGTCAGCTCCGGTACCACACCGAAGATGCTGGAGAATGAAACCCATGCCCGCATGATCGGCTACGGTGCCATGCTGATGGAGTCGTTCGTCGCCATCATGGCGCTGATCGCCGCCTGCGTGCTCGATCCGGGCGTCTACTTCGCCATGAACGCCCCGGCTGCCGTGATCGGCAAGACCGCTGCCGAAGCGGCCCAGGTCATCTCCGGCTGGGGCTTTGTGCTGACACCGGACATGCTGACGCAAATGGCGGCGGACGTCGGTGAAACCACCATCCTGTCGCGCGCCGGCGGCGCCCCGACGCTGGCGGTCGGCATGGCGCACATCCTGCACCAGGTCATCGGCGGCAAGACGATGATGGCGTTCTGGTACCACTTCGCCATCCTGTTCGAAGCGCTGTTCATCCTGACCACCGTCGATGCCGGTACCCGCGTGTGCCGCTTCATGATCCAGGATCTGCTCGGCACCTTCATCAAGCCGCTGGGCAACACCGAGTCGTGGACCGCCAACCTGGTGGCGACCGGGCTGTCGGTCGGCTTCTGGGGCTACTTCCTGTATCAGGGCGTGGTCGATCCGCTGGGCGGCATCAACACGCTGTGGCCGTTGTTCGGCATCGCCAACCAGATGCTGGCCGGTATCGCGCTGATCCTCGCCACCGTCGTGCTGGTGAAGATGAAGAAGGGTCGGTACGTATGGGTGCCGGTCGTACCTGCAGTCTGGGTGCTGATCTCGACCCTGTACGCCGGCTGGCTGAAACTGTTCGACGACAACGTCAAGGTCAGCTTCCTGGCCCATGCCCGCAAGTTCAGCGGCGCCCTGGCCAATGGCGAAGTGCTGGCGCCGGCCAAGACGGCGGCGGAGATGCAGCAGATCATCTTCAACGACTACGTGGATGCGGCGCTGTGCGCCGGCTTCATGGCGGTGGTGGTGATGATGCTGGTGTTCGGATTCCGGGCTATCCTGAAGGCACGTGCACAGGCGCATCCGACCATGCACGAAACCCCGGTCCAGTATCGCAAGGAGGCAACAGGCACCCATGCTGCTTAACGTGAAGCTCGTGGCGCGCCGTCTGGCGCAGACGGCGCGCCTGATGGTGGGGGTGCCGGATTACGACACCTATGTCGCGCACATGCACGACCACCACCCGGACCTTCCGGCGATGAGCCGGGCGGCATTCCACCGCGCGGCCATCGAGGCGCGCTATCCGGGCAAGAGCGGCAAGCTCAGCAAGTGTCCCTGCTGATTGCCGATCCGGAATGACAATGGCCGCAGCGTTTGCTGCGGCCATTGTCGTTGCGCATCAGGACACGGCTTCGGGGCCGGGCCGACGCCGGTGTGCCAGCACGAACATCAGGTAGCCGATGGCGAGGAAGCCGCTCATGCCCATCGCCAGCGCCAGCGGCGAGAACCACAGCAGCGGGGCTACGATCCCGGCCACGGCAGCCGAGAACAGGGTCTGGACGAAGCCCTGCACGCTGGATGCCGTGCCGCGTGCGCCCGGGAACAGGTCGAGCACGAACAGCGTGACCGATGGCGCGGCGATCGACATGCCGGTGGTGTACAGCGCCAGCGGCAGCACGCTCCATGGCAGCGACGGTGCGAAAAACAGGCTGTTGGCCAGATTGGCGGCCGCCGCGATGGCCATCAGGACATAGGCGAGGTGGATCGATTCACGGGCGGAGTAGCGTCCGGCCCGGTGTCCGGACAGCCAGGCGCCAAACATGATGCCGGAGACCGCCGGACCGAACAGCCACAGAAAATCGGTCGGTCCGAGCCCGAGATGGCGGATCAGGAATACCGGGGCCGCCGGAATGTAGAGAAAGAAACCGGCGAAGTTGAACGACAGCGCCAGTGCCAGGAAGCGGAACTGTCGGTTGCAGGCAATGTGCCAGTAATTTTTCGCCAGGGCGCGCGGCGCCAGCGTGGAGCGCTGTTCCCGGGCATGCGTTTCCGGCAACCGCCAGGCGCAGACGGAAAACAGCATGAAACCGACCAGCGCCATGAAGGCAAAAATCGAGCGCCAGCCGAAAGCGCCGTAAAGCCAGCCGCCAATGACCGGCGCAATCGCCGGCGACAGCGAGAACAGCATGGTGACCTGCGACATCAGCTTCTGGGCGGCCGGCCCGTCGAAGGTATCGCGGATGATGGCCCGGCCGACGATCAGGCCGGCGCCGCCACACAGGCCCTGCAGCGCACGGAACAGCAGCAGCTGGCCGAGGGTCTGCGCCAGCAGACAGCCGATCGAGGCGATGGCGAACAGCAGCGTGGCGCCGAGGATGACCGGGCGGCGGCCGATGGCATCGGACAGCGCGCCGTGCCACAGCATCATGGCGCCGTAGCACAGCAGGTAGATCGACAGCGCCTGCTGGATCTCGATCGGGCTGGCATCGAGCGCATGGCCGATCGTCGCCATGGCCGGCAGGAAGGTATCGATCGAAAACGGGCCGAGTGTGGCCAGCGCGGCCAGGATCAGCGCCAGACCGGGGGCGGAGGGAGTACGTGACATGCGGCGGTCCGGGGGAGGCAAACCCGCCGATGGTAGGGGCCCCGTCCCGATCCGGCAAGCCGTGGTGCCGGCTAGAACGAGGAACCGGGCTCGGTCAGGAACTGGGCTTCCTCCAGGGTGCTGTCGCGCCCCAGGACTTCGTTGCGATGCGGGAAGCGGCCGAAACGCACGATGATGTCGCGGTGGCGACGGGCCCAGTCGACACTGCTCGCCAGCGAGGGCTCGTCGCGCGCCAGTGCAGTGAACAGCGCAATGGCGCGGTTCTGGTGGTCGATGTTTTCGGCATGCTCGAACGGCAGATAGGCGAACTGGCGTTCGATCGGCGCCAGCAGCAGGTGGTCGCCGCTGTCGACCAGCCGGATTGCAAGACGGCGGGCCTGCTCGTCGCCGGCATAGGCACGGGCGCTGTCGCGGAACGCGTTGCGCGTCAGCTGGTCAAGTACCAGCAGATGGGCGAGCGCGCCGCGTGGCGAATCGTTCCAGTGGTCCAGTTCCCCGTTCAGGGCGCTGTCGAGAATGTCCCGGTAGCGTGCGCGGATCAGGGCATCGAATGCCGGATCCCGGGTGAACCAGGTGATGCGGGGCAGGCCGTAGTCGGGGTCGTCCGGTCGGCCGAACCAGAAGTCGAGAATGCTGTGGGGGGAGCTTGGAGTCGCCATGGCAGAAACCTGATTTATCTCAAAGTTGATTGCCCGGGATGAGTGTCATCGGCCAGAATGATCCTGTCGTCATCACCTGGAAACCCTGACCAGCCATGCCCGAGGTCGTCATATATCACAATCCGCGTTGCTCGAAATCACGCGAGGCACTGCGCCTGCTGCAGGAGGCCGGCGTGACGCCGCGGGTCGTCGATTATCAGAAAACACCGCTCGACGAAGCGGAAATCAGCCGGCTGATCGACCTGCTCGGCCTGCCGCCGCGCGAACTGATGCGCAGCAACGAAGCGGAATACCGCGATCTGTATCTGGATGACATCACCCTGGATCGCCATCACCTGGTCGCCGCACTGGTCGAATATCCCCGGCTGCTGCAGCGCCCGATCGTCGTCGTCGGCAACCATGCGCTGATTGCCCGGCCGCCGGAAAAGGTCTGCGAACTGCTGGCGCATCTGCAGTCCGGCTGACGGGCATCCGGCCTTAGCGGGTCAGCGTGATCTGGTGGTCGCCGCTGCTGAGAATCAGCGTGCGGTCGCCCTGCCGGGTCACGGTCGGCTTGCTGTCCAGAAAGGCGAACAGCTCGGCTTCCGCCTTCATCAGGTCCGGCGAGCACATCATCTTGGTCGCTGCCAGCGGGCCCGTCACCAGGCGGCCATCCTCGACTTTTGCCGTGCCGGTGAAGCGGTTGCAGCCGGCGCGGCCGGACAGGCGGCCGTCCTCGACCAGCAGGGTGATGCCGGTCGCGCTTTTCCATTCGCCCTGTGCAATGCCGGCGTTGGCAGCGGTGCCGGTGCTGGCGCAGGCGGACAGGACAACAGCGGCCAGCGTGGCCGCGATCGGTGCGAATTTCATACTGGACTCCCTTTGATACGGAACAGGAAACACCGCGCCGATCCGCAAGGATGGGTCGCGGCGTCTTTTTTACCGTAGCACGAAGCCGTGCCCGAAGGGCAGGCCCCGTCCGCGGGCCGGCGTGGCGCGGCCCGGTCGGGAGGTGGGGGTTACAGCCAGAAGTCCGTGCGCTGGCGGTGCCGTTCCAGCACGTGCTGGAAGGCCGCCGGGTCCTTGGCGTAGGTCAGTTCGCCTGCGGCAGGCAGGTGCAGGTCGTACAGCCGCGATACCCAGAAGCGAATGGCTGCCGCACGCAGCATCAGCGGCCAGGCCTCGATTTCCGCCTGCTGCAGCGGGCGCACCGCGCGGTAGGCGTCGATAAACGCCCGGGCGCGCTCGTTGTCGATGTCGCCGTCCGCCAGCATGGCCCAGTCGTTGACCGCGATGGCCAGGTCATACAGCAGCAGGTCGTTGCAGGCGTAGTAGAAATCGATAAAGCCGGAAATCTGCTCGCCGTCGAACAGCACGTTGTCGCGGAACAGGTCGGCGTGGATGATGCCGCGCGGCAGGTACGCATAGCGATGGCTGTTCTGCAGATGCAGCTCGTCGCGCAGCAGCGCGGCGTCGGCGGGAGCCATGAACGGGTAGACGGCCGCCGCGGTCACGCTCCACCAGTGCGGGCCGCGCGGGTTCGGCATCGACATCGGGAAGGTGTCGCCGGCGATATGCATGCTGGCGAGCATGGCACCGACCTGAGCGCACTGTGCCGGCGTCGGGGCGCTGACATCGGTGCCGGGCAGGCAATGGACCAGACAGGCCGGCTTGCCGGCCAGCATGCTGGCGAACTGGTCGGTACGGTCGGCTACCGGCCCGGCCACCGCCACGCCGTGGCGCGACAGGTGGTGGGTCAGGTTCAGGTAGAACGGCAACTCGTCCAGCTGCAACGCCTCGAACAGGGTCAGCACGTAGCGGCCCTGCGTCGTGGTGACGAAGTAGTTGGTGTTGGTGACGCCGGCGGCGATGCCTTTCAGCGCGACCAGCCGGCCGATGTCGTAGCGGGCGAGCCACGGCTCGAGCGCCTCCGGGGTCACGGTGGTGTAAACGGACATGTCGGCGATCAGAAAGTGAACAGGACCCAGTGCGGGATCTTCAGCTTGCCGCGACCGGTCACGTCGTACGGCGTCAGCTCGCCGTCGCCCTTCTGGTCGACCAGGTAGTACGGCGGGCCGACCTTCGGTGTCACCTTGACCGCATACAGCTTGCCGTTGACGCGGTATTCCTCGATCTTCTTGTCGCCTTCCTGACGGATGGTGACGTCCGGCTCGGCGTCGCTGCCGTCGTCAACGCCGATCTGCGGCGGCGGCGGTGCGTTGGGAGCGGGCTTGCCGGCGTCGGCAGCGAGGGCCGGAGCCGCAGCGAGGGCCGCGAGCAGGGCGGCGAGGGCGGTGGAGTTGCGCATTGGCGGTTCCTGAAAAAGTTAGAGGTTGAGCATGCGCTCGCGTTCTTCCGGCGATGCCGAGAAGCCCCGCGTTTCGTAGTGCTCGAAAATGGCGTTCACGACTTCTGCCGGGTCGTCGGTCAGCGTGATCAGTGCCAGGTCGCCGGGATTGATCATGCCGCGTCCGACCAGCTGGTCGGCAAACCAGTCGACCAGCCCGCGCCAGAATGACGTATCGACCAGAATGATGGGAATGCGGCGACTCTTGCCTGTCTGCACCAGCGTCAGCGACTCGAACAGCTCGTCGAGCGTGCCGAAGCCGCCCGGCATCACCACGTAGGCGCACGCATGCTTGACGAACATGACCTTGCGCGAAAAGAAGTGATTGAATTTTAGGCTGATGTCCTGATACTCGTTGCCCTTTTGCTCGTGCGGCAGCACGATGTTCAGTCCGATCGACGGCCCCTTGCCCTGGAACGCCCCCTTGTTGGCGGCCTCCATGATGCCGGGACCCCCGCCGGATATCACGCCGAAGCCCGCGTCCGACAGACGCCGGGCAATGTCCTCCGTCAGCTTATAATCCGCATGATCGCGCGCAGTCCGCGCGCTGCCGAAAATACTTACGGCAGGTTCAATACCCTGCAGTTCCTCGGCGGATTCGACGAATTCCGCCATGATTTTCAGTACATGCCATGCCTCGCGCGAGCGAAATTTTTGCATTACCGCGTAACGATTGCTCGCCGCCGGGATCTTGTCTGACAAGCTCATCCGAAAATACCTTATGAAAACCCTGCTTCTGATCGACGGCTCTTCCTACCTGTACCGCGCGTTTCATGCGATGCCCGATCTGCGCTCGCCCACAGGCGAACCGACCGGCGCGGTCTACGGCATGATAAACATGCTGAGACGACTGGAGCGTGAAGTCGCAGCCGATTATAGCGCGTGCATATTCGACGCCAAGGGCAGGACTTTCCGCGACGACCTGTATCCCGAGTACAAGGCGAACCGGCCGTCGATGCCGACCGAGCTGGCGGCACAGATCGCACCGGTGCACCAGGCGGTACGCGCGCTGGGCTGGCCGCTGGTGGTCAAGGACGGCGTCGAGGCCGACGACGTGATCGGCACGCTGGCCGGCCAGGCCGCCGCCGACGGCTTCCGCGTGGTGATCTCGACCGGCGACAAGGATATCGCCCAGCTGGTGGGGCCCGGTGTGACGCTGGTCAACACCATGACCGACGAGTGGCTCGACGAAGCCGGCGTGCTGGCCAAGTTCGGCGTGCCGCCGGCGCGGATCATCGACTTCCTGACCCTGACCGGCGACAAGGTCGACAATGTGCCCGGTGTCGACAAGTGCGGGCCGAAGACGGCGGTGAAATGGCTGGAACAGTTCGGCGACCTCGACACGCTGATGGCGCGCGCGGACGAAGTCGGCGGCAAGGTCGGCGAAAACCTGCGCGATGCCCTGCCGCGCCTGCCGCTGTCGCGCGCACTGGTCACCATCAAGACCGACGTCGAACTTGATGACGCGATGCCGCATGGCCTCGACTCGCTGGCGCGCCTGCCGGTCGATCGCGCGGCAATGACCGTACTGTGCAAGGACCTGGGCTTCCGCACCTGGCTGAAGGAATACGGCGGCGACAGCGCGCCGGTGGCCAGTGTCAGTGCCGATGCGACGCCGGCCGCCGAGCCGGCCGCGATCGTGGTCGACGATGCACTGTCGCAGCCGACCGACGAGGCCCGCTACGAAATGGTGACCAGCGACGAACGGCTCGATGTCTGGCTGGCCACACTGGACGCGGCCGACGTGGTGTCGTTCGATACCGAGACCGACAGCCTCGACCCGATGCATGCCCGCATCGTCGGCGTCAGCGTCGCCGTCACCCCCGGCATCGCCGCCTACATTCCGCTCGCGCACACCGCGCCGGGCGTCGCCGACCAGCTCGACCGCGAGCATGTGCTCGGCCGGCTGAAGCCGTGGCTGGAGAACCCGGAACGGAAAAAACTGGGCCAGAATCTCAATTTCGACCGCCACGTGCTGGCCAACCACGGCATTGCGCTGGCCGGCGTCGCCGACGACACCATGCTGATGAGCTATGTGCTCGCCAGCCATGAAAAGCACAATATGGACGCCATGGCCGAGCGCGAACTCGGCGTAAAGACGGTCAAGTACGAGGACATCTGCGGCAAGGGTGCCAAGCAGATCGGCTTCTGTGAAGTCGATCTCGAGACGGCGACCCGTTATGCGGCCGAAGATGCCGACATCACGCTGCGGCTGGCGCGCGTGCTGGCGGCGAAACTCGACGGCAAGCGCGCCGATGTGTACCGCAAGATCGAACTGCCGACCGCCGACGTGCTGTTCGTCATGGAACGCAACGGCGTGCTGATCGACCGTGCGGTGCTGGCACGGCAGAGCCAGCAGCTCGGCACGGAAATGCTGGAGATCGAGCGCGAGGTGTACGCGCTGGCGGAGCAGCCGTTCAATCTGAATTCGCCGAAGCAGCTGGGCGACATCCTGTTCAACAAGCTCGGCATCGACGCCAAGGCCCACGGCGTGAAGAAAACCACCACCGGCGCCTGGAGCACTGACGAATCGGTACTGGAAAAACTGGCGCTCGACTACCCGCTGCCGAAAGCGCTGCTGCGCTATCGCGCGCTGGCCAAGCTGAAGTCGACCTATACCGACAAACTGCCGGGCATGATCAATCCGGATACCGGCCGCGTGCACACCCACTATGCGCAGGCCGCCGTGGTGACCGGTCGCCTGAGCTCCAGCGATCCGAACCTGCAGAACATCCCGGTTCGCACCGAAGAAGGCCGCCGCGTGCGCGAGGCCTTTGTCGCCGATGCCGGCAACCTGATCGTGTCGGCCGACTACTCGCAGATCGAATTGCGCATCATGGCGCACCTGTCCGGCGACGAGGGGCTGGTGCAGGCCTTCCGCGACGGCCGCGACATCCACCGCGCGACGGCGGCCGAAGTGTTTGGCGTGGCGCCGGACGCGGTCAGCGCCGAACAGCGCCGCTATGCAAAAACCATCAACTTCGGCCTGATCTACGGTATGAGCGCCTTTGGCCTGGCCGCCAGCCTGGAAATCGACCGCAGCGCCGCGCAATCGTTTATCGAGCGTTATTTTGCCCGCTACCCGGGCGTGGCGGCCTATATGGAACGCACGCGGCAGACGGCGCGAGAACAGGGCTGGGTGGAAACGGTGTTCGGCCGCCGGCTGTACCTGCCGGAAATCCGCTCGTCGAACCCCGGCCGCCGTCAGGGCGCCGAGCGCGCGGCGATCAATGCGCCGATGCAGGGCACCGCGGCGGACCTGATCAAGCTGGCGATGATCAATGTGCAGAACTGGCTGCGGACGGAAAAACTGTCCAGCCGGCTGATCATGCAGGTACACGATGAACTGGTGCTGGAAGTGCCGGCCGCCGAGCTGGAACTGATCCGCACCGAACTGCCGCGGCGCATGGCCGCCGCCGCCGAACTGGCCGTTCCGCTGGTCGCCGAAGTCGGCAGCGGTCCGAACTGGGAAGCGGCGCACTGAGCCGGCCGCAACGGCACGGGGTCACCGTCAATGGCGCAAGTCCGGGCAGGACTGCGCCATTTTTTTGCCCCATGCCGGGCGATGGTCAGAAATGGAAGAAACGGCTTACCCAGTATTCGCTGGCCGTCTTTTTTTAATCCTCCGCCCGCCCGCGCCCTGCCATCAGCCGGGCGGTACACCGCTATCCGTGCGCACCGGAAAGCAGTTACATCCAGCGCCGCCAGCGGTACAGCGCATAGACGACGAGACAGATCGCCCAGCAGAACCACAGCGTCCACAGATTGTGGCTGAGGAAATGCGCGCCGCGAACCATCTGGATACCGCTCATCAGTCCGCCCATCAGCAGCGCGAACAGCGTCAGCGGCAGTACCCAGCGTGGCCGCCAGCCGCGTGCGGCGAACGGCAGCGCCAGCAGTGCGAACCCGGCTGACGCGTGGCCGCCGGGGAAGCACTGGCCGGCACTCTGGCCGGCCGGCAGCGAGGCAAACAGCGGCAAGTGGATCGCCGTGCCGCCGAACTGGACCAGATCCCAGGGGCAATGGTGAACGCTGCCCTGTTTCAGTACCGAGATGGCCAGCGTACACGCCGCCATGCTGAGCAGTACGTAGCCGGCGTGCGTGCGCAGTTCGGGCGAGGTACGCGGCCAGACGATGACCGCCAGGGTGGCGACCCCGATGGCGATGACGAAATTGCGCAGGCCGACATGGCCGATCTCGCGCATCCAGAATGTGTCCTTCAGCGGAAAGCCGCGCTCGGCCGGCGAATACGACAGTGATGCCAGCCAGAAGTCGAGTCGGGCATCCTGCCACAGCCAGAACAGCCCGGCGGCCATCAGCGTCAGTGCCAGCAGGTGGAGACGCCAGAACGCCGTGTCGCGTTGTCGATGGCTGGAAAAGGTAATGTTGGAAATGGGCATGGCAGTCGTCAGGGAGTCGGCGAGCGGGTCAGGCGCTGATTTTTGCATGCCGGAGGGGTTGATAGCCAAATTTGTGCGGCAGAGATTGACCGTGCCACGGGTGTTGTCGTCGCTCAGCCCGTCGTTTCGGCTGCAGATGCCTGCAGTTGCCGGCCAAACTCGGCCAGTGACAGGTCGAGCTGGTGACCGACCGGCACCATCAGCCGGCTGAGTCCGCGTGCGACCTCATCCTCTCCGGCCCGGGTGTCGAGCACGAAGCGGCGGAACAGGTCGTCGAGGCGGATGTCTTCCGGCCGGCGCAGCAGCGCCCAGCGATCGCGCTCGCCGCGCTGCACATAGCCGGCCAGGGTCAGCTCGTCCAGTACCAGCCCGATTTCGTCATAGCCGGTATCGATGACCCGGCGCAGCTCCGGCTGGGTCAGCGCGCGGCCTTCGCGCTGGGCATCGGCCAGGCACAACAGGGCTTCGACCGCATCGCGGAACTGGCGCTGCGCTTCGAACTCGCGTCGCCAGGCTGCACCGCGCCAGTAGCTGAGCGCCGCGGTCGTTTCGGCGCCGAGCAGCACGATCAGCCACAGCAGCTGCAGCCACAGCAGCATGATCGGGAAGGTCGCGAACGCGCCGTAGACGAACTGGTAGGACTTGAAGCCGGACAGGTACAGCGCGAACAGCCATTTGGCCATGCCGAGCACCAGCGAGGTACAGAACGCGCCGGTCAGCGCCTGCGACAGCGGCACGTGGCGGTTCGGCACCAGTCCGTACAGCACGGTCAGCATCAGCGTGGACAGCAGCAGGGTGCCGCCGTCCTGGATCAGGCTGGCGAACCACGGCAGGCGATGACCGAGACCGCTTTCGCGCAGCAGCCAGGCCGAGCCGGAAATGCCGACCCCGAGCAGGATCGGGCCGAGCGTCAGCACGGTCCAGTAGACCAGCATGTTCTGCATCAGCGGCCGTCTTTTCCTGACCCGCCAGATGCTGTTGAACGTGCTGTCGATGGTGAACATCAGCGACAGTGCCGTCACACCGAGCGCGCCGATGCCGACGGCGGTGAGCTTGCCGGCGTTGTCGGTGAACTGCTTCAGGTAGACGGTGATGACCTTGCCGGCGAAATCGGGCACCAGATTGGTCAGCAGAAAGGTCTTGAACGCGGCGGAAATGTCGTCGAACACCGGAAACGCCGAGACGACGATCAGTGCGATGGTGAACAGCGGTACCAGCGACAGCAGCGTGGTGAATGTCAGGCTGGCGGCGACCTGGATGCTGCGGTTGTGCATGGCACGGCGCCAGATGAAGGCGGCGAAACTGAGGGGGGGTTCGAGGCGGGCGGGTAGGGCGGGCATGGCGGGCTGGCTATCCGGGGCAATGGCAGGATTATGGCAGCTTATCGACAGCCGGTGCGCCGTGCCTGCCAATCGCCGCGGCCGGGGCGCTCGCGTACCATGCGGCCGACTGCAAGGAGAAAGCCTGATGATCGAAATTCTGGTGTTGTACTACAGCCGTCATGGCGCGACGCGGGAGCTGGCGCGTCAGATCGCGCGCGGGATCGAGCGGGTACCGGGCTGCCGGGCCCGGCTGCGCACCGTGCCGGCGGTGTCGGCGCTGTGCGAGGCCACCGCGCCGACCGTGCCCGACGAGGGCGCGCCATATGTGGAGCAGGCCGATCTGCGCGCCTGCCACGGACTGGCGCTGGGCAGTCCGACCCGCTTCGGCAACATGGCGTCGGCGATGAAGTACTTCTGGGATGGCACCACGCCGGAATGGCTGTCCGGTGCGCTGGCCGGCAAGCCGGCGGCGGTGTTCACCAGCACCGGCAGCCTGCATGGCGGGCAGGAATCGACGCTGCTGTCGATGATGCTGCCGCTGATGCATCACGGCATGCTGCTGGTCGGCATTCCGTATACCGAGCCGGCGCTGAGCACCACCACCGGTGGCGGTTCGCCGTACGGGGCCAGCCACTGGGCTGGCGTCGAGGGTCAGCACCCGCTGGCCGAGGCCGAGCGCACGCTGGCGCAGGCACTGGGCGCGCGGCTGGCAGCGGTGGCGAAAAAACTGGCCGTCGACTGAGCGTCAGGCCTGTGCCGCGTCGACCAGGGTCGGCTTCAGCAGGCGGATCACGTCGGCCGGCGCCAGACAGACCTGATAACCGCGCTTGCCGCCATTGATGAAGATCTTCGGCAGCCCGGCGATGCTCGCTTCCATGTACACCGGCATCGGATGGCGGGTGCCGAACGGGCTGGTGCCGCCGACCAGGTAGCCGGAGTGCTTGTTGGCGGTTTCCGGCGTGCACGGTTCGATGTGCTTGACACCGGCCTGGCGGGCCAGGCTGCGGGTCGAGACTTCGCGGTCGCCGTGCATCAGCACGATCAGCGGCTTCCGGTTCTCGTCCTGCATGATCAGCGTCTTGATCACGCAGTGCTCGTCGACGCCGAGTGAGGCGGCGGCAACGGCGCTGCCGCCGTGCTCCTCATAGTCGTACAGATGGTCGGTCCATTCGACCCCGGCCGCGCGCAAGGCGCGGATCGCCTGGGTAACGGGAAATTTCTGGCTCATATCGTCTTCGAAAAACGGGTAACTGCGGTACGCAGCGCGGATATTCGCGCTGTGCCGCGTCGAAAAAACGGGATTTCCGGGCGATTGTAGAACGTTGTCGCCGTTCGTGCTCCGTTTGCGGTCAAATCCAGGCCTGGCGGGGTTTTCCGGGGCTTCCTGCGCGGCTTTTCATGGTGAAAACGGTCCGGAAAGTGCGGTAAGGAATTGTTTTTCTGCGTAACCAAGTGTTATAAACGGGGCTGCGGCATCCCCCGCGGCGCGTAACGCCGCACTCAGTTCTGCAGTCAGACGACTGTCAAATGCGCCACCTGGCGCACCTCAATTCAGGTCCGGTCCACCCGGACACCGTGTTTACAAGGCAGCTCTTTACGGGCGTGTTTCTGCCCGCGTTTCGCCATCCGGCGGGAGCGGCAAAGCACCACCCTGGTTGTCGCGATCATTACAGCATTCGCGCAGGACGTCCGGTCCCCGCGAGTCGCCAAGGAGGACGCAGATGTACAAAAGAGCGTTTATCAAGCGCATATCCCTCGGGCTTCTGGTCACGGCCGCCCTGCTGGCCGCACTGGTCTGGGGCATCGGCCCGGACGTGCTGCGGGACTACCGGGAAGACCTCGTCTACCTGGGACGCCAGCACCTGTATCTGGTCGGCGTGTCGATGCTGGCCGCACTGGCCATCGGCCTGCCCAGCGGCATTCTGCTCAGCCGGGCGGCAATGCGCCGCCATGCCGAGAAGTGGATGCAGCTTTTCAATATCGGCAACACCCTGCCGCCGCTGGCGGTGCTGGCGCTGGCCATGGTGCTGATCGGCATCGGCGACCGGCCGGCCATCGTCGCACTGTGCCTGGCATCGCTGCTGCCCATCGTCCGCAATACCTACGCCGGCCTGGCCGGCCTGCCGCCGGCGATGCTGGAAGCGGCTGACGCCCTCGGCATGACGCCGCAGCAGCGGCTGCTCAGGGTCGAACTGCCGAACGCGCTGCCGATGATCCTGTCCGGCGTGCGCGTGGCACTGGCGATCAATGTCGGTACCGCACCGCTGGCCTTCCTGATCGGCGCCAGCAGCTTCGGCGAGCTGATTTTCCCCGGTATCTACCTGAACAACCAGACCGCGTTGTTCATCGGTGCCGCCGCGACCGCACTGGTCGCGCTGTTCCTGGATTTCATCGTCGCCAGCTTCGGCCGGCTGATGACGCCGGGCCAGGCGAACTGATTCCGCCATCCCCCCGTGGCCGGCGGTGACGCCGCCGGCACCGCCATGCCCGCCGCTCCGTGCGACCGGCCGGCTGGCCCCACTTCAAGGAGGACCGTCATGACGACATTCCCGTCGCTTTGTTCCACATTCCGGCGCCATGCCGGGCGGCTGCTGGCCGCCGCCATGCTGGCCATTGCCGGTACCCAGGCCGTCGCGGCCGGGCTGGTGATCGGCAGCAAGAACTTTACCGAGCAGCAACTGCTGTCCGAACTGACGGCGCAGTACCTGGAGCACAAGGGCTTCCAGGTCAGCCAGAAGGGCGATCTGGCCACCGTGATCATGCGCGGGGCACTGGAAAGCCGGCAGCTCGACCTGGTGTGGGACTACACCGGCACCGCACTCATCGTTTACAACAAGATCAACGAGCGCATGACGCCGGAGCAGGCATACGACACGGTCAGACGCCTCGATGCCGACAAGGGCCTGACCTGGCTGAACGCATCGGCGCTGAACAATACCTATGCGTTCGCAATGCAGCGCCAGCGCGCCGAACGCGAGGGGATTCGCACCCTGTCCGATCTGGTGGCAAAAATGAACGCCGTCGCCCTGGCCGATCCGTCCGCGGCCTGGCATCTGGGACTGGACATGGAGTTCGCCGGCCGGCCGGACGGGCTCAAGCCGCTGCAGGCGCTGTACAAGCTGCCGCTGACCCGCCCGCAGATCCGGCAGATGGACCCGGGACTGGTCTATACCGCCATCCGCGACGGCTTCGTGCCGGCCGGACTGGTCTACACCACCGACGGCCGGGTCAAGGGCTTCGACATGGTGGTGCTCGAAGACGATCTCGGCTTCTTCCCCAGCTACGCGGCGACACCGGTCGTGCGTGCCGAGGTGCTGGCGCAGCATCCGGGACTGGCCGACGCGCTGAACACCCTGTCCGCCGCGCTCGACAACGAGGCGATGTCGACCATGAACGCCCGCGTCGACATCGAACACCTGCCGGTGCGGACCGTGGCTGCCGATTTCCTGCGCCAGCGCGGACTGATCTGAGGAGGCCGACATGGAAACCTGGCAATACCTGATCCACAACACCGGCTATCTGCTCGGCCTGACGCGCGAACACCTGCAGCTGGTCGGCCTGGCCGTCGGGCTGGCGGTACTGCTCGGCGTGCCGCTGGGGGTGCTGATCGTTCGCTTCCGTTCGCTGGCGTCGCTGGTGCTGGGGCTGGCGACCGTGGTGCTGACCATCCCCGCCATTGCGCTGTTCGGACTGATGATCCCGCTGTTCTCGCAGATCGGGCACGGCATCGGCGCGGTGCCGGCCGTGACCGCCGCCTTCCTGTATTCGCTGCTGCCGATCGTGCGCAATACCCATACCGCGCTGACCCAGGTCGATCCGGGAATACGCGAGGCCGGGCGCGGCATCGGTCTGACCTTCTGGCAACGGCTGAAATGGGTCGAGCTGCCACTGGCGGTGCCGGTGATTTTCGGCGGCATCCGCACTGCCGTGGTGCTGAATATCGGCGTGATGGCGATTGCCGCCATCGTTGGCGCCGGCGGCCTCGGCACGCTGATCCTGCACGGCATCAGCCAGAGTGACATTCGCAAACTGATCGCCGGTGCCGTGATGGTGAGCCTGCTGGCCGTCGTCATGGACTGGGCGTTGCTGAAACTGCAGCGCGTACTGACCCCGAAAGGAATTCGCTGATGATTGAACTCAGAAACCTGTGCAAGCAATTCGTCCAGAAGAACGGCCAGGCATTCAATGCCGTCGACAATGTCAGTCTCAGCGTGCCGGAAGGCGAAATGTGCGTGTTCCTCGGCCCGTCCGGCTGCGGCAAGACCACGACCATGAAGCTGATCAACCGGCTGATCGAGCCGACCTCGGGTTCGGTGCTGATCAACGGCGAGGACACTGCCGGCATCGATACCGTGGCGCTGCGGCGCAAGATCGGCTACGTGATCCAGCAGATCGGCCTGTTTCCGAACATGACCATCGAGGAAAACATCACCGTGGTGCCGCGCATGCTCGGCTGGGACAAGCGCCGCTGCCGCGAACGCGCCCGCGAACTGATGCACATGGTGGCGCTGGACCCGGATCGCTTCCTGCAGCGCTACCCGCGTGAAATGTCGGGCGGTCAGCAGCAGCGCATCGGCGTGATCCGCGCGCTCGCGGCCGATGCCCCGGTCCTGCTGATGGACGAGCCGTTCGGTGCGGTCGACCCGATCAACCGCGAACAGATCCAGAACGAATTCCTGCAGATGCAGCGCCAGCTCGGCAAGACCGTGCTGCTGGTCAGCCATGACGTCGACGAGGCAATCAAGCTCGGCGACCGCATTGCCGTGTTCCGTCAGGGGCGCATTGTCCAGTGCGCCGGCGCTGACGAGATCCTGGCCAAACCGGCCGACGACTTCGTGGCCTCCTTTGTTGGCCAGGACCGCACGCTGAAGCGGCTGTTGCTGGTGCAGGCCGGCGATGTGGCCGACATGCAGGAAACCCAGACCGCCAGCCTGGATACGCCGCTGGGCACGGCGTTCGGCATCATGGACGACAACGACCTGCGCTATCTGACCGTGGTCGACGGGGCCGGCAAGCCGCTCGGTTTCGTCAAGCGCCGCGAGGCGCGCGGCGCGGACGGCGTCTGTGCCGACCGGCTGACCCCGATTACCGTCACCTCGGGGGCGGACGAAAACCTGCGCGTCGTGCTGTCGCGGCTGTACGAGCACAACCTGACCTGGATGCCGGTGGTCGACGCCGATGGCCGCTACAGCGGCGAGGTGTCGCAGGACTATATCGCCAGCTATCTGACCTCGGGCCGGGTTGCCGGACATGCGTCGGCGCGCATGGCGCGCTGATGCGGCATTGACCATCAGCCGCTTCCTGCCAGGAGGCGGTTCAGACTGCTCATACAGGTGGGCACTGACGTTCACCGTGGCGTCGGTGCACGCCCGACTGACAGAAACTGTCGTGAGCACGGCAGTCTGCCTGATTGAATCCTGTATCTTCCGTCCCCGCCGCTGCGGGGAAACCTCGCTTCGCTCGTCCGTTCTTCGTGGACGGGGTTTACGGACTGTCTGAACCGCTTCCTGCCAGGAAGCGGTTTTTTGTTGTCAGCGGTCCACTTCTCGGATTCCTCTGATTCCGTTGTTTCCTCCCGTGCGGATCATGGCGGAATGCGCTTCCCTGCCCGTTTCTCCGTGCCCCTCTCTCCGTCGCCCTGCTGTTCTGGCGCGACGGCGGGGAAGGGCCCCGTGCGTCGCGCCAGAACAGCAGACGGAGAGCACGGGTATGGAGTGGCATCGTTGGGCAAGGGTAGCGGGCCTGCTGGCCCTGTTGCCGGCAGGGACGGCGCGGGCCGAGCCGGCCGTGGTACTGGAACCGGTCGTTGTCAGTCCGGCCGGAGCGGGTGTCCGGAGCGGGCAGGCGTCCGCCAGTCTGTCGGTCATTGACGGAGACACGCTGGTACGGCGGCGTTTCCACAATCTCGGCGACGGGCTGAAAGAGGTCGAAGGCGTGGATGTCAGCCGGGGCGGCAAGGCCGGCGGGGCGAATATCCGCATCCGCGGCATGCCTGCCGACTACACGCTGATCCTGATCGACGGCAAGCGGCTGAATCAGAGCGCCAGTGTGCGCCCCAACGGTTTTGGTGATGTCGACAGTCACTTCATTCCGCCGGCGTCCGCCATCGAGCGGATCGAGGTCATGCGCGGCGCGATGGCGGTCCAGTACGGTGCCGATGCACTGGGCGGAGTGGTCAACATCATTACCCGCCAGACCGGAAGCCGCTGGGGCGGTTCGTTCCAGCTGGACGGAACCCTGTCGCTGAACCGTGCATTCGACGGGGACCAGGGCGGCACACTGTATGCGAGCGGGCCGCTGAAGGCGGGCCTGCTCGGTCTGGCGGTGCGGGCCGGCGCCACGCACCGGGACGGCGCCGACATCCGTTATGCCGATCGCGACGGCCGGACCGTCACGCCGGGCTTCAACGGACTCGGTGCCGGGCGGAGCGACAACTTCGGGTTGCGGCTGACACTGACGCCGGACCCGGCACATGAACTGCTGCTCGATATCGACCGGGCGCGGCTCGCGTATTCGAACCGGCGCGGCGAGCTGGGCACGCTGAATGAGTCGGTACCGGCCCGCGCAGCCGGTGGCGGCTATGCGCCGGACATGGCATTCGACCGCGACCGTTATGCCTTGACCCACCTGGGGCGCTGGGGCGCAGTGCGCAGCGAAACCAGCCTGCTGCATGACCGGACCGCGACCCGGGGCCGGACCCAGCCGATGCGCTGGCCACGCCGGGCCGATGACGGGCAACCGCGGCGGCTCGAACACGGCAATCTGACGCTGGACAGCCGGCTGGTCGCCCCCTGGCCGGACGCGCCGCACCGGCTGACGGCCGGTGGCCAGTACTGGCAGCAGCGCCTGCACGACACGCTGGCCGACAACCCGCAGTCGTCGCTGACCCGGCGGCAGTGGGCCGTGTTTGCCGAGGACGAGTGGCGACTCAGCGACCGGCTGGCGCTGATGCTGGGCCTGCGGCATGAACACATCCAGGCTGCCGGCGGGCAGTGGAGTCCGCGTGCGTCTCTGCGGTGGAACGCCGATGCACAGTGGACGGTCAGGGGCGGCATCAGCCGCGGGCACAAACCGCCACGGCTGAACCAGACCACGCCCGGCATCATCGGCCTCGGCCGCCAGGGCACGCTGCCGCTGCTCGGCAATCCGCAACTGAAGCCGGAAGCCGCCATCCTGTCCGAGCTCGGCGTGGGCTTCGACACGCTGCGCGGGCGGACGGCTTCGGCGACGCTGTTCCACACCCGCTTCGGCAACAAGATCGAGTCGGTGCGGCTGCCGAACTGCCGCGCAAAGGCGGGCCGGGTACCGGGTTGCGTCGATGTCGGGCCCTGGACCGATCGTCGGGGACGGCCGGTGACCGAGTTCAGTCAGGCGGCCAATATTGGCGCCGCACGCCTGTTCGGACTGGAGCTGGCCACGCGGCAGCCACTGGGCGCGGCCTGGGCGGCCACGCTGAATTACACCCTGACCGACAGCAGGCAGCTCACCGGCCGGGGCCGGGGCCACCCGTTCGGGGACCAGCCACGGCACATGGCCAATGCGCGGCTGGACTGGACGCATGGCGAGGCGGCACGCCTGTGGCTGGGCGTCAGCTATCGCGCCGGCCAGTATCGCGGGCTGACGCCGGCGCGTCGTCCGGTCAGCCATGCCCCGTATCTGCTGTTCGATCTGGGCGGCAGCTACGCTTTCGGCAAATCGGTCGCGCTGTCAGCGACGCTGTACAACCTGCTCGACAAGAACTTTGTCGACTACGGACCCAATCCGCTGTCGCCGGAGGCGGCGGCCTATGTCAACGCCTACCAGCGGATACAGGAGGGACGGCGGCTGTGGCTGTCGGCTACGCTGCGCTTCTGACCTTGTCGCGTTCTGGCGGGTTCCACGGTGCGATCCTGAACAGCAGCAGCATGCCGGGAACCGCCAGCGCCGTGCACAGCAGGAAGAACGGGGTCCAGCCGAGTGCCTCGACCAGATAACCGGTCGTCGAGTTGATCACTGCGCGCGGCACCGAGGCCAGGCTGGTGAACAGCGCAAACTGGGTTGCGGTATAGCGCGGGTCGGTGGTGCGGGCGATAAAGGCGATGAAGGCGGCCGAGCCAAGGCCGACGCCGAGCGCCTCGAAGCCGATGACGGCGGCCAGCACCATGCGGTCCGCCCCGGTCTGGTCCAGCCAGACAAAACCGAGAATGGACACCAGCTGGACCACGCCAAACAGCCACAGTGCGCGGTTGATGCCGAGCTTCAGCATCCAGATGCCGCCGAGCAGGGCGCCGATCACCGCCGGCCACAGCCCGGCGTGCTTGGCGATCAGGCCGATGTCCGACTTGCTGAAGCCGGTATCGAGGTAGAACGGCGTGGCCAGCGCGGTGGCCATGCTGTCGCCGAGCTTGTACAGGAAGATGAAGCCCAGAATCAGCAGCGCCTCGCGCCAGCCGGCCCGGGTGATGAATTCGCGGAACGGCTCGACCACTGCTTCTTCCAGCGTTTTCGGCGCGGCGCGCATCAGTTTCGGCTCGCTGATGGCCAGTGTCATCAGCAGGCCCGGCAGCATGAACAGGGCGGTGATGAAGAAGACCTCGCGCCATGGCAGGTGGTCGGCCAGGATCAGCGACAGCGAGCCGGGGATCAGGCTGGCCAGCCGGTAGGCATTGATGTGGATGGAGTTGCCGAGGCCGAGTTCACGGTCATCGAGGATTTCGCGCCGGTAGGCATCGAGCACGATGTCCTGGCTGGCCGAGCTGAACGACACGCCGATGGCGAGCACGGCGATCAGCGCGATGTCGGCCTGCGGGTGAAACAGCCCGAGCGAGGCGATCAGCACGACCAGCACCAGTTGTGTGGCGCCGATCCAGCCGCGTCGCCGGCCAAGCAGCGGCAGCGAGAAACGGTCCATCAGCGGCGACCAGATGAATTTCCACGTATACGGCAGCTGGATCAGCGCGAACAGGCCGATGGCCTTCAGGTCGACGCCCTCGCTGCGCATCCAGGCCGGGACCAGGTTCAGCAGCACGTACAGCGGCAGGCCGGAGGCGAAGCCGGTGAATACGCAGATCAGCATCTTGCGGGTGAAAATGGCGCGGTACCAGGTCGGGGCTTCGGAGGGGGTCATCAGGCTGTCGCAAAAGCGCCGGCCGGCGCGCGGCCGGCCGGGATCGGGTCGGGAAAGACGCCATTGTGCCACGCTGCGGCGCCATGGCTGGCAGGGATCAGCTGCGGTCGCGCGCGATGCGGTAGAAGGCGAGGCTGCCGCGCAGGTTCGGCAGGAAGTGGATCTCCTTCTCGCCGTCCATGACCTTGCGTTCGGCGATGCGGATGCGGTTCTTTTCGCACAGTGCCTCGAAGTCACCGAGCATGCACCAGTGAATGTTCGGCGTGTCGTACCACTGGTACGGAATGGTCTCGGACACCGGCATGTGGCCACGGAAAATCTGCCAGCGGTTCTGCCAGTAGCCGAAGTTCGGGAAGGTCACGATCGCCTCGTGCGCGACGCGCAGCATGTCGATCAGGATGGCTTCGGTGTTCTTCATGGCCTGGATGGTCTGCGACAGCACGATGGTGTCGAAGGCGTCGTCGCCGAACTCCATCAGCCCTTCCTCGAGGTCGGCCTGGATCACGTTGACGTCGTTGCCGACGCTGGCGATGACATTGTTGACGTCGAAGTCGACACCGTAGCCGGTGACGCGCTTCTGCTTCAGCGCCGCCAGCAGGGTGCCGTCGCCGCAGCCGAGGTCGAGCACGCGGCTGTCGGCGGGCACCCAGTCGTAGATCTGGCGCAGGTCGGGGCGGAGGTTCATGCGTTCACCTCGCGGGCAACGTTGTTCAGGTAGGTACGCATCAGTTCCACATACGGTGGATCGAGCATCAGGAAGGCATCGTGGCCGTGTGCCGATTCGATTTCGGCGTAGGCGACGCGCTTGCCGGCGGCAACCAGCGCCTTGACCGTCTCGTGGCTGCGTTCGGGGCTGAAGCGCCAGTCGGACGTGAATGCGGCGACCAGGAAGCGGGCGCGGGCCGGCTTCAGTGCGGCCACCAGGTCGCCCTGGTGGCTGGCAGCCGGATCGAAGTAGTCCAGCGCCTTGGTCATCAGCAGATAGGTGTTGGCGTCGAAGTAGTCGGAGAACTTGTCGCCCTGGTAGCGCAGATAGCTCTCGATCTCGAATTCGACATCGTAGCCATACTGGTATTCGCCGCTGCGCAGCATGCGGCCGAACTTGGCACCCATGCCGTCGTCGCTCAGATAGGTGATGTGGCCGAGCATGCGCGCCAGCCGCAGCCCGCGGCGCGGGACCACGCCGTGGGCGTAGAAATCACCACCGTGGAAATCCGGGTCGGTCAGGATCGCCTGGCGGGCGACGTCGTTGAACGCGATGTTCTGCGCGCTGAGCCGGGGCGCCGAGGCGATGACCAGCGCATGGGCGATGCGGTCCGGATAGGCCAGCGACCACTGCAGTGCCTGCATGCCGCCGAGGCTGCCACCGATCACTGCCGCCCAGCGCTCGATGCCGAGCCGGTCGGCCAGCCTGGCCTGGGTACACACCCAGTCCGGCACGGTCATCACCGGAAAGCGCGAGCCGAATGGCTGGCCGCTGGCCGGGTCGATGCTCGACGGTCCGGTCGAGCCGTGGCAGCCACCGAGGTTGTTGACGCCGACCACGAAGAAGCGGCGGGTATCGATCGGCTTGCCGGGCCCGACCATGTTGTCCCACCAGCCTGCCGCCTTGTCGTCCGGATGGTAGCGGCCGGCAACGTGGTGGTGCCCCGACAGCGCGTGGCAGATCAGGATGGCGTTGCTGTGGTCGGCGTTCAGTTCGCCGTAGGTCTCGAAACACAGGGTATAGCGGTCGAGCTGGCTGCCGGATGCGAGGGCAAGCGGGGTATCGAAGTGCGCAGTCTGCGCTTCGACCAGACCGACGGAGTCGGGTGCGGAGGTCATGGGGGTCAGGGCGGGGATGACAGTCGTGTACGATTATGCCACGCGAGGGCGGCGTGGCGACGACGGTCGCGCTTGCCCGGTGCCGGCCGCACGCCGACAATCGCCGCTCCTGTCGCCTGCCCGTGGAAACCGATGCTCGGCCGCCTGTTCAAGTTCTTCGTGTTCGCCTTTGTCCTGCTGGCGCTGTACCAGTGGCTGTTTTCGCGCGAACAGCGCAAGAGCTTCCGCGAATGGGCGGTGACGCTGGCGCAGGCGCTGGTCATCTCGTCCGGACTGATTGCCATCCTGTACTGGCTGGGCTGGCACTGACAGCATTGACGACGGGCAAGGGGACATCGGGCCGTCCCCGGTAGACTCTGTCCCCCTATGCAACTTGATCATCTCGTCCATACCCTCGGACACCATCTGAAACGCCGTTTCGGCGAGCGGGTGCACAAACTGGCGCTGAACGCCGACTTTACCTGCCCGAACCGCGACGGCACGCTCGGCCGCGGCGGCTGCACATTCTGCAATGTGCGTGCGTTCAGCCGTGCTGCCACCCTGCCGCTGGACCAGCAACTGGAACAGGGCAAGCTCGACGCCGACCGCGCGCGCAAATACCTCGCCTATTTCCAGGCCTATACCAATACCTATGCCGAAGTGTCGGTACTGCGCGAGATGTACGAAACCGCGCTGCGCTCGGCCGATGTGGTTGGCCTGTGCGTCGGCACCCGGCCCGACTGCGTACCGGACGCTGCACTCGACCTGCTGGCCGGCTATCGCGACCGCGGCGCCGAAGTGTGGCTGGAACTCGGTCTGCAGAGCGCATTCGACGCGACGCTGGAACGGGTCAATCGCGGGCACGGCTTTGCCGCCTACCGCGACGCGGTGACCCGGGCGCATGTGCGCGGCCTGCAGGTCTGCACCCATCTGATTGTCGGCCTGCCGGGCGAAACGGCGACCATGTGCCGGATCACGCTGGACCAGGTGCTGGATGCCGGCGTCGAGGGCATCAAGCTGCATCCGCTGCATATCGTGCGCGGCAGCCGCATGGCCGCACAGTTCCGTCGCGGCGAGCTGGCCCCGGTCGGTTTCGACGATTACGTGACCATTGCCGCCGACCTGATTCGCGCCACGCCGGCCGACGTGGTGTTCCACCGCGTGTCGGCAACGGCCAAACGCGACGTGCTGCTGGCACCGGACTGGTGTGCGGAACGCTGGCCGTCGATGCAGGCGATCGCCGACAACCTGGCACGCCACGGCGGGCAGGGCACGACACTGGGCCAGCCGTGGGCGCCTCAGCCGGTACCCGTGTCCTGAGGGGGCTGGCCCAGCGTGTCGAGGTGCTTCAGGTAGGCGTCGATTGACGCGTCGGTGTAGTGCAGGATCTCGCCCATGGCCCGGGCCACGACTTTCTCCGAGGCAATCGCCTTCTCTGCCGCGCTGCCGGTCATCGACCGCATGACTTCCTGTTTCTGCCGGTACAGCTCGATAAAGCGCCGGGCAAAGCTTTCCCCCTGTTCGGCATCCCGCCGGTAGATGACCACGATCAGCAGGGTGTCGGTGCTCTCCCTGGGAAAAACGAAGGCACCGATCCGGTCGAGCGTCAGTATGGCGTGCAGGACCGGAGAGAACAGCGTGGGGACGGAGAACTGTCCCATCGGCCGCAGGCCGGCCAGCACCGTCTGCCAGCTGGTTTCGGCGCAGTTGGCTTCGCCGGGGTCCAGCCGCCGGAACTGGCAGTGGGGGGTGTACCAGCGCGCCATGTCTTGCTCGATACGCGGCCGCTGGTAGAAGTAAACCGGCAGCAATCGCGCTTCCAGCCGGGTATTGCCGGTAGCGAAGACCCTGTCGGGCACGGTCAGTGGCGCGGCCATGGCCGCGTCCCAGTTGGCCGGGTGGCAGGCGTGTCTGACCCGGTCCAGCAGTGGCAACGCATGCGGGTGATCGCGCCACCCGGTCAGGACGGTGGAATAGGGGGAGACATTGCCGGCATGCATCGGGGGCTCCCATGGCTTGGTGGCATGGCCCCCGATCTTTCCCGCGCGTGCCGCCGATGTCTAATCCGGCTGCGGCGGCTGTGGCGCCAGCCGCCACAGCGAGGTGATTTCCGCGGCGCGCGCAGCATGTAGCGGGTCGTTGTCGTCACTGGCGCGCGGGTGGCGCGGACGGATGTCGTGCCGGTCGATCACGGTCAGTCCGGCCGCGTCGATCATCGCCAGCAGCGCCTCGCGCGTGCGCAGTCCCAGGTGTTCGGCCAGGTCGGACAGGATCAGCCAGCCTTCGCCGCCGGGCGTCAGATGGTCGGCCAGTCCGGCCAGGAAGGCGCGCAGCATGCGGCTGTCCGGGTCGTAGACCGCGTATTCGATCGGTGAACTCGGCCGCGCCGGCACCCAGGGCGGGTTGCACACCACCAGCGGTGCGCGACCCGGCGGGAACAGGTCGGCTTCGATCACCTCGACCTGGTGGTCGACGCCGAGCCGGGCGAGGTTGTCGCGGGCGCAGGCCAGCGCGCGCGGGTCCTGATCGGTGGCAATGATGCGCGCGACGCCGCGTTGCGCCAGTACGGCCGCGAGTACGCCGGTGCCGGTGCCGATGTCGAAGGCCAGCGAGGTGTCCGGCAGCGGTGTGCCGGCAACCAGATCGACATACTCGCCGCGCAGCGGCGAGAACACGCCGTAGTACGGATGGATGCGGGCACCGAGTACCGGAATTTCCACCCCTTTCTTGCGCCATTCATGAGCGCCGACCATGCCCTGCAGCTCGCGCAGCGACATCACATAGGCGTCGTCGGCCGGCCCGCAGGCTTCCTGGCAGGCAGCGCGCACATCGGGCGCGCGGCGCAGCGGCAACTGGTGGCCGGCCTCGAACGGCAGCAGCAGCATGCCCAGCGTGCGGGCGCGCTGCGACTGGGCCTGCCGGTGCAGATGGAAGGCATCGGCGGCTGACGCGGCCGTCTTGCGCGGCTTGCGGTCGGCGCGGCGCGCCATGGCCTGCAGCAACTGGCGCGCGTTGTGGAAGTCGCCGCGCCACAGCAGCGCCGTACCTTCGCAGGCCAGGCGGTAGGCAAGGTCGGCCGGGGTCTGGTCGTCGACGACCTGCACGCGTTTCGGTGCCGGCGTCCCGCCTTCGGCGCGCCAGCGTGCGCTGTGTGCTTCGCCGTTCTCGGTCCAGTGGATCTGCGGGGGGTGTTCGGTCACGGTGTCGGGCTTTTCTGCAGGCAATCGGGCCGCTATTGTAAGGCAGGCATCAGCCGGACAGGGATGCGCCCAGCACATGGCCGACGCCATAGGTGATGGCGGCGGCCAGGCCGGCGATCACGGTCTGGCGCAGCGCGGAGAACAGCGCCGAGCGGCCGTTGAACAGCGAAGTCAGCGCGCCGACCGCAAACAGCGCCAGTGCGCTGAGCACGGCGCTGCCGATCAGGGCCGCCATGCCGTCGAGCAGGGTGAACGGCAGGATCGGCATCAGCGCGCCGAGGGAGAACAGCGCCAGCGACAGACCGGCTGCGCGCCACGGCCGGCCGCCGAGTTCCTTCGGGTCGATGCCGAGTTCCTCGCGCGCCATGGCGTCCAGCGCCGTGTCCTTGTCCGCCATCAGCGTGCCGGCAATGCGCTCGGCCTCGTCCTTCGGCAGCCCCTTGGCGCGGTAGATCAGTGCCAGTTCGTGCCGTTCCGCTTCCGGCGTCTGTTCGATCTCGGCGGCTTCCTTGCCCAGTTGCGAGCTGGCCAGTTCGCGGGCATTGGTGACCGACAGCCATTCGCCCAGTGCCATCGACAGTGCGCCGGCGATCAGACCGGCGCAGCCGGTCAGCAGCACCGACGACGGGCTGGCCGAAGCGCCGGCCACCCCCATCACCAGGCAGAAGTTCGATACCAGACCATCGTTGACGCCGAGTATGGCCGCCCGCAGGTCATTGCCGGAGGCCAGCCCGCGGTGCCACGGCTCGGCGCCGGCAATGGCCGGTCCGCCATCGGCCACGGCCTGAATGACGGCGGCGTGGCCGCGCTCTTCCGACGACAGCGCGGCGGCATCCGGCTGGCCGGCGTACTTGTTGCGGTCGGCGTACTCGGCGGCGGCGATGCTGGAGATGACGAAGGCCGGTCCGAACCAGTGGATCAGCCGCCGCATCAGCCGGGTCCTGAAGTCCTGGCGATGCGGGCGCGGCGTCAGGCCGGCGCCTTCCAGCCGCCGGCGCCAGACCTCGGCATGGCGCCGCTCGGCCTGTGCCAGCTGGGCGAAGATGTCCTTCCGCCCCGGGTCGCGTTCGGCCGCGGCCAGGGCGTCGTACATGGCGGCACTGTTGAGCTCGTCGTGCCAGTTGTCGAGCAGGCGCCGATGTTGGGAATCCGGTTTCATGAGTCTTGATTTGAGTGGGCAATATCGTGGCCGATACCCCGTAGAGTAGGGGGAAATGGCGGCGGATGGCATCCCGGGGGAAAACCGATTTCCCCTCCGGGCGTTAGCCGCTATCCTGCCTGCTCGCTGTGGAGCTTTTCGATGCTGCTGTCCTCGTTGTCTGCCTTTGTTTTTGCCACGGTGATCGGCCTGCTGCCGATTATCAACCCGCTGTCGACCACGGCGCTGCTGCTGGCCATCACCCACGACCTGACACCGGCCGAGCGCAAGCGGCAGGTGACGCTGGCGTGCGCCTATCAGGTCGGCATCCTGACCACTTTCCTGCTCGCCGGCGAGCTGATCATGACTACCTTCGGCATCTCCATTCCCGGGCTGCAGATCGCCGGGGGACTGGTGGTCAGCTTTATCGGTTTCCGCATGCTGTTTCCCGACGAGCAGCCGCTGCCGCGCAAGGTGCACGAGGAAGCGCGCGCCAAGCCGGATGTCGCCTTCACCCCGCTGGCCATGCCGATGCTGGCCGGCCCCGGTTCGATCGCGGTGGTGATCGGCATGTCGTCGTCGATTCGCGACCTGTCGCGCGGCGCGATGTGGATGGGCTTCGTGTCGGTCATCATCGGCATCCTGATCACGTCGGTGGTGTGCTGGCTGACGCTGCGCAGCGCCGGCTGGGTACAGCGTACGCTGGGCACCGGCGGCGTCAGCGCAGTTGGACGGATCATGGGGTTTCTGCTGATCTGCCTCGGCGTGCAGTTCATCATCAATGGCATCAGCAGTGTGGTTCACGGCTTCTCGACAACGCTGATCTGAGCCTTCTGCGGGCGGGCGTGAACGATGGTTGCCGCAGAAGGTCCACGACAGGGTATTGTCCGTTTTCGTCCCGGTGCCGGAGGTTGCCATGTCACTGATCCGTATCGATGATCCATCCGTGCCGCCCGCGTCGGAGATCACGCCGCAGGCGTGCTATCTCGATCGCCGTCGCCTGATGGCGACCGGGCTGGCGGCATCCGCCGGCCTGCTGTGGCCGGGGCTGGCTGCGGCAGCGCCCCTGTCCGGTACGCCGGGCCGCTATTCGACCAGCGAGGCGAAAACCCCGCTCGACGACATCACCCGCTACAACAACTTCTACGAGTTCGGCGCCGACAAGGGCGACCCGGCCCGCAACGCCGGTCACTTCAAGCCCCGGCCATGGGCGGTCGAGGTCGGCGGCTTCGTCGACCGGCCGCGCACCTTCTCGCTCGACGAGATCCTGAAGCTGGCGCCGCTGGAGGAACGCATCTACCGGCTGCGCTGTGTCGAAGGCTGGTCGATGGTGATTCCGTGGCTGGGCTTTCCGCTGTCGGCGCTGCTGAAGCAGGTCGGGCCGCAGTCGCGCGGCAAGTTCGTCGAGTTCGTCACCGTGTCGCGTCCGGCCGAGATGCCGGGGCAGCGGATGCCGCTGCTCGACTGGCCATACCGGGAAGGCTTGCGTATCGACGAGGCCATGCACCCGCTGGCCATCCTTGCCGTCGGCCTGTACGGCGAGACGCTGCCAAACCAGAACGGCGCACCGGTACGGCTGGTGGTGCCGTGGAAATACGGCTTCAAGAGCATCAAGTCCATCGTGAAGATCAATCTGGTCGAGCGTTCGCCGCAGACCAGCTGGATGAAGTCCGCGCCGGACGAATACGGCTTTTTCTCCAATGTGAACCCGGACGTCGATCACCCGCGCTGGAGCCAGGCGACCGAACGGCGCATCGGCGAGCTGTTCAAGCGCAAGACGCTGCCGTTCAACGGCTATGGCGAGCAGGTGGCCGGGCTGTATCGCGGGCTCGACCTGCGCAAATGGTTCTGATGCGCCGCCACTGGCCGCCTGCGCCCGCCCGGCTCAAGGCGCTGCTGTTCGCGCTGTGCCTGCTGCCGCTGGCCTCCATCGTCTGGCGGCTGCTGCTCGGCCACCAGACCAACCCGGTCGAGTTCCTCACCCGGGAAACCGGCTGGTGGACGCTGACCATGCTGATGATCACCCTGGCGGTAACGCCGCTGCGCCGGCTGAGCGGCTGGAACGCGGTGATCCGGTTGCGGCGCATGCTGGGGCTGTTCGCCTTTTTCTATGTGTCGCTGCATTTCCTGACCTATCTGTGGCTGGACCAGATGTTCGACCCGTTCACCATCGTCCATGACGTGGTCAAGCGGCCGTTCATTACGGTCGGCTTCGCCGCCTTCGCCATGCTGGTGCCGCTGGCGCTGACTTCGACCGATGGCTGGATGCGCCGGCTCCGGCGGCGCTGGGGGCAATTGCACCGCCTGGTCTACCCGATCGCCATCGCCGGGGTCGTGCACTTCTGGTGGCTGGTCAAGGCGGACATTCGCGAACCGGCGCTGTTCGCTGCCGTGCTCGGCCTGCTGCTGGGCGTCCGCCTGCACTGGCGCTGGCGGCGCTGGCGGCAATCGGTGGCGGGACCGGTGTAACGGCGACGCCACAGTGCGGCCACTGGCCGCCGCCGCGGGGTGAGCCGGCGCGGGGCCGGATCAAGAAAGGCCCAGATCGTCATGGACTTGCGGTTGCGGCGATGCAACAGCCATGCTATTAAAGTCGTCGCTGTACAGCCGCCGCATCTGAACGAAATTGTTGCCTTTTACAAGGAAACGTTCATGAACCGAAGCACCGGTTATAGCTCGCTGAATACGGCCTCCCTCAAGGAAATCGAGCAGACCACGGGGTTCTCGCTCGGGCCGTGGCGCGAACGCTTCATGCATCGTCCGATTACCCGGACGGACCGCAAGCAGGCAGAGGCCCGCCGCTTTCACGAAGACCTGGACGCGCTGCTCGACGCCGTTTACGGCAAGCGCGATTAGCAACCGCCCTGCCGGACCCGCCACGGTCCGGCATCACACTGCGCGCATCCGGCCATGGCGCCGGCTGATGTTAGAATCCGCCGCATGCGCTTTCTTTCCTCGGCCCTGCTCGCCTGCCTTCTTGCTGCCTGCGGCACAACCGGCTCCAGCCAGCCGGTCGCCGCCGGCTACTATCGGGTCAAATCCGGCGACACGCTGTACCGCATTGCCGTCAATCACGGCCGCAGTGTCGGTGAGCTGACCCGCTGGAATGGCCTGGGCGATGCCTCGCGCATCGAAACCGGGCAGGTGCTGCGGGTTTCGCCGCCAACCGGCGCTTCCCGCCCGTCCGGCGGTACGGCATCGAAACCGTCGACGACAAAACCTGCACCGAAACCGTCAAGGATACCGCCGCCGGCCGAGCCCGCGCCGGCATCGGGCATCAGTCTGGCCTGGCCGGCCAAAGGGCAACTGGTCGGTCGTTTTGACGGCAGCAGCAACAAGGGTATCGACATCGCCGGTGCCGCCGGCGACCCGGTCTATGCGGCAGCGGCCGGCAAGGTGGTGTACGTCGGGCGCGGCATCCGCAGCTACGGCAATCTGCTGATCATCAAGCACAACAACGACTACATTTCCGCCTATGCGCACAACCAGACCCTGATCGCGCGGGAAGGGCAGTCGGTGCGCAAGGGGCAGAAGATCGCGACCATGGGCGATACCGCCAGCAACCGGGTCAAGCTGCATTTCGAGCTGCGCCTGCGCGGCAAGGCGGTGGACCCGCTGCCATACCTGGACTGACGCCGACGCCGGCGTGACGTATTCTTGAAGCTGTTTCTTCCTGCAGGAGAGAGGCGTTGCCTGATGCTCGCGTCGACCTGCCTTCCCTGAACGCCGGCGACAATATCGTCGCCTGCCACGAGTGCGACCTGGTACAGCGGCTGCACTATCCACCGCGTTCGCGCGTGGTGCGCTGCGCCCGCTGTGGCGGCGTGCTGCTGCGGCATGACCCGAACGAGATCTCCCGCACCCTGGCGCTGGCGCTGGCATCGATGATCATGTTCATCGTGGCCAATGCCTTCCCGATCGTGGCCATCGACATGCAGGGCAATACCACGGCCAGCAGTCTGGCCAGCGCCGTTCGCCATCTGTGGCTGGACCGGATGTATCTGGTCGCCATCCTGGTGGCGGTCACCACCATCGTCGCCCCGGCCGGCATTCTCGGCATGCTGGTCTATGTCCTCGGTGCGGTCAGGCTTGGCCTGCGCCCGCCGGCCGCACCGCAGGTGCTGCGCTGGCTGCACCTGTCGCGGCCATGGGGGATGATCGAGGTGTTCCTGCTCGGCGTGCTGGTCTCGGTGGTCAAGCTGACCCACTACGCCAGCGTGATGCCCGGCCTGTCGCTGTGGGCGCTGCTGCTGCTGATCCCGATGATGGCCGGCATGTCGGCGTCGTTTCATCCCGACGCGATCTGGCGCCGGCTGGGGAGCCTGCGGTGACGGTGTGGCGCACGGCGCGACAGCGCGGATTGGCCAGCTGCCATGCCTGCGGTTTGCTGTCACGGCTGCCGGCCGACGGACACGGCCATTGCCCGCGCTGCGATGCGATGCTGCACGTGCGCAAGCCGGCCAGCCTGGCACGCGCGTGGGCGCTGCTGCTGGCGGCAATGATCCTGTATATCCCGGCCAATGCGCTGCCGATCATGATTACCGGCTCCATCGTCGGCGTGCAGGCCGATACCATTCTCAGCGGCGTGGTCTACCTGTGGATCAGCGGCTCCTGGCCGCTGGCGCTGCTGGTGTTCTTCGCCAGCATCATGGTGCCACTGCTGAAAATGATCGCGCTGACGCTGCTGCTGATCACCACCCAGCGTCGCTCGACCTGGCTGCCGCAGCAGCGGCTGAAGCTGTACCGGCTGGTCGAGTTCGTCGGCCGCTGGTCGATGCTCGACATCTATGTCGTCGCCATTCTGGCCGCGCTGGTGCAGATCCAGTCGCTGGCTTCCATCAATCCCGGGCCGGGCGCCGTCGCTTTTGCGGCGGTGGTGGTGCTGACCATGCTCTCGGCCCTGAGCTTCGATCCCCGCCTGATCTGGGATCCGCTCGATGATCAACCGGATGTGGATCGTCCCGGAGAACCGCATGTCGCAAAACCCTGAGCAGGACGCACTGGATGCGCTGCCCGTCGCCAGCGAGGACCCGCCGAAAAAGCGCTCGCTGCAGCTGGTGTGGATCATTCCGCTGGTCGCCGCGCTGATCGGCGGCTGGCTGGCGGTCAAGTCGGTACTCGAGCGCGGACCGGTCATCACCATCACCCTGCTGTCCGCCGAAGGGCTGGAGGCCGGCAAGACCAAGATCAAGTACAAGGACGTCGATATCGGCGTGGTCAGCCATGTCGCGCTGTCACCCGACCGCAAGCATGTGGTCGCAACCGCGGACATGGCCAGGGACACTGACTCCATGCTGCTGAAGGACACCCGCTTCTGGGTGGTCAAGCCGCGTATCGGCGTCGGCGGCGTGTCCGGGCTTGGTACCCTGCTGTCCGGCGCCTATATCGGCATGGATATCGGCAAGTCGACCGAGGAGCGGCGGAACTTCGCCGGACTGGATGTGCCGCCGGTAGTGACCGGCGAGCTGCCGGGTCGCCAGTTCACGCTGTACACCACCGATATCGGCTCGCTGGGGGTCGGTTCGCCGGTCTATTTCCGTCGCATCCAGGTCGGGCAGGTCACGGCATTCCAGCTCGATGCCGACGGGCGCAGTGTCACCCTGCGCGTGTTCATCAACAGCCCGTACGAGAAATACGTGACCAGCAGCAGCCGCTTCTGGCAGGCGAGCGGGCTGGATGTCAGCATCGATGCCAACGGTGTAAAACTGCAGACCGAATCGCTGGCAGCCATCCTGGCCGGCGGTATCGCCTTCCAGGACGCCAGCGACCTGCCGGCCGGTCAGCCAGCGAAGGAAAACACCTCGTTCCGGCTGGCGGCGGACAAGGTGCAGGCGATGAAGACGCCGGATACCGATACCCGCACCTTCCTGATGTATTTCACCGAGAGCCTGCGCGGGCTGTCGGTCGGTGCGCCGCTGGACTTCCGCGGCATCGTCATCGGTGAGGTCAAGTCGATCGATCTCGAATACGACCCGAAGGGCCGAAAACTGCTGTTCCCGGTCGAGGTGGCGATTTACCCGCACCGGTTGCAGGCGCGCTATCGCCGGCCGCAGGATCAAAAACTGGCCGACTACTCCGAGGAACACCAGCGCAAGCTGCTGGATGCGATGGTCGAACACGGCTTCCGCGGCCAGTTGCGTACCGGCAACCTGCTGACCGGGCAGCTGTATATCGCGCTCGATTTCTTCCCGACCCTGCCGAAAACCACAATCGACTGGCGCCAGGAACCGCATGTACTGCCGACCACGCCGGGCAGCTTTGGCGAATTGCAGAACTCGGCCGCCAGCATCCTGAAGAAGATCGACAAGATCCCGTTCGACGAGATCAGCCGTGAGTTGCGCGTCGCCATTCGCGACCTGAACCGCGCCATCAACAGCAGCGACAAGCTGATCCGCCGCCTCGACGGCGAGGTCGCGCCGGAAGCGGCCGCCACGCTGGCCCAGGCGCGGCGGACGCTGGACACTGCCCAGGGCACGCTGGCGCAGGACGCACCGCTGCAGCAGGACCTGCGCGGCACGCTGCGCGAGGTTGGCCGCGCGGCGGAATCGCTGCGCAACCTGACCGATTACCTCGAGCGCAACCCCGAAGCGCTGCTGCGCGGAAAGGAAAAAGACCAATGAGACGCTCCGTTGTTCCGATGATGCTGGTGGCGGCGCTGGCCGCCTGCGCCTCGCCGAGCCCCCGTTTCTACAGCCTGGCCGACAGCTCGCTGCCGGCCGGCGCCTCCGCGTCGGCGCAGGTGAAGCTCGCACTGGTCGCGGTGACCGTGCCGGACGCCGTCGACCGGCCGCAGCTCGTCGTGCGCCAGGACGGCGCGCTGCGGATCATGGAGCAGCGGCGCTGGCTGCAGCCGCTGCGCAGCGATATCGCCATGGCACTGCGTGCCGATCTGGCGACGCGGCTGGGCATGGCCGTGGCGGGGCCGGGGCAGGCTGCAGGCCAGGAGGCGGTCTACCGGCTGACGGTGGATATCCAGCGTTTCGACTCGACGCTCGGGGGACCGGCGGCGCTGGAGGCGCTGTGGACCCTGACCCGTGCCGGGGGCGCGGCGGTCGACAGCGGCCGGGTCGCCCTGAGCGACCGTGCCGCCGACGGCAGTTATGACGCGCTGGTTGCGGCTCATGGCCGGATGCTGGCGGAACTGGCCACGCGTATCGCGGCAGCCGTACCGAAGTCCTGACAACGAGGGGTGAACACCATTGCGGGCGCCTTGTGGGCGCCCGCAATGGTGACCGGGGAGGCAGCCTACTTGCGCTGTCTGGCCTGCATTTCGCGGAACCATTTCGGATGGTGGCTGCGCGCCCAGCTGGCGGTGACCACGCCTTCGACCATGGCCCGGATCGTGCCCTTGACCCAGATTGCCGCATAGACGTGGATGATGATGCCGGCGATCAGGATCAGCGCCG
>NZ_QLTJ01000011.1:0-112852 GCF_003269145.1 Microvirgula sp. AG722 | reverse complement strand
TCCCATCCCGAACAGGACCGTGAAACTGCTTTGCGCCGATGATAGTGTGGCACTTGCCCATGCGAAAGTAGGTCACCGCCAGGTCCTATACTGAACCCCTCCGTGCCATGCACGGAGGGCTTCTTTTATCCAGCATGATTCAGGCTGTGGGGACATGTCCCGGCAGCCAACCGTCTTTTCCGGCGGCCATAGCGAGCGGGCACCACCCCTTCCCATCCCGAACAGGACCGTGAAACTGCTTTGCGCCGATGATAGTGTGGCACTTGCCCATGCGAAAGTAGGTCACTGCCGGACCCCCTGCCGAACCCCTTCGTACCGAGTACGAAGGGGTTTCTTCATTTGTGGCCCCGTTCACGGGACCGACATCGGGGCTATGCTAGTGTCCGGGTGTATGCCTGACAGGAGGCGGTACCGATGAGCTCATCCTTTCCCGATCATTTCTCTGCCGTGGCCGATGCCTATGCCGACTTCCGGCCGCGCTATCCGGATGCCCTGTTCGACTGGCTGGCGGCTGCGGTCGACTCTCGCCGGCTGGCGCTCGATGTGGCGACCGGCAACGGCCAGGCGGTGGCCGGGCTGGTGGACCGCTTCGAGCGGGTACTGGCCAGTGATGCCAGCGCCGGACAACTGGCCCGCATGCCGGCGTGGGCAAATGTGGAAACGCGCTGTGAACCGGCCGAGCAGCTGTCGGCGGCGGACGACAGTGTGGATCTGCTGACCGTGGCCCAGGCCCTGCACTGGTTCGACCATCCGCGCTTCTTTGCCGAAGCCTGGCGCGTGCTGCGGCCTGGCGGGCTGATCGCTGCCTGGTGCTACCAGCAGTTCGCCAGCGACGATGCCGCGCTCGATCTGGTGCTGGAGACTTATTATCACGATGTGGTCGGCGCCTACTGGCCACCGCAGCGGGCCTGGGTCGAACAGGGCTATGCCACGCTGGACTGGCCGTTTGCCGAGCTGCCGGCACCCGCATTCACGCTGGAGGCCGACTGGAGCCGCGCCCAGCTGCTCGGTTACCTGGGCAGCTGGTCTGCCACCCGTCTGGCCGGGGAAGCGACCGGCCGCGATCCGCGCGCAGCGATCGTCCCGGCGCTGGCACGGCTGTGGCCGGACGACGAAACGCGCCGCCTGCGCTGGCCGCTGAAGTTGCGGGTCGGGCGAAAGGGAATGAACCTTGTTTGATGTAAGTCAAATAATGTCTCATGTCCGGTAGAATAGAGCGAATACTCGACTATATGGAGTCTCAGATGCTGTACCCCGAGCTGTATGCCCAGTTGGAAAAAGCACGCTGGAACATGGCGACCGACATTCCGTGGGAGGAATTCGACGCCGACAAGCTGACCGACGAGCAGGCGCAGACCGTCCGGATGAATGCCATCACCGAATGGTCGGCGCTGCCGGCGACCGAGATGTTCCTGCGCGACAACAAGGATGACAGCGACTTTTCCGCTTTCATGTCGATCTGGTTCTACGAGGAACAGAAGCACTCGCTGGTGCTGATGGAGTACCTGCGTCGCTTCCGTCCCGAACTGGTGCCGACCGAGGCCGAACTGCATGCGGTGCGCTTCGAGTTCGATCCGGCCCCGAAGCTGGAGACGCTGATGCTGCACTTCTGCGGCGAACTCCGGCTGACCCAGTGGTACCGCTGTGCATCCGAATGGCACTCGGAACCGGTGATCAAGCATATCTACCGCACCCTGTCACATGACGAAGCGCGCCATGGCGGCGCCTATCTGAAATACATGAAGCGGGCGATCGAGCAGCATGGTGACGAAGCCCGTACTGCCTTCGCCAAAATCGGCATGCTGATGGCGGCCTCGGCCCGTGCCGGCAAGCCGCTGCACCCGACCAACCTGCACGTGAACCAGTCGCTGTTCCCGAACGATACGGTGCAGAGCCGGTTGCCGGACCCGGACTGGCTCGAAGACTGGCTGACGCAGAAGATCCGTTTCGGCAGCGAATGGGAGCAGCGCGTGGTCGGTGGTATCCTGCGCAACTTGTCGAGTCTATTCGGCGTCGAGCTGGACACGGTGCAGGCCCTCAATCGCTACCGCAAAACGCTCGGCGCAAGCCCAGCCGCATGAACTATCCATTACCTGATTTCGAGCAGAAAATCTGTCCGCCGGAGGCGCTTGCCGCCCGGCTGGACACCATGCCGAGGCCGCTGGTCTTTACCAACGGCTGTTTCGACATTCTTCACCGCGGCCATGTGACCTACCTGGCCCAGGCGCGTGCGCTTGGGCAGGCACTGATTGTCGCGCTGAATACCGATGCCTCGGTGCGACGGCAGGGCAAGGGCGACGACCGCCCGGTCAATGCACTGGAGAACCGCGCGGCAGTAATGGCCGCGCTGGCCTGCGTCGACCTGGTGACCTGGTTCGACAGCGACACGCCGGCCGATCTGATCGGGCTGGTCCGCCCGGACGTGCTGGTCAAGGGCGGCGACTGGACTCCTGACCGCATTGTCGGCAGCCGCGAGGTGCTGGCCCGTGGCGGACAGGTGCACTCGATACCGTTCCTGCACGCCACTTCCACCACGGCCACCCTCGCCCGCATTCGCGATACGCAGGGACGCTGACATGTTTGCATTGCTGCGCACGCTCGGCGACGGGCAATTCCATTCCGGCGAAGTGCTGGCCACGCAACTGGGCCGCTCGCGTTCGCACGTGTGGCAACTGGTGCAGACCCTGGAACGTGACTACGGGCTGACGCTGCAGCATGTACGCGGCCGTGGCTACCGGCTGACGCCGGCGATCGAATGGTGCGATGCCCGCACCATCTCCGCGCTGGCCGGCGGTGGCTGGAATGTCGAGATTGCCGACGAAATCGATTCGACCAATACCGCCCTGCTGACCCGGGCCGGCAACGGCTGCCCGGGCGGGCTGGCGCTGTTTGCCGAAGTCCAGACTGCCGGCCGCGGCCGCCGCGGCCGTCGCTGGCAGGCGCGGGTCGGCGAGTCGCTGACCTTTTCCGCCCTGTGGCGCTTCGAGGGCGGCATAGGTCGCCTGTCCGGCCTGTCGCTGGCGGTCGGGGTGGCCATCGTGCGGGCACTGGCCCATTTCGGGCTGCCGGTGGCGCTCAAGTGGCCGAACGACGTGCTGATGGACGGGCGAAAGCTGGCCGGCATCCTGATCGAACTGGCCGGCGACAGTCTGGGCCCGACGGCGGTGGTGATCGGCATCGGCATCAATCTGACGCCGCCGGCCGTCGTCGACCAGCCGGTGACCGGCACGCGCAGCATCCGGCCGGAACTTGGCCGCAACGCGATCGCCGGACGGCTGCTGGCCGAACTCGGTGACGTGCTGGACCTGTTCGCCCGCGAAGGCTTCGATGCGCTGCGCGACGAATGGCAGCGGCTGTTCGCCTGGCAGGGACAGGCAATTGCCGTGCATCAGCCGGACGGGAATATCGTGCATGGCATCGCGATCGGCGTCGACGCAACCGGTGCGCTGCGGGTACGCACCGCCAGCGGAGACATTGTGGTGCATGCCGGCGATGTCAGCCTGAGGATGGCATGAGCACGCTGCTGATCGATGCCGGCAATACCCGGGTCAAATGGGCCTGGCTCGGTGCTGACGGACGTCCCGGGCCGGTACACGCCTGCCCGCATGACGATCTGACCCCGCTGGGGCTGGCTGTGGCGCAGACGCCGCCGCAACGGGTCGTCGGCGCCAGCGTGGCCTCGCCGGCCGACAACAGCGCCATCGCCGCGCTGGTCGGACTGCCGGTCGAGTGGCTGCAGCCGACGGCGGAGCGGGCCGGCGTGCGCAATGGCTACCGTGATCCGGCCCGGCTGGGCGCGGACCGCTGGGCAGCACTGATCGGTGCCCACCATGAGCCCGGCGGTGACCTGCTGGTGGTCAGTGCCGGCACCGCGCTGACCCTCGACTGCCTGGACCGCGACGGCATGTTTCGCGGCGGCACCATTGCCCCCGGATTTGCGCTGATGCGGCAGAGCCTGGCGCGGGGAACTGCCCGGCTTGGCTACCCGGAAGGGGACTACGCCACCTATCCGCAGCAGACCGCCGATGCGATCCTGTCCGGCTGCATTGATGCGCTGGTGGCGCCGGTGGAACGCCGCGCCGCACGCTTTTCCGCCGACCTTGGCCGCCCGGTCCGCATCCTGATTGGCGGGGGGGATGGCATGATGCTGATGTCTCATCTCGCCGTACCGGCGGCGATTGTGGATAATCTGGTTCTTTCCGGACTGGCACTGGTCGCCCAACCGCTATGTTGAAATGGATTTTTGCCTCACTGGTCGTGGCCAACCTGGTCGCGGCGACGGTGATTTCGCTCGAAATGCCGCACGAGGTGTATACCGCCCCGTACGAATTCAATGCCCATCAGGCGAGCCGGCTCGCGCCCAGCGAGGCCGAGGTCGTGCTGGCCAGCGCGAAACCGACGGCCGATGCCGGCCCGGCACCGGCCGATACGGCGAAGACGGGTGAGGCCGCCGCAGCTTTCCCGGCGGATACCCCGGCCGGGAAAGCTGCCGACAAACCGGCTGACGCCCCTGTCGCCAGCGGGACTGACAAGCCGGCAGACAAAGCGGCCGAGAAACCAGCCGAGAAACCGGCCACGGCCGGCAAGGTGGCTGACAAGCCGGTTGAGAAACCTGCGGACAAACCGGCCGCGAAGGCGGAGAAAACCGCCGACAGCAAGCCGGCCGTTCCCCGGGTGTGTCTGGCGCTGGGTGCCTTCGGTGAGCAGGATGTGGCATCGGTACGCGCCGCACTCGGCAAGCAGGGCCTGAAGGCGAAGGAAAGCGTCAGCGAGACCGGGGGCCGTCCGACCGGCAAGCACTGGGTGTACCTGCCGCCGGCTGCCGATCGCGCCGCCGCCAATACCCGCTCGCTCGAACTGAAGGGCAAGGGTTTCGACAATTACGTCGTTGCCAACGAACCGAACAAGAATGCGCTGTCGCTCGGGCTGTTCAGCCAGGAAAGCGCGGCCAGGGCCTTTGTCGCCAAGCTGAGCGCTGCCGGCATTACCGGTGCCGACATCGAGTCGCGCGGCAAGGGCATCAAGCAGACCCGATTCCTGCTCGACGGGCTGGAACCGGCCGAAGCCGGCGCGGTGCGCAAGATCGCCGGGCAGTGGCCAAAGGCCAGCCTGCAGACGCGTCGCTGCCAGTAGAACCGCGATTGCGGTTTCGCCCAACGGCCGGTCAATGACCGGCCGTCATCATTTGTTCATCGGTTTTTCACTGTGCAGTCATGTCATGACGATAGCGTGGCGGTCATTTCCATGACCTGAAATCGTGCGCCGTGAGCAAACTGATCAAGACCGACGACAGCATCGTCAATTCCAGCGATAACCGCGCTTTTTCCGACCTGGTCAGCGCGCAACTGTCGCGTCGCAGCCTGCTGAAGGGCGGCGCCGGCGCGGTGGCCGCCGGCCTGTTCTCGCCCTTGTTCGCGCCGCTGGCCGGCCTCGCGGAGGCGGCCACGCCGGCCCCGGTCGCCAGAGCGGTGGCGCTGGCCTTCGAGCCGGTACCGATCGCCGTGCGCGACAGCGTGGTGGTGCCGGACGGCTATACGGCCGAGGTGCTGTACGCCTGGGGTGACCCGACCGGCATCCGGGGCCGGATGCCGGCCTTCAAGCCTGATGCCAGCAATACCGCCGCCGAGCAGGCGGTGCAGGCCGGCATGCACCACGACGGCATGGCGTACTTTGCGCTGCCGTTCGGTGCGCAGAGCTCGCGCCGCGGCCTGCTGGCAATCAACCACGAATATATCGACGACGGGCTGCTTCATCCTGACGGCATGAAAGACTGGAGCGAGGCCAAAGTGGCCAAGGCCCAGGCCGCCGTTGGCGTGTCGGTGATCGAAGTCGAGCATGCCGGCGACAACTGGCGGGTGGTACGCCCGTCGTCGTTCGCCCGGCGCATTACCGCGCAGACACCCTGTGACATCGCCGGTCCGGCGCGCGGCCATGCGCTGATGCGGACCGAGGCCGATCCGAAAGGCACGACCGTACTCGGCACGTTCAACAACTGTGCCAATGGGCAGACGCCGTGGGGCACCTATCTGACCTGCGAGGAGAACTGGAGCGATTTCTTCGCCAACAACGGCACCCTGACCGAGGACGACAAGCGCTACGGCATCAAGGCGCAGGATGCCGGCTACCGCTGGAGCGAACGCGACTTCCGCTTCGACCGCCAGGTGACGCCGAACGAGCCGTACCGCTTCGGCTGGGTGGTGGAAATCGATCCGTACGACGCGAAGTCCCGGCCGGTGAAGCGGACCGCGCTCGGCCGGGTCAAGCATGAGGGCGCGACGGTCTCGCTGGCGCCGGACGGCCGGGTGGTGGTGTACATGGGTGACGACCAGCGCTTCGAGTACATCTACAAATTCGTGTCCAGCGGCAAGTACAAGCCGCACGACCGCAAGGCCAACCGCACCCTGCTCGATCAGGGCACGCTGTATGTCGCCCGCTTCGACGATGACAACGGCGGGCGCTGGCTGCCGCTGGTGCATGGCCAGCACGGGCTGACCGCCGACAACGGCTTCCGCGATCAGGCCGAGGTGCTGATCCACACCCGCCGCGCTGCCGACAAGGTCGGGGCGACCAAAATGGACCGTCCGGAGTGGATTGCCGTCCATCCGGAGCGTCCGTGGGAGCTGTACTGCACGCTGACCAACAACAGCGAGCGCGGCACCGATGGCAAGCCGGGCACCGACGCGGCCAATCCGCGTGCGAAGAATATCTTCGGCCACATCATCCGCTGGCAGGAAGCCGGCAATGATCCGACCAGCGACAGCTTCAAGTGGGATCTGTTCGCGCTGGCCGGCAATCCGACGCTGGACGGCGCCAGCAAGGGCACGGTCAATGGCGACGCGTTCGGCAGCCCGGACGGGCTGAAGTTCAGCAGCAACGGCATCCTGTGGATTCAGACCGACGTGTCGACCAGCACGCTGAACCAGAAGGAATACGCGAACATGGGCAACAACCAGATGCTGGCGACCCTGCCGGAGACCGGTCAGGTGCGCCGCTTCCTGACTGGTCCGAACGGCTGCGAAATCACCGGCCTGGCGTTCACGCCGGACAACCGCACCCTGTTCGTCAATATCCAGCACCCGGGCGAAACGTCCAGCGAGCGTTCGGACCCGGCGCAGCCGAAGGCGGTGTCGAGCTGGCCGGACGGCGATGCCGGCGGCCGGCCGCGTTCGGCGACCGTGGTGATCCGCCGCCGCGACGGTGGCGTCATCGGCGTCTGACCGGGTCCGGAGGCCGGGCGCGACCTACTTCTTGTGCTTCTTCTTCGAAGAAGACCGGGTTGCGCTGGCCTTGCTGCTCTTCTTGCCGGCACTGGCATGGGCCTTCCTGCTGCCGGCCTGATGCTTGCGGGCGGAGCCATGTCTGGCGCTGTCGGCGTGTCTGCCGGCCCGGGTGGCGGCCGGCGCGCGGGTCGGGTCCTCGTCGGCGAGCCGGGCCAGGCGGGCCGGTTCATCCGGCAGGCGGGTCGACAGCTTGTCGACCAGACCGGCAAGCTGCGGACCGGCGGCGAGCTGGTTGCCGGCGGCCAGTTGCTGACGCAGCACGTCGTCCCGCGCGTCCTTGGCCTGCTGGTAGCGGGTGGTGGCGTCGGTCACGCTACCGCTCAGCAAGTCGGGAAACGGCCGGGCGGCCACTTCGCGCGGGGTGCCGCCGAGCTGTTCCTGCAGTGCGCGGACCTGGCGAAGTTCATTGGCCTGGGTCTTGATGGTGTCGCTCAGATAGGCCTTCCAGACCGGTGAGCGGACGCGGGGAAACAGCATGACCGAGGCGTCGATGACATCCTGGTGGTGCTGGGCGATGACTGCCAGCAGCTCGGCCTGATCGCGAGGCTGGTCGATGCGCGTGTCGGCGGCTGCTGACGGCAGCGGGCGGGCACTGGCAGAAGCGGCCGGTGTGCGGGGAGGCGTCTGGCAGGCGGCAAGGCCGAGGGCCAGTACTGCGGCGGCAAGCCGGAGCATGGGTCGCATGAGGGTCTCTCCTGGAACGTTGGGGCAACGGCGGGGACCGAATCGGGCCGGTGTGCGCCGCTGCGGAAATCCGGATGGCTGGCGAACCGGAAAGAGAACACGGAACGCCGGGCCACACGCTACACGGCGGCGGTGCCGCTGTCAGCCTTTCCACCACTTTTCACGACACAGGCATCCTGCCCGGCAGGCGGGTACCGGTAACGGCATGACGGCTCGATGCGGCAGGCGGGCACTGCCATGGCGGGACAGGTCGATGACTGATGATGGTTTTTTGCGCCGATCGGTGGCAATGTTAGGTTGATCGACGACCGGACGCGGAGCCCTCCGCAAACACCGCCCGGCGCCAAACCCGTTTTCACACCCAGCAGAGCATTCCGACCATGTTCGAACACGTTGACGCCTATCCCGGCGACCCGATCCTGACGCTCGTCGAAAAATTCCACCAGGACCCGAGACCGACCAAGGTCAATCTGGGCATCGGCCTGTACTACGACGAAGAAGGCCGCATTCCGTTGCTGCCATCGGTCAGGAAGGCCGAAGCGGCCCATGCCGGCGAGACCGGCCCGCGCCCGTACCTGCCGATGGAAGGGCTGGCCGAGTACCGCACCGCCGTCCAGGGCCTGCTGTTCGGCAGCGACAGCGCGGTGCTGCGCGACGGCCGGGTCGCCACCATCCAGACCATCGGTGCGTCCGGCGCGCTGAAGATCGGCGCTGATTTCCTCAAGCGCTACTTCCCCGACAGCGGCGTCTGGGTCAGTGACCCGACCTGGGACAATCACCGCGCCATCTTCGAAGGTGCCGGCATGGTGGTGAACACCTATCCGTACTACGACGCGGCTACCGGCGGCGTGCGTTTCGATGCCATGCTGGCCGCGCTGGAAGCCCTGCCGGCGCGCAGCATCGTGCTGCTGCATCCGTGCTGCCACAACCCGACCGGCGTCGACCTGTCGCGCGAGCAATGGACGCGCCTGATTCCGGTACTGCGCGACCGTGAGCTGGTGCCGTTCCTCGACATCGCCTATCAGGGCTTCGGCGACGGGCTGGAGCAGGATGCGTTCGCCATTCGCGCACTGGCCGAGGCTGGTGTCAGCTACTTTGTAAGCAATTCGTTCTCGAAGAACCTGTCCTACTACGGCGAACGCTGTGGCGGGCTGTCCGTGGTCTGCCGTGACCGTGACGAAGCCGCCGTGGTGCTCGGCCAGCTGAAATTCACCGTGCGTCGCAACTACTCCAGTCCGAACACCCACGGCGCCAAGGTCGCGGCGCGGGTGATGCTTGACCCGGGACTGCGGGCGGAATGGGAAGGTGAAGTGGCCGGGATGCGGGAACGCATCAAGGCCATGCGCCAGTCGCTGTTCGATGTGCTGACGGCCAGGGTGCCGGGCCGTGATTTCAGCTATTTCCTGTCGCAACGCGGGATGTTCAGCTACACCGGGCTGACCCCGGCCCAGGTCGATCGCCTGCGTGAAGAGTTTGGCGTCTATCTGGTTCGCTCCGGCCGCATTTGCGTGGCCGGGCTGAACTCGCGCAATGTCGACTACGTCGCGTCGGCCATGGCGGCCGTACTGGCCTGATCCGCCTCGCCCGATTGAAAACGCCGCTTCCGGCCGGGATGCGGCGTTTTCGTTTGCGGGTCAGGAGGCCGGGGGCAGCGTTTGCGGCATGATACGGGGCCGCTGGGTGTCCGGGTGCAGCCAGCGATGCAGTAATCGGGTGCCGAACGGGATAAAGACGAACACCATGACCGGTGTCAGCATCAGTGTACTGGCCAGCACGCGCAGCACGACCGGCAGCGAGGCCAGCGAGGCGCCGAACAGCAGCGTGAATGCCAGCGAGACCGGGAAAAACACCAGCCAGATGGTGACCGCCTGCTTCCAGCGAGGCGGCGGCGCGACCGCGAAGCCATGATCGAGCCCGCGCGCCTCATGGACCTGGCTGGCGTGCACCAGTCCGGTGCCTTGGCGCAACCAGTCGCGTCGTTCGGGGGAGTCGGCCCAGCGCGCCAGACTGGCATCGTCGCTGAAGCGGAATACGATCTGATGGTTGTCGTCGCCGGGGGCCGGGGCGAGGGTACCGGAACCGAGATAGCCGGCAAACTGTGCCGCCAGTTGCTGGCCGCGCTGCATCCAGGCAACGAAGTCGTCATGGCGTTCCGGTGCAATCCGGCGAGTCACCAGCAGGGTGACGGGGGAAGAGGGGGCTGGCATGGGGGATCTCCTTGGCATCGGTCTGCGCCTGCCCGGGGTGGTGGGGGGCGCATCCGGCCGGCCCCCGTTCGGGGCCGGCACAGGCAGGAAGATAGCAAGGAACATGCCGGGCCGGGCATCAGGCCGCGTGGCGGTCGATCACTTTCCGTTCGGTGCTGAACCACCAGATGACCAGCCCGGTCAGGGTCAGGACGGCACCGGCGATCATGACACCGGTCCAGTCGGCGACCATGTAGATGGCGGTCGAGGTGACCGAGCCCAGTGCGCCGCCGATGAAATAGCAGGTCATGTAGGCGGCGGTCAGACGGCTGCGCGCCTCCGGCCGGATGCGGTAGATCACGCTCTGGTTGGTCACGTGCACGGCCTGGACCGCCAGATCGAGCAGCAGCACGCCGATGACGAACGCGACGATCGAGCTCTTGGCCTGTGCGATCGGCAGCCATGACAGCAGCAGGCAGCACAGACCGAAGGTGGTGGCGCGGCCGGCATGCCCGGCGTCGGCCAGCCGCCCGGCACGGGATGCCGCCAGCGCCCCGGCGGCCCCGGCCAGACCGAACAGGCCGATGGTGGCATCGGAATAGTGGAACGGGGCGCGGGCGAGCAGGAAGGCCATCGGCGTCCACAGCAGACTGAAGGCGCCGAACACGATGGCGCCGAGCAGGGCGCGCAGTCGCAGTACCGGCTCCTCGACAAACAGCAGGAACACCGAAGCCAGCAGGCGCGGGTAGCTGAGCCGGGTGTCCGGCCTGTGCGCCGGCAGGGTGCGCCACAGGGCGAAGGCCATCAGGCTCATCAGGATGGCGGCGACCCAGTAGACGGTCTGCCAGCCGCCCAGCGCGGCCAGGGCGCCGGCCAGCGTCCGTGCAAGCAGGATGCCGAGCAGCAGGCCGCTCATGATGGTGCCGACCACCCGTCCGCGCTCGGATGGCGCGGCCAGTGAGGCGGCATACGGCACCAGCACCTGGGCGACTACCGAGAACAGCCCGGTCAGCGCCGTGCCGAGCAGGATGAGCCAGAACTGGCGGCCGAAGGCGGTCAGCAGCAGGCCGGCGGCGACCAGCAGCGACATGCCGACGATCAGCCGCCGCCGTTCGAGGATGTCACCGAGCGGCACCAGCAGCATCAGTCCGAGCGAATAGCCGAGCTGGGCGGTGGTGACCAGGAAGCCGGCGCTGGCAATACTGAGGTCGAAATAGCGGGCGATGGTGTGCAGCAGCGGCTGGGCGTAGTAGTTGCTGGCGACGGTCAGGCCGGTGGCGACGGCCATCAGTGCCACCATCGACGGTGGCAGGCGGGGAGAGGAAGCGGGGGGCGGCATCGGAATCTTGTCGTGCTGAGGAGGTGCCCTATTGTTGACGTCCGGCATCGCATGACGCCAATGAATTGTTCTCATCGCATCAATCTGATTTTAAGATGGATGCCATGGACCTGAAACAACTCGCCTGTGCCGTGGCCGTCGCTGAAGAGCGCAACTTTACCCGTGCCGCCGCGCGCTGCCATATCGTGCAATCCGCGCTGAGTCACCAGATCGCCCGGCTGGAGGCAGAACTGGGGGTGGCGCTGTTCGAACGCAGCTCGCGCCGCGTCAGCCTGAGCGCGGCCGGCGAAGCGTTCCTGCCGGCGGCGCGGCAGGTGCTGGATGGCGTTCGTCAGGTACGCGAAGTGGTCGCGGCTGCGAGCGGCGAAGTGCGTGGCACGCTGACGGTCGGCTCGCTCTCTGCGCTGGCGAATGTCGATCCGGTTGAATGGCTGGCGCGTTTCCACCAGCGCCATCCTGGCGTCGCGGCACGGCTGTATACCGGCAGCAGCGGGGATCTGCTCGACCATGTTCGCGATGGCAGCTGCGATGTGGCCTTTGTCGGCGTCAGCGTCGATGCCGGACTGGGGCGTGTCAGCAGCCTGTCCCTGTGCCGGGAGCAGCTGGTCGCCCTGCTGCCGCCGGGACATCGGCTGGGCGACGAGCCCGGTCTGTCGCTGCGGCACCTGTCCGCCGAACCGCAGGTCGACTATGCCGGCGGCTCGGCGGCGCGATGCCAGACCGACGAGGCTTTTTTGCGCAGCGGCGTCGAGCGGCGGGTCAGCTTCGAGGTCGGCAGCCTGGACTGGATTACCCGCATCGTGCGTCGCGGGCTGGCGATTGCACTGGTGCCGGAAGCGTGTGCCGCGCAGCTTGACGGCGTGATCAGCCGGCCGATTGTCGACGCGCCGTGTCGCGCCGTGCACATGGTCTGGAGCCGGAGCCCGAGCCCGGCGGCACAGGCTTTTGTCGCCCTGTTCCGCGACGGCTTTGTGCCGGCGCCGCAAAATTGAGTGCCAACCCTTGACCCACAGGGCTAGAATCGACGCGTCCGGAGGCACCGCCATGTTGCGTCCGGACACGATTGCGTCTTCAGGGCGGGGTGAAATTCCCCACCGGCGGTAAGCCGCGCGTTTCCTCTGTCGGAAACCGCGCGACAAGCCCGCGAGCGCCCGCACCCGTGCGGGGTCAGCAGATCTGGTGAAATGCCAGAGCCGACGGTCAGAGTCCGGATGAAAGAAGATGAGTCATGCACGGATGCGCAGCCTGCGCGGTCCGGATCGACGGCACCTGCCTGCTGCGGGCGTGCTGCCTGTGTCCGGCCGGCCCGGTCGCGTCGACGGCGCATGGCTGTTCACCAGCCCTGGAACGTTTTTCGCCCTAAATCATTGCGAGGAGCGTTTCACATGTCATTGCTTGAAGAAATTGCGGTTCCCGTCCTGGGCGCCCTGCCTTTTGCCCGACGTCTCGAACAGGCCATCGCCGACCAGCAGCGCGGTCGCCCGGTCCTGCTGATGGATGATTTCGATCGCGAGAATGAGGCCGACCTGATCATCCCGGCGGAAACGCTGACTGTGCCGGTCATGGCGCAGATGATCCGCGACGGCAGCGGCATCGTCTGCCTGTGCCTGACCGACGACACGCTGGATCGCTTGCAGCTGCCGCCGATGGTCAGCCGCAACGAAAGCCGTTTCAGCACCGCCTTTACCGTGACCATCGAAGCCCGCGACGGCGTGAGCACCGGCGTCTCCGCGGCTGACCGGGTCACGACCATCCGTGCCGCCACCGCGCCCGACGCCGGTCCGGAACATCTGGCGCGGCCGGGGCATGTGTTTCCGTTACGGGCCGTGCCGGGCGGCGTGCTGGCGCGGCGCGGCCATACCGAGGGATCGGTGGACCTGGCTGTACTGGCCGGCTTCCGCCCGGCCGCCGTGCTGTGCGAACTGATGAACCCGGACGGCAGCATGGCGCGCGGCGAGCAGATCGCCCGCTATGCCGACCAGCACCGGCTGACCGTGCTGACCATCGCCGAGCTGGCCGATTACCGCCGTTCGCTGACGGGCAACTGACGGGAGCGTGGCCGGCCCGGCGCACGGCCGTTCAGAAGAACGGCATCGCCAGAAAGGCCACGATCAGGGTCCAGACCAGGGCGCCGACAGCGAATACCGTGTGTGCCAGCGCCTCGGTACGGACCGAGTCGTCATGCTCGAACAGCGCATCCAGGCCATGGAAAATCAGCCCGCCCGACGCCAGCAGGCCAAGCACGGCCGCCACGACGTTGAACAGCGGCGACGGGACCAGCAGCGACAGCGACGACAGCCAGATCGGAATCGGCGCGATGGCGGCCAGCCGGTAGCAATCGGCATAGGCCGGGCGGGGGCGGGTATGCACGGCGATGCGAATGAACTGCGCCATGGCATGGACGCTGAGCCAGCAGGTCAGCAGGAAGGTCAGCGCCACCGCCTGCCAGTAGCTGAACGGGGCCAGGCTGCCATAGCTGTCGGCATGGAACCAGGCGGCATACAGGATCATTGCCGACGCCAGCAGTGACAGCGGCAGCACAATCAGCACAAAGCTGCGGAATGACGACGGGTGGGTGCGCGACAGCGCATCCCATCCCGCGCGGGAAGACCACAGCATGCGGACGGACATCAGGGGGTTCATGGTCATGCTCCGGCAAAAGGGTTGGGCAGCCAGGGTAGGGCTGCCATTTAAATATATCGCAGAACGATATAATTACCAGTGCCATTCGCGAGAAAGTGCCAGCGGAATTGTCCGCGGCAGCGATTTATGTCATAGATGCAGCCCCCCGACCGTTCCATTTCGCCTGCCCGGCAGGCCGGAATGGATTGCGGCACATCATTCATCGATCAAGGACAAAAGCATGCAGAAGCCAGGCCATGAGGGCACCACCCATGCGTAAATTTCCCCTTTTCGCGACCGTTGCCCTGTTGCTGCTGAGCACCGCCGCCCAGGCGCACCCGGGCCATGGCGCCAGCGGGCTGGAAAGCGGTTTCCTGCACCCGTTCTCGGGGCTGGACCACCTGCTGACCATGCTGGCGGTCGGTCTGTGGTCATGGCAGATGGGCGGCCCGGCGCGCTGGCAGGGCCCGCTGACCTTCATGCTGATGCTGGCCGTGGGCGGCGCGCTGGGCTGGTCCGGCGTGTCCGTTCCGGGGCTGGAAAGCGGCATTGCCGCCTCGGTCGTGGCGACCGGCCTGCTGGTGGCTTTCGCCCTGCGCCCGCACCGCAGCGTGGCGCTGGGCCTGATTGGCGCCTTCGCCGTGCTGCACGGCATGGCACACGGGCTGGAAATGCCGGCCGATGCTTCCGGCATCGCCTTCGCGGCCGGCTTTGTGGTCGCCTCCGGTCTGCTGCACGGTGCGGGGCTGCTGATCGGCGCCGGTCAGCAACGGGTCGGTCTGCATACCCAGCTGGCCCGTGCGGCCGGCGTGGCGATTGCGCTGACCGGCGTCGGCCTGCTGGCCGGCTGAGGGCGGGGGGCAGCGTCCTGCCCCTTCCGCCTATTCGCCCATGCCGACTACCCGGTTCCGGCCCTCGTGCTTGGCCTGATACAGCGCCTGATCGCCGAGTTCGACCACCAGATCGACCGGCTGGTCGCGCTGCGGCACCAGTGTGGCGACGCCGATGCTGAGCGTCAGGCTGCCGGTGGTCGGTGACGCACAGTGCGGGATGGCCATGCGCTCGACATCGAGGCGGATTTTCTCGGCGATCAGCCGCGCGCCGCCCGGCGAGGTTGCCGGCAGCACCAGGGCGAATTCCTCGCCGCCGAAGCGGGCCGCCAGATCGGTGGCGCGCGTGGCGCCGGCGCGAATGGTGGCGGCGACCTGGCGCAGCGCTTCATCGCCGGCCAGGTGACCGTAGGTGTCGTTGTACTGCTTGAACGCGTCGATATCCATCATCAGCAGCGAGAACGGCTGCTGGTCGCGGGTGGCGCGCTGCCATTCGGTATACAGGTATTCATCCAGATAACGACGGTTGGCCAGCCCGGTCAGGCCGTCGGAATGGGTCATCTGCTGCAGTTCCAGATTCACTTCCAGCAGCTTCTGCTGGCTTTCGCGCAGCGCGCGATAGGCCTCGTCGCGCTGCAGCCGGTGCAGGTAGGAACGCGAGTGATAGCGGATGCGCGCAATCAGTTCGATGCTGTCCGGCAGCTTGACCAGATAGTCGTTGGCTCCCAGCGAGAATGCGGCGCTCTTCACTTTCGGGTCGTCGCGCGACGACAGCACGATGATCGGCACATCACGCGTCTGCGTCAGGCTGCGGAACTGTTGCAGCAGCATCAGCCCGTCCACGTCCGGCATGACCAGATCCTGCAGGATCACGGTCGGCTGGGTCAGCCGGGCGGCCTGCAGCGCCTGTTCGGCGTTCGAGCAATAGTGGAAGTCGATGTTCGGGATGTTGACCAGCATGCGCCGGATGGCTTCGCCCACCATCGCCTGATCGTCTATCAGCAGCACCATGATCGGGTCGTTGTCCTGGGCCTGTGGCGGGGTATCCAGGGGGTACAGCAGGTCAGTCATTTACTCACATCCTCGAGGGTGGGGCCGCGGCCCCGGGGTGCGCAGGCGGCACGCAGCGCCGGCGCGATCTGGTGAACCGGCAGCACGCTGGCTGCCGCGCCAAGTGCCGCTGCCGCCTTCGGCATGCCATAGACCGCGCAGGTGGCGCGGTCCTGGGCAATGGTCGGGAAGCCCCGGTCGAGCAGCGCCTTGAGTCCGGCCGCGCCGTCGTTGCCCATGCCCGACAGCAAGACGCCGATGGCGCCACGCCGCCAATGTTGCGCCACGCTGTGGAAAAAGACATCCACCGATGGCTGATAGGCGGTAGTGCCCGGCGTGCGCGCATAGTGCAGCAGGCCGTCGGCGCCGAGCGTCAGGTTGGCGCGGCCATCGGCGATCCATACCCGGCCCGGCAGCAGGGCAGCGCCTTCTCCGGCCAGCCGGACTTCCAGCGGTGATTGTTCGTCGAGCCAGTACGCCATGCCGGCGGAGAATGCCGCGTCGATATGCTGGATGATTACCACGGCGGCGGGAAAGTCGGCCGGCAGCGCACGCAGCACCTCGGCCACTGCCGCCGGCCCGCCGGCGGAGGCGCCGATCGCCACCAGCGCCGACTGACAGCCGCCTCCGGCCCGTGCCGTACCGGCAACCGGGGCCGGGGCCGGCGCCGGGGCGATCGGCATCACCAGCCGTCGCGACAGCAGCTCGATCTTGTCCAGCAACGGTGCGGCCAGGCGCGGCAGATCCCCGCCGGCCAGCGTGGGCGTGGCGATCACGTCCAGCGCGCCGCCGCCGAGCGCTTCGTAGACCCGGCCGGCATTTTCGCCAATGTCGGCGGTCACGATCAGGATCGGGCACGGCGTGCGCGCCATGATGCGGCGGGTGGCCTCGACACCGTCGAGACCGGGCATGACCAGATCCATCAGGATCAGGTTCGGTGTCTGCCAGGCACACATGGCGACCGCTTCTTCACCATTGCCCGCCACCCAGCAGACGCGCCACGCCGGCCGCAGCAGGATCGCACGCCGCAGCGCTTCCACTGCGAGCGGCATGTCGTTGACGATGCCGATATTCATCATTGTGCCGCTCCGATCAGGTCGCGCACCGCGTCAAGCAGGGTATTGTCATGGAAGCTGCCCTTGGCCAGATAGTAGTCGGCGCCGGCGTCGAGTCCGCGCATGCGGTCCTCTTCCCGATCCTTGTAAGACAGGATCATGACCGGCAGCGATTTCAGCGCCGCGCTCTGGCGAACCAGACCGACCAGTTCGATGCCGTCCATGCGCGGCATGTCGATATCGGTGATCAGCAGGTCGAACGGCTCGGTGCGGATGGCGTTCCAGCCGTCCATGCCATCGACCGCGATCGCGACCTCGTAGCCGTTGCCGGTCAGCAGCTTGCGCTGCAGTTCGCGCACGGTCAGCGAATCGTCGACCACCAGTACGCGCTTGCGCCGCGCCTGCGCCGCACTGGCCTGGCCGGGGCGGATCGCGTCGAGCTGGCCGGCGGCCACACGTTTCTCGATCGAGCGCAGCAGATCCTTGACGTCGACCACCAGCACCGGCGAACCGTCATCCATCAGCGCGCCGGCGGCGATATCGGGGATCTTGCCGAGCCGGGCGTCGAGCGGGTGTACCACCAGCATGCCTTCGGACAGAAAGCGGTCGACCACCAGCCCGTACTGCTGCGGCGGTTCGCCGATGACCACCACCGCCACCTCGTCGGCCGACGACTCCACTGCCGGCAGCTGCAGGATCTGGGCGGCGTCGGCCAGACCGATGCGGACACCGTCCAGATTCAGGCAGGGCTGCCCCTCCAGCTGCTCGATCTGGGTCCGTGGCCACGACAGCGTGCGTTCGACGTGGGCCAGCGGGAATGCGTATGGCTCGCCGCCGATATCGACCAGCAGGCTGCGCACGGTCGACAGCGTCAGCGGCAGCTGCAGGGTGAAGCGGGTACCCTTGCCCTGTTCGCTGGTGATGCGCAAGGTGCCGCGCACCGACTTGACCATGGTATGGACCACATCCAGGCCGACGCCGCGGCCGGAAATGTCGGTCACCACATCGCGCATGCTGAAGCCGGGCAGCAGCAGAAAGTCGAGCAGTTCGGTCGTGCTCAGCAGTTCGATGGTGGCGGCGCTGGCCAGACCCCGGCGGAGGATCTGGGCGCGCAGGGCATCGAGGTCGATGCCGGCGCCGTCGTCGCTGAGCTGGATCAGCAGCACGCCGGCACTGTGGCGGGCTTCCAGCGTCAGCGTGCCTTCCGCCGGCTTGCCGGCCTGCAGCCGCACGGCCGGGGCTTCGATGCCATGGTCGAGCGCATTGCGCAGCAGGTGGCCGAGCGGCGCGTCGAGCTGGCTGAGGATGTTGCGGTCGACCCGGGTCTGCTGGCCGAGCAGTTGCAGCCGCACCTGCTTGCCGAGCGAGCGGCCGAGGTCGCGTACCAGGCGGGGATAGGCGCTGACCCCGTCAGCGAACGGGCGCATGCGGCAGGCGAGCGCTTCGTCATACAGGCTGCGGGCCAGATTGCCGGAGTGGCGGTCGAACCGGTCGAGCTCGCCAAGCCGTTCCGACAGCAGGCGCTGGCATTCGGCCAGCAGTGTGCGCGCGTCGGTCAGCGCGGTGGCCTGGTGCTCATCGACCTGGCGTCCGGGCACGGTGGCGGCTTCGTGCAGCACCTCCAGCGCCTGACCGGCCGCATACTGCAGCCGTTTGACCCGCAGCAGCGCGTCGGCGAACGGCTTGAGGCTGAGCGACGACACCATGGCCTCGCTGGCCAGACCGAGCAGCCGGTCGAGGGTTTCCGCACTGACGCGCAGCGAGCGGTCGCCGCTGGTCGTATCGGCGTCGCCGCCGGGCGGAGCGTCGGCCTCCGGTTCGACAATCGGTGCCGGTGCCGGTGCCGGTGCCGGTGCCGGTGGCGGTTTGCCGGCCGCCGGTGGCGGCGCGGCCTGCCCGGTGGCGGTCAGGGTCGTCAGCGCCTCGAGCATGGCCGCGAGTTCCGGCGCGGCGGGGGCCTGTGGCGCCGGGTCGGCGATATGCGACAGCAGGTCGACGGCGCGCAGCAGCAGGTCGATCTGACCGCTGTCCAGCGCCAGCTGGCCATGCTGTGCGGCGACGAAGGCATCTTCCAGCACATGGGCAATGTCCACCGCCGGCTCGAGACCGACGATGCGCGCCGCACCCTTGATCGAGTGCGCGGCGCGCATGCACGCTTCCAGCGGTCTGGCGGCGGCGGGCTGGCGTTCCAGCTCCAGCAGGCCGTCATTGAGCACCTGGGCCTGGACTTCCAGTTCCTGGCGAAACAGGTCGATAAGCGGCAACTGGCTCAGATCGTCGGCCATCAGGCAAGGTTCCGGTTCAGGGCGGCCATCAGTCGCGCTTCATCGAGCAGACCGACACCGTGGTCGCGCCAGCGGGCGACCCGGGTGGAAAAATGATTGCCATGGCCGGCCACCGTGGCCGGTGGCGGCGTGAGGGTGGCGTCGGCGAAGCGCTCGATGCCATGCACGTCATCGACCGGGAACGCCACTGGCGCCCCCTGGCGCCCGACCACCAGCAGCCGTGGCCGGGCGCGCTGGCCGGTCACGGCCGCCGGTGTGGCCGGCAGGCCGAGCAGGCTGGCCAGGCTGACGCAGACCACCAGGCTGCCGCGGATATTGACCACGCCGAGCGTGCCGTCGGTGCGGCGGTGCGGCAGGGAGTGGATGCGGCTGCTGTCGGCGATCTCGCGCAGCAGCCGGGTCGGCAAGCCCAGCCATTCCTCGCCGAGACGGAACACCAGGGTCGAATGGCGCGGGCCGCTGTCGTCATCGGCCGGTGCCGGGGTATCCGCCGCCATGACGCTGTCGACGCTGAGCCGGTCGAGAATCTGCCGGGCTGCCAGCGCATGGGCCGGACAGCGGCTGCAATGGATGTAGCGGATCAGCGACGGGCAGGAGCCATCGCCGCGAATGCCGGTCCGGTTCCAGCAGTCGTCGATCTGGTCGATGGCGGCATCGGTAAATGCTTCAGACATCGTGGGTCCCCCTTGCACGGTGCGCCCGTTCCGCCAGCCGGCGGGCGCCGGTCGCATCGCCGCGGCTGTCCAGCAGCGAGGCCAGATGCAGCAGCGCCTGTTCATGGGCGGGGTCCAGGTACAGGGTCTTGCGGTAGCAGGCGTGGGCTTCGTCCGGCCGGCCGCTGGCATCGGCAATCAGCGCGAGCAGGAACAGCAGGTCCGCGCTGGGCCCCTCGCGGTCGATCAGGCGTTCGCAGACGGCCGAGGCCTGGTCGAAGTGACCGCCATCGGCCAGCCGTCGTGCGTGGTCCAGGCTGTCGGCCACGGTCGCCGGCGGGGCGGCCGGCGGCGTCGCAAACGCGATGCGCGGCGGCGTGGCGGGCGGCGCCGGTGTTGCTGGCGGCAGGCGCAGCGACCGCAGGGGGGCGGGGCGGGGCATCCGGCGCGGGGCCGGCTCGTCCGTGGCCGGCGGGTGGAAGGCAAAGGCCAGCGGGATGCCGGCCGGGCGCAGCTGCGCACGCACCAGCAGTCCGCTTTCGGCCGGGCCGACGAACAGCAGGCCATGCGGTGCCAGCCGGGCGCACAGGGTCGAGATGGCCCGTTGCTGGGCATCGCGATCGAAATAGATCAGGACATTGCGACAGAACACGAGGTCGTACGGGGCTTCGCCGGCCAGCAGGGCCGGATCGAACAGATTGCCCTGGCGAAAGCGCACCCGGGCCCGCACCGGGTCATTCAGCCGCTGGCCGCCGGCGACGGCGGTAAAGTGGCGGGCACGGAAATCGAGCTGCCGGCCGCGAAACGCATTGCTGCCATAGATGCCGCGCCCGGCGGCGGCGATGGCCTCGGCGCTAATGTCGATGGCGTCGATATGGAAGCTGTCCGGCGGCATGCCGGCATCGAGCAGCGCCATCGCCAGCGAGTATGGCTCCTCGCCGGTCGAGCAGGGCAGGCTCAGCAGGCGCAGCGGGGAGCCGGCAAACTGCTGCCGTGCCAGTCTGGCGGCGGTGTGGAAGGCTTCGCGGTCGCGGAAGAACCAGGTTTCGCCCACCACTACCGCCTCGATCAGCGCCTGACGCTCGCCCGCGTCGGTCTGCAGCAGCGCCTGGTAGGCGGCAGCATGCGGCGACCGGGTGGCGCGCAGGCGCTCGTCGATGGCACGCTCGACATGCATGATGCCGATCGAGTCGACATCAAGCCCGATCTCCGCGTTCAGAAAGTCGATGAAATAGCGGGAGACGGTCATGCACCAGCCCTGGCGGTCGGAAACAGCAGCGCGCGCACCGGCGGTGGCAGCAGTTCGTCGATGTCGACCCGCTGGATCAGCCCGTGCCGGTCATGGCATACCGGGCCGGGGTAGCGCGTGTCGCCGGTATCCACGCCGGTGGCGACAAAGGCGGCCGGATCGCAGCGCAGGGTGTCGGTGGCCTGCTCCAGCACCAGCCCGAGCAGGCGGCTGTCGCCATTGCCGAGCGGGTAGTGGACCAGGGCGGTGCGCGTGCTCAGCCGCGCGCGCGCCGGCCGGTCGAGCACCAGCCGGCAGAAATCGATGACCGGCACCGCCTGCCCGTCATGCATGAACACGCCGCTGACCCAGGGCGGCGTGGCCGGCAACGCCCGGGTCTGCACGCGTGGCAGCACCACGGCCAGCCGGCTGGCGGGCAGCGCATAGCGCGCATCGTCGAGGTGGAACAGCAGGAACAGCATGCTGTCCGGACTCAGGCCTGGACCTTGAAGCGCGACACGCCATGACGCAGGCCGTTCGACACCAGATTCAGGTCCTCGATGGCCTGGCTGGACTGGCGCAGCGATTCCACCGTCTGCTGGGCGGCTTCGGACAGCTGGCCGAGGGCCTGATTGATCTGCTCGGCGCCGGTCATCTGCGCCTGCATGCCCTCGTTGACCTGCTGGAAGCCCGGCGCCAGCGCCTGGACCTGCTGGATGATCTGCGACAGCTGGTAGCCGATGCGCTCGATATCGGTGATGCCGCGGCGCACTTCCTCGGTGAACTTGTCCATGCCCATTACGCCGGCGGACACCGAAGACAGGATCTCGCGCACCATCAGCTCGATGTCGTAGGTGGCGACGGCGGTCTGGTCGGCCAGGCGGCGGATCTCCGATGCCACCACCGAGAAGCCCTTGCCGTATTCGCCGGCCTTTTCCGCCTCGATGGCGGCATTCAGCGACAGCAGATTGGTCTGGTCAGCGACCTTGGTAATGGTGGTCACGACCTGGTTGATATTGCCGGCCTTCTCGCTGAGGATGGACAGCTTGCCGTTGACCGATCCGGCGGCGTTCATCACCTGCTGCATGGTGGCTTCCATCCGGCTCAGCCCCTCCTGGCCGCTGCCGGCCAGCGCGGCCGCCTGCTCGGACACGGTCGAGACCTCGTTCATGGTGTGCATCAGGTCGCGGGTGGTGGCGACGATCTCGCGCGAGGTGGCGCCGATCTCGGCCGTGGTCGCGGCAGTTTCGGTCGCGGTCGCCTGCTGCTGCCGGGCGGTGGCCGCAATCTCGGTCACTGACGTCGAGACCTGCAGCGCGGTCGACTGCGCCTGGGCGACCAGCGCAGTCAGCTCGTCCGACATCCGGTTGAAGCCGGTTTCCAGTGTGCCGAACTCGTCGTGGCGCTCCAGCCTCAGCCGCTGGGTCAGGTCGCCGGTACGCATTTCGTCCAGCACTCCGACCACGCGGGTCATCGGCACGGTCAGCGAGCGGAACAGGTGCAGGCCACAGGCCACGGCGGCGCCCAGCGCGATCAGCAGGGTGATCAGCATGCTGATGCGCGAGGTGGTCACGGCATCGCTGATATTGGTGGCGGAGCGGTCAAGATAGCGGCGGTTCTCGTTGACGATGTCCTGGATCAGCGCGTAATTGTGCTCGCGCTCGGCGCGGAAGGCGGCGAAGCGCTGCCCGGTGGCATGCCGGTCCTGCTGCTCCAGACCGTCGAACAGCTGGCGCTGCAGGGCATGGTAGCGCGCCCGCGACAGTTCGAATGCGGCGAACTTGCGCTGGTCGCTGTCGCGGCTGGCCGAGGCCTGGTAGCCCTTGATCAGCGTATTGAGCCGCGCGGCGTTGTCGCGCATCTTGTCCAGATCGGGACGGCGCTCGGCCGCATTGCGGTCGACCAGTGCGATCCGCTGGGTCAGCATGAAGTCCTCGGTCATGTTGCCGCGGATCATGGTGCTGTAGTACAGCCCCGGCGTGGTGTCGTGCTCGACGCTGTAGGCGGCGCGGTCGATCCTGGCCAGCTGGTAGTAGGCAATGCCGGCCATCAGGGTCATCAGGGCCAGAATGATGGCAAAACTGCCGAGGATCCGGTGGCGGATGCTCAGGTTCTTCATAGGTGGGTATCCCCGCTGGAGGCGGTCCCCACCGAGGGACGCGCCTCTCGAATTGTTCGGATCCGGGCGTCAAGGATGACGGTGACCCTGGCAATTATTTCATGGTTGAACTCTCTGGGTAGAAGATTAACCATTAGTGATTGCGGTGGCGGCAGAGGTTGCCGGAAAAGCGGGGGGATACGGGAGCGCCTAGATCGCTCGCTGCCAGTGTGAACCGGCCAGATGGATCACCGGAATATCCGGCTGCTCCAGCAGCAAGGAGACGAACGGCATCGCTTCTGTCCGGGGGCCCCTGAAGATCGTCAGGCGGTCGGCGGGAGTATGCCGGCGGATTTCAATCCGGTCGCTGCCTTCTGCTGTCAGCACATGGACGGCGTCCGGCGTATGGGGAAGGGCGGTGTAGGCCTGGATCTCGATGTCGCCGCCGTACATGCCCGGGGTCTTGATCATTGCCTGCAGCGTGTCGGACGATACCTGGTGGCGGCCTTCCATCAGGGCGAGGGCCGTGAGATCGTTGCCGGGCAGCGACTGCATCAGCGTCATGGCGATTTCGTCACCGGAGACCCGCCCGCCAGGGAGCAGGGTAGCGGCGGACTGTGCGATCTGGTCCCGCAGCTCGATGCGTTCCTCGAACCCGAGGTTCCGCCCCTCCAGTGCATGCAGCAGACAGTCGCCACCTCCGCTGTTGGTGATCAGTTGCAGACCGTATTTTTCCTCCATCTTCGGGACGAAATGTTCGAAGTTGACGTGCTTGCTGGCATAGCTGGCCAGCGCCTGTTGCTGTACGTCCGCTGCTGCCGGCGGAGCCGCCCCTTCCTGTTGCAGCAGATTCAGAAACCGGTGGAAGCGATTGCCTGCCACTGCTGCATTGCTGCCGGGACCGGGGCCGGCCACGCTCTCCCTCCTGTCCCGGAACGCCAGCGAAGTGGTGTTGACGGTATGGCCCGGAACCGGCACTGCCGGGAGCGCGCCCTTTTTGATCCTGTCCAGCACCTTGCCGAATACCAGACCATTCACGTCACGGTTGACGACCGGATTGTTTCCCACCATGCAGTACAGGTTCAGTCCGTTCACCGTGCCGGCCGGATCCGGATTCAGCCAGCGGCCCAGCCACGGGGCGTAGTAGCGGAAACCGTAGTCGTACAGGCCGCTGGCATCGCGTTCCTGTCCCGAGTAGCGAAGGTATTTGTAATCGGCCTCGACGGTGCTGCGGACCGACCAGACTGCCGTACCGCCATAGGGATAGTATTCCTCGCGGGTGACGATGTCGGCCTGCCGGTCCAGCTCGATCATGGAGGAACCGGTCTGGTTGTCGAGGCTGTAGCGCCACTGGTCGTTGGCGAGACCGGCAGGGCATCCCGTATCCCAGTGCAGCAGGCGCACCGACTGGCGACCGGTATTGCCCAGCTGCACCAGCTGCAGGCTTTCGACCAGGGTGTCGACACCGTCCACGGTTTGCCGCGTCTGGCGGAGCTGGAGCCCGGGCAGATAGAGAACCCGGCTGCGGCGGATCGTCCCGCCGGTCAGGGTGACGGTCTGCTTTGCCGCCCGCCGTCCCTGGCTGTCGTACCGGTAGTTTTCGTAATTGTCGCTGGCGCCGTCACGGGACACCTGCGTGCAGCGCTGCAACTGGTTGCGGGTATTCCAGGCCAGCGGCTGGCCCGGCTGCAGCTGCAGCAGGTTTCCACACGCATCGAAAAGGCCGTCGATGTCTGCGGGCGTCAGGTCGCCGGTCTGGCGGACGGCGCGGTTCGAGGTTTGCGCCACGATCATTGCCAGCGTATAGGCGCTGGCGCCGTTATGGTGGATCGCGGTCAGGTTGCCGCCGCGATCATAGTCATGGGTCCGGGTGTAGCCACTGAGCAGACTGTCGTCGGTGCACAGCGGTACGATCGGGGATGTCAATGCCGAAGTCTGCTGGCTGGCCGTGGCATTTTCCCGGCCGACAGCCTGATGAAGCTGGTACAGGGCGTCGTATTCATACTGGCTGTCGGGGCTGATGCGACGGTTGGCGGAGAACCGGGTGGGCTGGCTGGCATCCGAGAGCGAGAGCAGATTGCCAACCGGGTCGTAGCCGTACGTCAGTGCCTGCAGTGTGGCGCGGCGCCCCGACCGTGCCGGCCGGTGGCAGACCAGCGCCGCAAGCCGCCGGGTCTGCGGCTCGTAGCTGTACTCGGTGACGACGCCGTTGCCGGCCGTCTCGGAACGGACCTGACCGGCAGCGGTATAGTCGATGGCGGACAAAACGGCTTGCGCGGTGCTTGCACCGGGGAGCCGCAATGCACTGGCGGCCGGTCGGCCCGAGATGTCATAGTCCTGCTGCAACCGGTTGCCCGCCGCATCGATGCTCTGCCTCTGCTGGGACAGCGGATTCCAGCTCCAGCGCGTCGTGTAGATCTCTTCCGCCAGCGCGGATCCCAGGGTTGCCGGATCGCTGCCGGACCAGTCGCTGTCCACTACCGCGTCGAGCAGGAACTGCTGCCGGCTGAGCAGCGGCTGGCCGGTCAGACCGTAGGCTGGCATCTGTATCATGCCGGCCGGCGTGTACTGCTGCCAGACCCGGCCATGCAAATTGCTGCCGGCCGGGGCATCGCGGTCGGCGTAGCGCAGGCGCTCGCTGATCCGGTCGATACCATCAGTGCTTTCACGAATCGTGACCCGTCGGTGCAGAAGGTCGAACGCCTGCTCGAGTCGTCGGCTGCCATGCTGGTGCAGCCGGACGCCGCCCTCGATGTCGTACAGCGCGTGCAGGTCGCCGGCATCCTGGCTGCAGACCTGCAGCACGCGGCCGGACAGTGAGCACGCATAGCGGAAATTGGGCGGCGTTGCCGGATCAGCCTGCCAGGCGTCGCCCAGCCTGGCGTCGAGACGGGTTGCCTGCCAGCCCGGCGGCGTGAAGGTTTGCCGGGTGATGCACTCATCCGGCAGGTCGGTATCCAGCGTGCGGTTGTAGCGGATCGTGCGCACCGGCAGCCCGCGTGCATCGACAACGGTGACCGTGGGGGTGCCCTGGCAGCGCCGGGCAGTGGCGGGGTCGGCTTGGGTTGGCATGGCATCAGGTAATCAGGGGGAGCGGGAAGTGCATCCTGTGATTGTCACTCTAGACCACGTACCTGCCTGCACCGGTGCCGATCGTCGCCTGACGGCACGCGCTGCCGTCAGGCGGCCGGGGCCGTGAGAAAAAACAAGCTTTACTAAATTCATTTTAAATCTATTGTCATAAAACGCATTGCGGAATAACCCGATCTCATCGAATCCTCCTTCGGAGAATGACAATGGAAATTCCTGTCCTCGGCAACAGCATTACCCTGGTCGACGATCGCAGCCTGGACTGTCTGGCCAGCGACACGTCCGCCGTGCGCGCCATCGTGCAGGCAGCGGTCAGTGTCGAGCTGTTCACCATTCCGCTGTACATGACCACGCTGTACTCGATCCAGGGCACGCACCAGATCAACAGCAAGCAGCTGGACTACTACCAGGGCCGGCAATGGCCGGGGGCGTCAGCCAGCGCCAGGCCGGCCACCGACAACCAGCGCGCGTTCAACCTGATCTTCAGCGTGTTCATCCAGGAAATGCTGCACCTGCAGATGGCCGCCAACCTGGCCAACGCCATCGGCGAGCAGCCGGACTTCACCCCGGCGGCGCTGGTCGACAAGACCGGCCTCGGCTGGCGCTGCTACGGACCGCAGCACTCGGTGTTGCCGCACATCATCGACCTGAAAGACACCGACACCTACCGCCATGTCCGCGTGAACCTGGAAGCGCTGAACGACAACCAGATCGCACTGTTCCGCGCCATCGAACAGCCGGAGGCCGATGCCCGCGCCGAACTGGCCAGACAGCCGCCGTCGGTACAGGAAAAATACTTCCCGACCGTGCCGTTCAGTGGCTGGACGGCGGACAAGGGCGTCAATGACCTGCCGATGTTCGGCACCATCGGCTGGATGTACGAATGCCTGGCCCAGTACATCAGCATCGAATACCAGGACGGCGAAACCTTGTGGCAGAAACTGTTCCGGGCCGATTCGGTGCAGCAGGACATGTTCAACAGCCACGCCCAGGGCTCCGGCCATCCGATGATGGAGTTCCCGCATTTCGACACCCGATTCACCGCCGAAGACGGGCTGGGCGTCGATACCTCGTTCAACAAGGCCATCGACATGATGAGCGCCATCACCGACCAGGGTGAAGGCAGCGATATCGGCATTGCCCGCTATCGTCGCGGCCTGCAGTTGCAGGTGGTGCAGGGCAAGTATCGCGAGGACTTCGCCGCGCTGAAAGTCGACTACCCGTCCTATACCGGCAGCGGCGACCCGGCACCGTCCGCCGACGCCCATGCGCGGCACGACAGCTCGGCGCTGACCCACTTCGAACGCTTTACCGCACTGGCGCTGCTGCTGCCCGGCGTTGAAACCTGGGAACAGTGGCACCAGCGCGGCAATAGCTGGAGTGCCAGTCTGCTGACCAACGCCGACTACAACCCGGCCACCGCGCCGGCCAATATCCCGGCGCCGGATGCGGTGGCCGGTGCACTGAACCGGCTGAAGCAGGACCAGACCACGATGTGGCCGGTGCTGAGCAAGGTTTCGGTTGGCGCCATCGCCGGCATCACCACGGTGCTGAACGACTACTGGCAACATCCGGGCATGGATTTCCCGTATCCATCCATGGTCGGCTCCGGCGACCGCATCTCGCTGTGCTGGGCCGTGTTCGGCATGGCGCCGGACCTGTCGCTGGATATCGGCCAGCGCGATCCGGGCACGCTGTATCACGCCTGTCAGGGCATGAGCCTGGACGGCAGTAGCGGCGACAGCTGTGCCGCCATCGAGATCTACCATACCTGTCGTGGCTCCAACAGCTGCCGGGCGGAAGGCGGCTGTGGCTTCGTACAGTGCGACAGCGACAGTGGGGGAGGCCATTCCTGTTCGGCGCTGGCACACCGTGCGCCGGCCACCGAGCAGGCGGCGCAGGCAATGTGCGGGCGCTCGCCGACCGTGGACAAGGGCGCGCAGGTGCTGTGTGGCGGCCCGTCGCCGGATGCCGATCTGTACAGCGCGCCCGGCGACAACAAGTGCAAGAGCTTCGGTGGCTGTGCGGTGCCGATCTCGGCCTCGCAGATGTTCCCCAGGGACGGCCAGATGCAGTTGTACGACTTCGCCGGCCCGCCGTACCAGAGCGAACCGTTTGGCGAACCGCTCGATTTCGCCGTTGGCGAATCGGTGTACGACAAGGCCTGGCAGGCCTATGGCGAAGTCATGGCACAGCGCGGGAAGACCGCCGGCGAGCCGCCGGCACCGACCGACCTGCGTCTGGCCCTGCCGCCGTCGACCTGACCGGGAGCCCCGCATGACCCAGCCCCGGCTTGGCCTGCCCCATCTCGGCTTCGGCGTCGGTCTGCGCAATGTGCATCTGTCGCACATCATGCAGCACGGCGCCGGAGCGGACTGGTTCGAGGTCATCAGCGAGAACTTCATCAACCACCACGGCTATGCCCGTCATGTGCTGGACCGGCTGCGGGAGACGCGACCGGTGGTGATGCATGGCGTCTCGCTGTCGATCGGCAGCAGCGACCCGCTGAACCGGGGCTATCTGGCGCAGCTGCGCCAGCTGGCCGACGACATCCGCCCGGCATGGATTTCCGATCATCTGTGCTGGACCGGCGTGGCGTCGGTCAATTCGCACGACCTGCTGCCGCTGCCACTGACCGAGGAAAGCTACCGCCATGTCCGGCAGCGGGTGGTGGCGGTGCAGGATTTCCTTGGCCGGCCGCTGGTGCTGGAGAATCCGAGCAGCTATCTGCAGTTTCGCGAATCCACCGTGCCGGAATGGGCATTCCTGGCCCGGCTGGCGCAGGACACCGGCTGCGGCCTGCTGCTGGACGTGAACAATGTGTACGTCTCGGCCTACAACCACGGTTTCGACCCGGAACACTATATCCGCCAGTTGCCGGCCGACCATATCGTGCAGATGCATCTGGCCGGGCCCAGCGATTGCGGCGACATCCTGATCGACACCCATGACCACCCGGTGCCGTCGCGGGTGTGGGAGCTGTATCTGCTGGCGCAGCGGCTGTGCGGTGGCGCCAGCACGCTGCTGGAATGGGATGCCGACATTCCGCCGTATCCGGCCCTGCTGGCCGAGCTGGATCTGGCACGGCAGCTGTTGCAACGCGAAGCGCCCCACACCCTGCCCGGCGCCGGAGTGCCAATGACATGAGCCGAAGCGCATTGATGGACAGCCAATACTGGCTGCTGACGGTCATGACCGCCAGTGGCGGGCTGGAACACGGCCTGGCCCTGGCCGCCGCCCGCGGCGCGGCAACCGGCAAGGACATGATCGCCGCCCCGCCGCGCGGCGCCATCCGCGACCGGCTTGGCGTGTATCACCATGGTTACTGGCAGCGGCTGCTGGAGTGCCTGCAGGCCGACTATCCGCTGTTGCTGCGGGTGCTGGAAGCGCCGCTGTTCGGGTTCTTTGCCCATGCCTACCTGGCGCGCCAGCCGTCACGTTCGCCCTCGATGTACGACCTCGGCGCCGGCTTTGCCGACTTCCTCGCCGCCAGCCTGCCGCCGCAGGCGCCCGCTGCCGCGCACTTGCCGGTGGAACTGGCCCGGCTGGAGCGGGCCTATACCGAGGCGCTGCGCGCGCCCGGTCCCGAGAACGATCACGCGCCGCTGGCGGGCGGGCTGATGCTGGCGCTGGCCGCCGGCAGCGAACTGCCGCTGCTGGCGGTGCCGGCCTGCGTGCGGCCGCTGGCACTGTCGTTGCCGCTGCTGCCGTACTGGCGGCAACTGCAGCAGGACGGTCCGGTCCCGCCGGCCCCCGAGCCGGCCGCCAGTTACCTGGCGGTGGCCCGTCAGCACTGGCGGGTGGCACTGCACCCGCTCGACCCGTGGCAATACCATCTGCTGCAGGCACTGAATGACGGCCTGGACGGCCCTGCCGCCCTGCAGCGTTCGGCCACGCTCAGCGGGCAGCCGCTGGCGACGCTGACCGTCGAACTGCTGCTGTGGCTGCCGCTGGCGCAGCAACTGGGGCTGCTGCGGCTGGCGGGGTGACAGGCTTACCGCATTTTCGACGGCAACTGGATCGTTTCCCCGGCCTGCATGAACGCCCCGTAGCCGCGATGGTGCAGCGTGCGCGGGTCCTTGCGGTCGGCATCCAGCCAGGCCTGCACGACCTCGAGCACGAAGAAGCCGTAGCGGTTCACCAGCCGGGTATCGACCACCCGGCATTCCAGGCTGGCGTAGCACTCGGCGACCAGCGGTGCGGCGACCTGCTCCGCCGGCAGCGGCGTCAGGCCGAGGGTGGCGAACTTGTCGGTATCGCGGCCCGAGCAGTTGCCGCAGTCCACGACCTTCTGTGCCAGCTCCACCGTCGGGATATTCAGCACGCACTGCCGGGTGGCTTTCAGCGCGGCAAAGCTGAAGTCGCGGTCGCTGACGACGCAGCCCACCAGCGGCGGCTCGAACTCCATCATGGTATGCCACGACAGGGTCATGACATTGGCCCGGCCCTGGTGCGCGGTACTGAGCAGCAGCACCGGACCGGGTTCGAGCAGGCCATAGACGCGGGACAGCGGGAAGGGGGATCTGGACATGCGGGACTCCTGGGCAGTGGGCCGCGTGGCAGGAGCGTCGGTTCAGGATGAGAGGGGGACAAAGCCTTCTCCCCTGAACACCCGCCGCGGATTGCCGCGCTCGACCTGCCGATGCAGTTGCCGGCGCAGGCCGCGCTGCGCGGCATTCATTTCCTCATCGCGGCAGGCGAGCTTGTGCGCCAATAGCAGCATAGCCAGTCGCTTGTTTGCATGCTGGCTGCGTTCGGTCTGGACCTTGACGCTGATGCCGGTCGCGACGTGGGTGGCACGGATGGCGGATTCGGTCTTGTTGACATGCTGGCCGCCGGGGCCGGACGAACGCGTGGCCTCGAAGCGGATTTCGTCGGCGAGTGTCGTCGACGGCGCTTCGCAGCGCGCGACGCCGATAAACCAGTTCTTGCGCGGATGACGGGGACGCCACGGGCTGGCGCAGATCCACTGGATCGTGCCTTCCTAGTGGCTGGCCAGCGTGTCTTCCCCGTCACCATCCAGGCTCAGCAAGACCGAGCGCAGCGTGCCCGGCTGTTCGCCGTCCTCGCGTTCGAGCTGTTCGGTGCGGATACCGGCTTGCGCCGCTTCGTGTTGCAGGCAGGCCAGTGCCCTGGCCACGGCCAGGCAGCATTCGGCCGGTCCCTGCGCGGCAGAGAGTTGCAGCAGGATCATCAGCAGCACTCCCCGTGGGTCTTGTAGGTCAGTACCGGGCGCAGGCGCGCCAGTACCGTGACCAGTCCGGCCTGAACCAGCGCGTCGATGATGCTGTCGATCGGCTTGTAGGCCTCGGGCGCTTCCTCGTACATCAACTGCTTGTCGCGGCAGATGACGTGGCTGCCCAGTCTGGTGCGGCTGAGCTGGGCAGGCGTGAAGCGCCGGGCCAGCCGGTCCTTGCACTCGCTGCGCATCCACTTGCGCCCGGCGCCATGTGCCAGCGAGAACAGACTGTCCTCGCTGGGCCGGGGGGCGACCAGATAGCTGAAATCCCCGCGCGAACCCGGGATCACCACCGGTCCGGCGCTGGACGGGGTGGCGCCCTTGCGGTGCAGCCAGCCGGCTTCGTCGCCAAGGGTCGCCGGCACTACCAGGTTGTGGTGGATGTCCAGCACCGGTTCGCCGTCTGCATGCAGACGTGCCAGCATGCGCCGTGCAATCAGTTCGCGGTTTGCTTCGGCAAAGTGCAGGGCGGTGGCGTGCCGGGCCAGATAGTCCGCGCATGCCGGGCTGTCCTGCTCCAGGCCGCGATGGCCGAACTGGCTGACCTGTTGCTGCAGAATGGACTGGCCAAGCCCGCGCGAGCCGCTGTGCACCAGCAGGAGCAGTTGCCGCGCATCGAGCTGCAGTGCCTCCAGCGCGGCCGGCTGGTAGATGTGGTCCAGCCGTTGCAGCTCGGCGAAATGGTTGCCGCCGCCGATCGTGCCCAGTGCCGGGTCGAACCCGGTGTCCGGCGGCGCGAGGGTGGACACCAGTGCTTGCCAGTCGTCGTCGAGCGGGGTGTCGATATTGCCGAGCCGTTTTTCCAGCTTGTCGAGGCTGACTTTCCTCGCATCGAGGTCGGTGGTCCACAGCGCCATGCCGCAGCCGATATCACCGCCGATCAGGGCCGGGTACAAACGGCCGAGCGAGAAAAAGGCGGCGCCGACCGGATAGCCCCGGCCAGGATGGAGGTCTGGCATCCCGGCAACGTGGCGCATGCCGGGCAGAGTGAGGGTGGTATGAAGTTGCTGGATCGCGTCGCCGTCGATCCAGGTGTTGTCCGCGGCGATCAGGGTGACGCCGGCGGCCAGATGCTGAATGCAGTTGCCCATGAAAATTCCAGATCAGAAAGAAAAAAGACTGATATGGCAGGCCGGGGCCCGGGCAATGCGAAGACGCTGAATGGCAGCGGAGGTGTTTCGATCAACCCAGGCGGGGTCTGCGGAGAGGTAAAGGTTGGCGCATGATTTTTCCTCCTTTGCAGTGCGGGTTGAGTGGGACAGAGCGGCGCATGGTAACGCCAGTGTATTGGCATGGCAACAGGGGGCGTTGCCATGCCAATACACTGGTGGCGGTGTTGCAGGCGCAAACACCTCGCGGCATGGCCGGCGCGACAGCCCGCAGGCGATCAGGCCTGGTTGCCCGGTTTCTACTTGAATATCGTGGGAAACGAGAGGGATTATCGGGGCAAGTCATCCTCTCGTAACCCAATCAATCAGCTCTTCTATTTCCTCAGTGTTTTCATGCAAGTAATTAGCCAAGACATGAGTTGCAATATTTTCTCCGTCGATCTTGGTCAATTTGTCTTGCTCTACGTGCAGGATCAATAATTCAAGGTCTTGCTGGATTAAAAAACCGGGCCCAAGGCTTATTTCCTTGGTAAGGATGCTGATTAACTTGCTTTTTATTTCTGATAATCTCATTGTTGATTCCCGTCTGAGCTTGCCTTCGCCGCTGAATGAGTGTTTTTGCGAGATGAGGAAAATCAGTCAGTATCTGAGGAGTGAAGGTGGGTAGCGTCGGGCAGCAGGATTGCGGTCAAACCGTTTTACGCAGAAGGTATGGTCGCCCTTCCCGAACGACAGCAATTCCGACTCCGGGACGTCAATGCCGGCTTTGCGTGCAAGCTGGTGGGTAAGATATTCCCAGAGGCCCCAGTCATGAGTGTCATTTCTTCCCGGGAACTTGGCCAGCCATAGTGAGTGGTCCCTCTCCGCGAAGACGGCCTTGGGCCGTGTGCCGCCCAGGGATGAACCTGGCGCAACCAGTATGCTCAGCCAGTGTTCATACTCCGGTTTGTCTTCCGCGTTATCGTCGTCCAGCTCCAGGGCAATGGCAGAGAGTGTTTTCAGGCTGGTGACAGGGGGCACTGCATAGGTGGTGTCATCATCCAGAAAGTTTCCCCCCGGGTAGCAGAACCGGAGTGCACCGCTACGTGTGAAGTCGTGAACCCCGAGCATCAGTTCCAGACCCGATAGCAGCTTTGGGCTGCGCTGTACTGCTTTTGCCTTCAGTACTTCCCGGCGCTGAATCAGTTTGCTGCCCCAGCGGTCTGGCGCCGAGTCCAGGAATACGCCGAAACCTCGTTCTGAAGCCGGATGTTGTTCACCGACGTACAGGTCAAGGCGAGGGTCCAGCATGAAGCAGTTTTTGTTTCCCAGCCAATCTTCGGTATATGCAAACGGTGGAGCAAGGCCTGTCTGCTGCATGTTTGGATACAGCGTGCCGATCTGAATGCGCTCGCAGATTTCCGGCGCATCGAGCCAGATCTGCAGGCCAACCCTTGCTGTCCTTTGTGTCGGCATCGGTGTTCAATCCTTTTTCCTGTCGCGGATTCGTGGCGGCGGGGGGATCGCCGGACAGGAGGGGTGTGGTTCAGCCGGGGCTTGCCCGCGTAGCCCGCCCATCGACGCCATGTCCTGCAGCTTGCGGCCCAGTTCATCATCCCTGGCCAGCGCATCGAGATTGTCCTCCAGACCCAGCACGCGCAGGGCGCGCAGGTAGGTACCCAGCGACACGCCGGGGTCGCCGTCTTCCACTCTTTGCAGGGTATTCCTGGAAACGCCGATGCGTTCGGCAAACAGCGTTGCCGACAGCTTGCGGCGGTTACGTGCCAGCTGCAGTCGCTCGCCGAATGATCTGGCGATTCTCTGCAGCGCCGGAGACAGGGAGGGATGTGTGCGGGCCATGGTGTCACCTCACGGCAGAGGATGAAGACGCTTTCATCATACGGGGCAGCAAGAGTATTTGCTAAATACATTGAGCAAAAACATGTTTTTTGCTCAATGTATTTAGCAAATCAGTGTCAAAAACCAGATCGCCACCAGCTCGAATTTGACGATTGAAGCGAACGCTTCGGTCAGGGGGTGACTCCTGATCCGGGCATGGAACGGGCGCCGTCAGCCTTGCGCCTGCCAAATCGGCCCCCCGTTCATAACCCCTCAGTCTGGCCAGACGGGCTTGTCCGCACACATCACGCCGTCTTCGATGGTGCGGGTCGACAGGCTGCCGGCCATTGCCTGAATCACGATGTAATGGAGATCTTTCCGCGACTGGTTGCGCCAGGAGCGACCCCCTTCCGGTGCGACGCGAATTACGCTGCCTTCCTGTACGTCGATGACCGTGCCGTCAACCAGGAACTGGCCATGCCCCTTGAGGAAGATATACAGCTCCTCATGCGCAGTATGCGTGTGGCTGAACGGCATGCTTTGCCCAGGCCCCAGCTTGTTGATCGAGACTTCCATACTGCTCAGGGCAAGCGCTTCTTTCAGGAACAGCTTGCCCGGATAACCACGCCCCTTGCCCCGCGGGTGAAAGAACTGGTAGTGATCGAGGTCGCTGAATGCGCCGATATGCGAGCCGGAGAAGTGCTGGCCATGGGTGACGTCGAGTTGGGTAGCGCTCATGGTTTTCCTTGCATGAAAAAGTATGCATATACACATATCTGGAGAAAAAATTACTCTCCCACTTTTTGCACCAGCTGAAACACGGTACGGGTCAAGCTGTCCAGATCCACGTCATGCGCGAGCCTGGCGAACTCCTGTTGCGCGCTTTTCCACAGCGGTTCGGCCTGTTCCAGATGTTGCCGGCCGGTGGGGGTGATGCTCCAGCAGCGCTTGCGGCGGTCGTCTCCCGTCGTGACGGCGATCCAGCCATTTTCCTGGATGATCTTCAGGGTCCGGGTGAGGGTGGTGCTGTCCATCGCCAGGGCCTCGGCGAGGCTGCCTGTGCTCAGGCCGGGGCATGCCGCCAGCAGCTTCAGGATGCCGAATTGCGTGATGGTGATGCCTGAAGGCTTGAGCTTCTGGTCGTACAGCTGGGTGACGACTCGCGATGCTTGCCGGAGGGAGCCACAGTAGCAGGGCAGGCGGATGGCTTTCATGTCGCACTTCTTGTCGATGTTGCCATGGATTGTATGTGCATATACATGCATTTCACAACAACAGGCGGAAGCCTGCATTTCGCTGCGCCGGTCAGGCCATCGAAGCCCGGTGTGGTGGCCGGGAAGGCCGGGTTCAGGAAGTTGACGACGCTTTGACCTGCAGGGAGGCAATCAGGGAGGGTATGTCAAAGATCCCCCGCCTTGGCTGTTACACAAGCCAGATGCGGGTGTTTGGCGCTTTCCGGGTAACGGAAGCGCAGTTCGCCATCGCGCACCATGGGAATCAGATGCTTGTTGCGCAGATAATGCCGATGCTTGCCAGGCAGGGTTGCAAGCTGGTCCCCCGTCATCGGAGCCCAGGCGCAGAGGCTGCGGATAGCTTCTCGCAGGGCTGTCCCCGTGGTGCGGCCTTTCAGGGTTGCAAGAAAGGTTGCAAGCTCAAGGTTGCAACCCTCACCTTCCCGTTGCAGAAGGTGACCTCGGAGATGCCCACCTTGCGGCAGACCTCGGCGACCGTGGCGCCCGACTCCGCCTGACGCAGCGCGAAGGCAATCTGCTTTTCCGTGAACTTCGATTTTTTCATGACAAATCTCCTGCCCGGATGGGCTCAAATTTGCCAGAAATCCCTACTTTTCGCCGCTACGGTTTTGTAGGAGGAGGTCACATGATGGGCCAAAGAAAGTGAAGAAAGCCACCTTTGTAGGTGGCTTTCTTCATGAGCAAATCCCGCGAAATTTAGGTTTTTGGGGAAAACCTGGAAGATCGCGGGATGATCCTGCACCCTCTGTAGGATCCCAATGGGATCTAGATTTGAGTTTTTGCCAGATCAACGAGGTTCTAGGCGGAAGTGGGACGGATCAGGCACTGGCGTCCCATTTTCGTAGATGATCCTCTCCCACGCTTTCTGACGTCGCTTCACCGTGTCGTGCCACTTCGTCAGGTCTCCGACGCTGTGCTTGGCAATGAACCGTTCAAGCTCTTCGGAGCGAGGGTACACCAGCTGGCGACATGCTTCGATGCTGGTCCCCCGAAGGGGGTAGATCGACACTGCTTTCAATATAAGCATAGCCTTTCTGGGCGAACGTCCAATCCGGTCAGCTATCTCGGTACCGAAGATGTGCTGCCGAAGGAAGCGATCTACATCGACCTTTCGGACTCGCGAGCCATGGTGCTTACCATTCCCTAGCTTGTGAGAGCGGATGTAGTCGTTCTGGGTGAGCCAGTAAGCAACCTGCTGTTTCACACCCAGTACTTCCGCGAGCTCAGGAATCGTAATCCAGTTAACCCGATCTGTTTGCATCGCGGCTCGCCACTGGATCAGATCTTTGCGCTCGAACACCCAGCGGCTGATGCCAGCTTTGCCGATGAGCATTCTGGTCAGTACCAGCGTCCCCGCTTTGACCTCTTCCACCAACGACACGATCTCGTCAGCATTCCACTGCCAGTAATGCAGCACATCAGCGAGCGAGATCTCGTTATCATCTACGCAGTAGATGCGTGGCAACTCCTCGCCCAGTTCCGCCAACTGCTGCACCTCCGCGCTGGAAATACACCATGGCAAATGCTGCTGGTCGTTCACTCGCCTGGCCGATGGGAAAAGCAGTTTGAGTATTCGTCGCAACCGGACCTTTCCAAGACCGAGAATTTCCATCGCTTTGGCCATGGTGATCTCTCCTGCCAGCTCCTCCTCGATCTGTGCCAGCTGGTCTTTCCGCACCATCAGGAAGCGACGGCCCTTGGTACTGATCGTCTCCTGGCCATCCAGTTGACCGGAGCGGACAAGATACCGCAGCCTGGCCATTGAGATGCCCAGCCGATCTGCCGCTGCCTTGCCGGGAATCCACTGCACGTTCTCGAGTACAGAGTCGGCCAGGCGGCGGTTTCGCTTGGCAAGTGAACCTTTCCAGTTATGGGTGACCCACTGTTCAAAGGCTTCCCGTACCGGGCTATAGATGCCCCCGCGAAGACTTCCTTTATATAGGTGCTGGTACGCATCTTTGAATACGGCCTTCAAACTGATCCTGGCTTCTCCCTTGGTGTTTTGCAGCACGTCGAGAGCTTGGTGAAACTTCTCGGGCCAAAAGACCAGCATCTCTGCCGCCAGTGATGAGATAGTCCAGGAAACAACCATCGCGCCAGAATTGGAAATCTTAAGAGGCTTCTGACGGGCTGCCGGATCCAGATACACCCCCAGGTACCGGATCAGCAATTGCACCTGGGCAATCGTCATTCCTTGGAACGGGTAACCATGCTGGTAGCGGATGTCCTGCCTGAACAGAATCTGTTCCAGTACTTCACCGAGCAGAATGCTGGCAGATGGAGCATCCTCTGGCACCTCCTGCCGCAGGTCTGCGCCACAGTTACAACGCAGCAGGCTGTCCCGCTGCCAGGTCAGGCGTTCACCACAGTTTGAGCATTGGTCGATCAGCCACATGCCATGCTTATGGCAGGTGTCAAAGTGCAAAATCTCCCAGCCAAGCTGCCAGCGTGGATCTTCCCCTAAACAGTAAGGGCAAAACCGGGTGTGCTGCCGATTCCAGATACCCGGCTGCTCTTGCAGGAGCTTGGCCACGTACCCCACCTGCTGATGCAGTTCAGGGTAGAGCTGCGGATGTGGCAGTAGCTGTTGTTGCAGCAAAGCCTCCGGATTAAACGCAATGCCGATTTCCGCCAAGTCGCGCAGGTTCATAAAGTTGGCTTCTGCCAGCCTGAATAGATAGCCAGTAGGTCCCTCGGTTCGGGAAGGGTGGGGGCGGATCAATAGTGTTGGTATTGATGGCAGTGGCGTGGCGCTGTCATGCATTGCTTGCCCCTCCCTTGGTTGTCCGTAGTCCGAGTTTTACTGCGACGGGCGAGCCAACAGGATCTTTGCGCGTATGCTGGTAAAAGACCTCTCCGGGTTGCGTCAACGGCCGTATCGGTGACTCAGGATGGAATGGGTTCAAGGTGTCTGGCACGTCTTTCCAGATGCGCTCACGGAAACCGGCAGCCAGCACATCAAGTGACAAGGTGCTCAGCCCGGCCAGATTGGCCGCCGATACCGCCCCCTCCAGCAGCTTGATGGTGTAATCGAGTAGACCAAAGCTGGCCGTATGAATGCGGCGGGCCAGGTTGGCCTCATGCAGGGGAATCTCGCTTTCCATCGGCAGGCACGAGGCAATACCTTTGAGCAGCCCCCGGTACTCGATGAAATCGGCCTCATCCTCTAAGGAGAATGGATCCATCTGGATACACTGGGAGAAGCGGCGCGACAGCTGCTCATTACTGCGAATGACTAGCTCGGCCGCGGGTAAGCCACTCCCCACCATACCCACCCCTGTGCTTTCCAGCAGATTTTTCAGCCAGTCGGTGACATCACGGAATGCGGTCACGGTTGGGGTGTAGAACAGGTGCTGAAACTCATCGAGCAGCAACATTTCCACGCCACAGTGTTTGATGAACTCCACGAGCCGGGTCGTCTTCTCGGGCGCCGTACCTCGGTGTGACTTACGGTCACCCATGGCTTCGAGGATAGCGCCGGCCAGGCTACGTACGGTTGGCGAGGATGGCACTCGCGTGACCAGGACCGGGATTTGCGTTTGCTGCGCCCCAAAGGTGCGCTGATACTCGGCTTCATACGCCTGCAGGATTGTGCTTTTACCTGCACCGGAAGGGCCGATTAGCAGCACACCGCCACCCACGGCATGGGTACGACGACGGTGATGCAACTCGGCGATAAGGAATAACGCATTACGGAATCGCTGGTGGCAAATCGGCTCCAGCAGCAGTTTGTAGCCCAGCACCTTGTCCGAGGTAAAGTCGGCAGCGGGAACAAACTTCTTCATCATCAGAAGGGGATCCATCAGACACTCCCTTTCTTAGGCAAGACCGAAAACTCGGGCAAGTCGTCGCCCAAACCGTCCGGCAGGTCTACCGGAGGGGTAACCTTCTTCCGTCTGGCGGGTTTTCTGGCTTCGGCCAGCGGATCCTGCTTGGCCAGAACCGCCTCGCTGTTCAGGCTGAACTGACGCGCCCCCGACTTCCGGTAGCCCATCTTTTTGTGCTGCAGTGCCGCTTGCGCCATCTCCTGGATTTCGCGTTTTGCCTCCAGCAATTCAGGTGTATTGCACTGCTCGCCGAACTTCTTGCGGGCATGGGCGCGGATGGTGCGGTGCATTTCCCTGGTAAGACCCGCTGCATACTTAATATCTCTGGCTGGAACGCGGAGGTAAACTTTGCTATCCGGATCCAGGACATGGATGTGGCCAACATCGTCCTCGTAGTACTTGATATCCACGGGGTTATTTTTGCCTGTACGACGGCGAATCAGCTGCACGATGTGGTCGTTGTAATGCAGCCCATCGAATTCAATGCCGTAATGGAACAGCGTGCGCTTGGCGGGGATGCCAGCGATCAGCTCCAGCTGCTGCGGGTTGACTGGCAAAGCGATCGGCGTGGTTTGGGCTGATTCTTGCCACCGATCCAATGGCCGGCTGTTGATGCCCCGGTGAGGCGTGACGTTGTAAACATCTACGATCCACTTGGAGATCAAGTGGGTTAACGTCTGCATATCCAGACAAGCCTGTTTCTCGGATGCGTAGTCACCGCGCTGCTCCGGATTGGAGAACGTCGTCCCTGGCAGGGTATGAATGTGGCCTGCGCTCATCGTACGAATGAAGCGCTCGATCCCCCCTTTCTGATATGAGATTTTTGACCCACAGAACAACACCACAATGCTCAACTCCAGGCAGCCTTGTTCAAACCCGGTACTATGAAGGTCGGGCCCATTGTCTACCGCAACTAGCTGCGGGATACCGTAGGCTGGCCAGCAATTCTTGATGTCTGGATATTGAGCGAGGAGATACTCTTTCGGCAGGATGGAACGCCGCAGACATTGCAAGAGCGAGTTGGCCGATGGGGCACCGATGCTGATGTAGAAGCCAACGATCATTCGCGAATAGTGGTCAATCGCCAAGGTAATCCACGGCCGTCCCAGCGCCAGGCCTGTCATCAGGTCGATGATGATGATATCCAGAGGCGTATGATCGATCTCGATACGCTCCAGAATAGCTTGAGTCTTGACCATGCCAATGGCGGCTCGATATCTCATGCGTGTGGCTTCAGCCCCTTCCCGAACCAGATCAACGAGGTCTTGTTGAAGCTCCCCCAGCCAGCGATAAACCGTGGTGCGCCCCGGACATTTAATCTGCTCATGAGCTGACAATATCTGGTTGATAGCCTGAACACGCGCTTTAATCCGTTCATAAACAGAGAGCTTGGGCAGCTTGTTGTCTGTCAGGTAAACTTCTGCGATGACCTCTTCGAAGATGGCGTAGCTTGGCTTGTGTTGATGGATCGAAGCCGAGCGGTTCCACGGGATCAGCTTCAGAATGGACCGTGTTTGCCGGTAACGCCGCCACCAGGCAGAAACGGTCGACGGGCATGGCGGAGCCGTATCACCGATCTCTTCTGAGATTTCACGGATGCGTTCTCCCCATACAGTCGAGTTATAGGGTGTCTGCTCTGGATTCAGCCTCTGCAGATAATGCAGACGACGTTTGGCAATCTCCTGGATTTTGGGCGGGTAGGTCGATAGATCACGGGGGGTAACCACGTAGATCACATTCCCCAGATTGGCCAGCGACTGCTCATCGATCAGCCACTCTTGCGACTGCCAGCGCTGCAAAAGCTCGGCATACGTCAGACTCAGGACTTCTCCGTCCTCGGAGCACAGCTGTAACTTGCCGCTAGCAAGCCGCCGGTCCAGCTCCCAGCGAGTCTGCCCGGCGATGAAGCACAGCCCGCGCTTAAAAGTAAATCGCTGCATGACGACCTCCCTCTGGTAAGTGCACAAGGGATGCCGGTGTGAGTACCTGCGTCAGGTCAGCAACAAGCAGGCCCTTGGCGATCAGGGCATAGGTGACGCTTGCGCCGAATAGGTCCAGGCAATCCTGGATCGTGGCTTGCTCGAACCCTTTAAGTTGCATGCCAATTTCCTGGGCAGATGGCAGCCGCACAGGGGCGTGGTTGTACCAGTAGAGCAACCGGCACAAGTTGCTGTACTGCGGCTCCAGGCGGATTTCTTGATCGGTCAGAATCAGGAAGTGTTCACCTTGCTCCAGCAGGTGTTGCGCTATCTGCTGGTATTTAGTCCTCACTGCAGGACGTTCGAGCTCTTCGGCCGGCTTAACCTCAACAAGTAAGGAAGTCTCGTTGCACAGGTTAACGCGCAGATCCGGAACGTAGCCGCACATTGCCTGCCCATCCCAGTAGGAGATTTCCTCCGGCTGTTCTTGGTAGGAAAGCACTCCTGGAGAGAGCTCCATCAAGAGCAGCGTATCTTTTTCCAGTAGCGACTCCCAGGCCACCATCCGGTTGAGCTTTTTCGAGGGGAAATAGCCACGGATGTGCCTACCCCTACGGGTAACGACTTTGCGTACTCGCATCGTATTCTCCTGGTAGCGCAGGCAAGACTTCTCCCTGCGCTATCACGCATCTGTTTGGAAAAAGCCAATCGCAGGACGAGCGAAGCCGCCGTTCAGCAGCTTGCTGACCGTTTTTGGCTTGAAATGGGGGAATGTGGCTTGACCGCTAGGATGCGCGAGACGATACTGAGCTTGTCGATGGCAAAGGTTTCGGCTTTTGCATCAAAGGGCTAGCCACAGTGCTAGCCTTTTACATTTCTGCTTCTCCTTCATTCTTGGGTTGCGTTTGACCCGTCACCACACCGGCGGGACATCCGAGCCTCCACCGGTCTCACAGGCCTTCAATCTGTATCCACGCCAGCGTCTTGATCCTCTGCTGGCAATGCAGAAACTTTCTGACTGCTTTGCTTCGCGAGCCATTGAGCCACGTCGTACGTGAGCGCGAAGTAGCCCCGGCGCCCTTCTATCTCGAACTCCCCGACAGGCAGCGACTTCCGAGCACGTGCTTGGCGGTACGCAGCTGGAGATGCGTAACCGAAGATTTTCCAGAGCTCTCGGCTGGGCAGTAAGGGGCCATACAGGGTGGTCAGGCTATCTCTTAGCTCACCAGTTAAACGCTCTATATCTGCTTGTTTCGCCACGTCACGCCTCATTTCAGAACTGCATTAAGCGTACGCCATCGCTGGGTTTTATCGTAGGTGGATCAAAACCATGATTATTTTTTACTCAAACAATAAAAATGTTTGTATATTCATGTGGTTGGGTGTGATTTTTTAATTTTCGCCTCGAACCATGGTGCCAAAGTGATGAAGAAAAATGGCCTAAACGCTCCTGTTAAAGAACTGAAAGTGCGCTATTGGTATGAGGGGGTTCGGCTACGGACAGGGAAGCAGTCAGCGTATGGGCTAGAGAAAAAGTTCGAGCCCCAAAAAACCAACCAAGATGGCGAGAAGCAAGCGCCACCCAAGAAGTGGCCTCGATACAAAAGAGGCAAGGTGACCCCCTGCCCCGATCTGGTTGCAGCCGTCGAAAAAGCGGCGCCGGGTTCGTTGAAGGAGCTGAACAGCCCGCTCTGGAAGGTCTTACTTGTCGAGGACATGACGATCAGGCGGGTAGAGCGCTACATCGATCTCCTGCAGCCGAAGGTTCGTAGGGCGATACGCAACTGGAGAAGAGCAGAAGTCGATGGAACGCAAAACTATGTCTGGCACAGTCAAGGGCGGACGTTAGTACGAGCAGGGAGCCTAGATGCGCTGGCAGCCTTGGTTTTGATGTGGGAGGTTTACCGGCATGAAGCGCGTAATGAGGACATGCGAACCCTCGCAGATCTGATATACAAGTGCATGCTGACCGCAGGGATGTCGTTCAAGCACCGAGAGTTAGCCGCTGAATTTTTTGAGGTTTTCAACGCCAAAATTTTCAGTAGGACTGTCTGGGAGAATGGCCAGTGCGAGCTAGATGCAGGGGTCTTTATTCATGGGGTGAGCATGCTCAATGACGTCCTATCCAACGTGGTGGACGAAGGCCCTTTGCAATCCCAGGATGACATTTGCAGGGCCAAGCAGCACCTCATGTATGGGAAGAAAGGTTTTGATTGCCTGTTTGGGTTTAGCATCCCCGTGGTTCCCGCATGGGAAACAGGCCCGCCAACAAGAAGTCAGTACCAGGATGGCATGCTTAAGCTGTTGCAATGGCTGTGGGGATGGACCCACCTGAGAACGCAAACTATGGGGAGATTCCCCCATGATGATCTTTGGGAGCGCATTAGCACCCAGATTGGCGTAGATAATCTTGATATAATATAAAACTTGATGTAGGAGCTTGGGCTTGCTCCTGTATCTCAGGACACCCGTTCCCGCTTCAGATTGACGAATCCTCCAGGCGTCGAAACTCCCGGGGTGACCGGTAGCCCAGCACGCTGCGCGGGTAGTGCTCATTGTAATGGGCAAAGGCCTGCGCCAGGTTTTCCAGTGTGGTTTTCCCGTCCGGCTTTGGCATGAAGGCGATGTAACGGTAATCCCCCCCCATTTTTAGCGGTCGCCAGAAGTAATCGATGCACAGCCCTTCGCGGTTGAAGTCGTCGATAACGTTGAAGAGCCGGATGCTACGGCCATCGGCTAACTGAAGCCCCAGTTGCGTTGGTTGCGGGCCAGCCTGACCAGCCAATCGGCAATAAGCTCGTTCTCTACCGAGCCCTTGGCACGATACCGGTAGCAGGTCTCACTCACACCAAACGCCGCACAGGCCCGCCTTGACGGTCAGGGAGCGATCCCGCACGGCACGCATAGCCATCTCACGTCAATGAGATGGCCTTACCACTTATTTTCGATGGCTTCTTTCAGGACGTCGGCCTTCAGGCGCTCCTCGGCGTACATCTTCTTGAGCCGGGCATTCTCTGCCTCCAGCTCCTTCATCCGTGTCATCAGCACCGCATCCATGTCGCCATGTTTTGCCCGCCATTTGTAGAAGCTGGCACTGCTCATACCGTGCTCCCGACATAGTTCCGGAACCGGCGTACCGGCCTCGGCCTGCTTCAGGATGGCGATGATCTGGCTGTCTGTGAATCGGGAGGTCTTCATGCAAAATCCCCTAAGGTGCTGCGGCTAGAAAATTCTACTTCTCGCGACACTTACTTGTCGGGGGGATTACCCGAGCACATCATCCAGAAAATACCGACGCCCGGCTCTCGGCAGGCCGGCCGGAGGCATGCTGATAGACAGGCACTTACTTTCTAGCCATTGCATGAAGCAAACTTGAAGTCCGTCAGGCATGTCCGACCAATAAACGACGCCCCCACTCAGCTGAGTGCCGCTGTCGCTCAGAGGTAGAAATGAGGGTATGGGCACACCTTCCCAGATCGGCCCTTCGACTTCGACAAGTTGAATATGATTGCCGGCGCTACTCATCGAAATATCTCCGTAAATACTGCGATATCGACCCTCGAAGAATAGCACTCCTCTCAGACTGCCGTGGATGTTCGGGAGGCTTTTTTATCTATGGGTGTCGCTTGTAAAACGACCTTCTGCCACTCGACATCATTACGGCTCATTGAGTCCTTGGTTTTTCGTCCAACATATACCGGGGATAGGCCAACCTTTTCAGCGTGCTGAAGTAGTTCGTCCACACTTACCGGGTACATGACTCTGTCACTGCTGGGAATGCCAAGCCTGAGGGTGATGGCAATGTATCCATCAGGAGCAAGCAGACTCCGAAGTGTACGCAACGATGCTAACCGGTTGCGCAATGGGATATGCATCCAGACTGCACTGAGTAAAATAAATTTGTAGCGATCTGGAAGGCTTTTGACCTTATCTAGCCGGGGCAACTTGTCATCAATCCAGGTTATCGATGAGCTTCCATGATGACTCTCTGCCAAGCTGCGTAGGCCCTGACTTGGTTCGACAGCCGTGACCTGATAACCCCTTCTGGCTAGTGACGCGGCGTCACGCCCTGAGCCAGCACCAACGTCCAGACACAGCGAGCCCTTTGCCGGTAGAAATCGCAAGAATGCTTTATGCATTTTTGTGAAATCTAGCTCTTGGTATACATCAAAATAATGCTGGCTCGCTTGGCTGTACGCCGTCCATGCTCGTTTAGTCATGGGGATTTTTTACTGACGGATGAAGATGCGGTGGTTTTTATGACTGCTTGAGATACAGGGCTCTTCCCCTGTGAAGGTTTGCTTGGAGCAGATGTTGGCAGAGGTGCGGGAGTTGTGCTGAATTTTTCAGCGTTGCAGGCTCCAAAAATACTCACAACTGCAGCAGCAAGAAGAACAATAGTCCAGCATCTAACTACTAGCGGTGTAAAACTAAACACAGCTGTATAGGCACGTTTTATCCAGCACTTTTTGCCTTCATCACGGTCTGAGATGGCCCTTTCTGCGGTGAATCGAGATTGTTTGTCTATTTCTTTTTGAATGAGATGACGTAGTCGCCAAAGTGTGATAACGGTCATGCAGTCCGCAAGCGCAGCAAAGGCAAATACCCATACTCTCGGTTCTTGAGCATGCAAGTTGGCGGCTCCGTACCAGAGGCCACCGGTAATCGCCATTGCGATGTTGGGCACTTGCCACATTAACTGATTCAGTGCACGCATGTGCTGTCCTGCTTCCAGGAAAGCCAACTCTTGCTTTCTTTGCACCCACTTTACCTTTTCAAGCTGGAGAGCGTACTCCTGCTGCTTCGCGAGCTTTTTCAGTTCTTGTTGATGCTCAGTCATGACCTAATCTTTGAAGTTGCTCTTGCTCACCATTTTACCCGAAGAATTTTGCTGTATCTCAGCTGGTGGCATATAACGTATGTATGTCTGTAAAAACACAAACATGCTAGAATTCGGGTCACTATGGCGAACTCTTTTTCCTATGTTTTCCCTGCGATTCGAGGGGTGCAAGCTGGGCGTGAATACTACGTTTCCATGTGCCCGCTTCGCCTGCTTGCCAAGCTGTTCGAGTTTGACAACGAAGAACTGATGCCCGAGCTGAGGGCTCAACGCACGCTGAACCGTGCACGTGTTCCAGACATTGCTCGCTACATCGTTATCAATGCAGATAGCTACACGTTTTCTGCAATTACTGCATCGATTGATGGTGCCGTGTCATTCGAACCGGTTGCTCAGGACAATGTCATCAATTTTCGGATGGGGACCCTTACGGTCGATATGCATGCCAGGTTCATCGTGAATGATGGCCAGCACCGTCGAGCTGCGATCGAACAAGCCTTGCAAGAGGCCCCAGAACTGGCTGACGAAACCATTGCAGTCGTGTTTTTCCTGGATCGAGGGTTGGAGCGGTGCCAGCAGATGTTTGCGGATCTTAACCGCCATGCTGTCAAACCATCCTCCTCACTTGGGATCCTGTACGACCACCGCAGCGCCGCCGCGAATGTGGCAAGACACCTCAGCCTGACGTCAAAAGTGTTCCATAACCTGATTGAGTCAGAACGTTCATCGTTGTCAGGTCGCTCACGAAAATTGTTCACTCTCAGCGCACTGCACTTCGCCATTCTGGAGATGCTTTCCGAGAAAGAGCTTGAGGACTTTACGGCTTCTTCCAAAAAGTGTCTGGAGTACTGGGAGGCAGTAGCTGCCCAGTTCCCGGAGTGGCGATATGTCCGAGAAGGGAAAATGACTGCTGGTGAAGTCCGACAAGACTTCATTCATTCCCATGCAATTGTTCTGCAAGCATTGGGACGCGCAGGCAAGTTTGTCTACCAGGAAAATTCTGGTGATCTGGCCCAGACCCTGAGCAAGCTCAGAGAAATCGACTGGTCGCGGAAAAATATTGAAACCTGGGAGGGGCGGGCCATGATCGGTGGCCGCATGTCCAAGTCCAGCCAGAACATCACATTGACCTGCAATGAAATAAAACGCGTCCTAGGCTTAGCCTTGGCCGTAGAGGAGCAAGATGTTGAGACGGCCTTTTTGGCAGTCCGCACGGCTCCCAAGCAATCCACACGAGGCCTTAAGTGAGCACGCCTGTTGACACTATCATCGCGGAAATCCAGACCCTGTATCAGTCGGATTCCATCCCCTGGATTATTGGCTACAGCGGAGGCAAGGACTCAACAGCCTCCTTGCAGTTGGTCTGGAAAGCCGTTGCACAGTTACCGGCATCCAAGCGAACCAAGCTTATTTATGTAATCAGTACCGACACCTTGGTTGAGAACCCGGTGATTGCCTCCTGGGTCAGCAACTCTCTGGAGTGCATGCGGCATGCGGCAGATGCGCAAAACATGCCGATTGTGCCGAATCGATTGGTTCCTACTTTGGAGAACCGTTTTTGGGTCAGCCTGATTGGCAAGGGCTATCCTGCACCACGTAATCGTTTCAGATGGTGTACCGACCGGCTCAAAATCAGTGCTTCCACCAAGTTCATCAAGGAGCTATCAGAGAGCAATGGCGAGGCGATTCTGGTTCTTGGCCAAAGGCGCGGTGAGAGCAATGCACGTGACAAAGTCATGGATACCTACAGCGGGAGCACGCGCGACCGGTTGAGTAGGAACAAAGATCCGCGCTTGTCACGTGTATGGGTATACCTGCCGGTAGAAACCTGGACCAGTGATGATGTGTGGGAGTACCTGATTACAGATGACAACCCTTGGGGAGTCAGCAATCAGGAGCTGTTCCATATTTATCGCGGTGCAACCCAGGATGCCGAGTGCCCGATTGTTGTAGATACATCGACTCCAAGCTGTGGCGATAGCCGGTTTGGTTGCTATGTTTGCACGATGGTTTCACAAGACAAGTCGATGCAGGCGATGATCCAGAACGATGATCAAAAAGCCTGGATGCAACCCATCCTCGATTTTCGTAATAAGCAGCTGACTACTTCCGATCGTGATGTGCGTGATTTCCGCCGCATGAGTGGCCAGCTCAAGGTACTGAATGGTTCTCTCATCCATGGCCCGTACTTGCAGTCCAAGCGTGTCGAGCTGCTACGTGAGCTCTTAGCAACCCAGAAAATGGTGAAGCAAGCGGGCGACAAAGTTGGCTACCACAATGTGGAGCTGATCTCACTGGAAGAACTGCAAGAGATACGCCGTATCTGGGTAGAAGAAAAAGGCGAAATCGAAGATTTACTACCTGGCATTTACGAATCGATCTATCAGCAGCCCTACCCAGGCAAGGAAATCGAGTCGGTTCCGTTGGACACAAGTGATTTCGAATTGCTCAAGACTGTGACAGAAGAGCTTGACCCTGAAGCGGCTGAAACCTTGTATCGCTTGACGCGCAGTCTGTTGGCTGAGCAATTCCAGGCCCAACAGACCCTGAAGCGTTCCCAGCATCTGGATCGTCTGGAGTCAATTTTGCAAAACAATGCATTCCGGACGGAAGAGGAAGCATTGGAATTTGCCATGAGTACCCAGCAACAGGAAAGCAACGAACAACAGATTGATGAAGCGAGCGACGACGACAGTTCCGATGCTTCGACAGTACTGGCCTGAGCAATAACATGGCAAAAATTACATTTACAGATATTTCTATCGAAAACTTGGGGCCATTCCGCGAGCGCCAGACCTTGCCGCTTTCAGTATGTGATGGCAAGCCGGTTATTTTGATCAAAGCACTGAATGGCAGCGGCAAGACTACCTTATTGACGGCCATTCAGATCGCACTGTACGGCTACAAGGCAATTAATTTGGCCCGAAAGTCAGAATACGATCAGCTTATCCAGAGTTTACTTAGACAAGATGCAGTGGGTAATGCAGCTGTTGAAGTTAATCTGCTTGTTGAGATGGGTGGAAGGCAGCAACCAGTTGCCGTTCGACGCGAGTGGAGAACATCCACTGGCAACCTGCAAGAAAACATGACAGTAAGTAGCCATGGCATGATAGACACGGCTTTTACTGAAAGCTGGGATGAATTTATTAATGGCATCCTGCCTGCCGAGTTAGCCCAGCTTTTCCTGTTTGATGGCGAAAAAATAGAAGCGCTTGCCAGCCCAGCTCGGTTACCTGATCTGTTGCGCCGTGCTACAGAAGTTTTCTTGGGTCTGGGTGGAATCGACTCGTTGGCAACGGATCTGAAGGCAGTAGAACGGCGAGCAAATCTGCGTAACAAGGAAAGCAGTGGCGAGCATGCCAAGCTGCGTGAAGATGCCGAGAAGTTTGCTCAACAACTTGAGGTAACAGAACAATCCATCACGGTTCTGGAGCAGCAAAGAGCTAGCCTGCAAAATACGCTGGATGCAGCCACGTCAGCGTTGGAACACTACAAGCTAGATGCCCAGCGTCAGGGCTTGACTGCCTATGAACAAGCTGCGGAGTTAAAGGCGGAAGTTGATATCGCTCGAAAACGCAATGAAAAAGCGCAGGCAGAATTGATCGATGCGATAGAGGATCCACTACTCCCCCTCACTTGGCTTGGCCCTCTGTGGGATAGATACAAAACCCAATGGGATATCGATCAGCAGGCACAAAATGCTACTTTGCTTGCCAGCGAATTTGAAAAGCGCGATAGCCGCTTACTAAAACAATTGTCTTTGCCCTCCTCAGAAAAGCAGCGGTTGGCCGGGCTGCTACAGGCAGACTTGCTTAGATTCAAAGCAGAAAATGTACGCCAACCTGTATTGCAAGCAGGTGGTAATCCGCATGAAATTCAGCCACGACTGGAGCAGGCCGTCTCATCACTACAGAAATGTGTGACACAGGTTGAACAAACAGAATCCACCCGATCCAAGGCTGAGCGAGCGGTTGGGAAAATACCTGCAGGGGAGCAGCTTGCCGGTGTTTTGGGTGGCTTGCAGCAGCGTGCGCATACGGTTGCGAAGACCGAGTCAGACTTGCTAGTGCTGACGGCTAAGCTATCCGAGCTACAGACATATCGTACTCATACAGAAACACGCCTGAATGCTGCACACAAGCGTTTGCAGGAAGAGTTCAAGGATAAAGCCCTGGAGCAGCAGGGCTTGCAAGCGGCTGGACGGGCGAAAAAAGCGTTACTGGTTTTCCGGGAGCGGTTGCTTGCCAGCAAAGCTACTTGGCTATCTGACATGATTACGCAATCCTTCCAGCAGCTGCTTCGCAAAAAGCGGCTGGTAGGAAGAGTCAATGTTGATCCAGATACTTATACGGTTTCTATTATCGATACCACAGGCCATACGCTGCCGATGGAACGTTTGTCTGCAGGTGAGAGGCAGATTCTGGCTATTTCTGTACTTAGTGCTCTGATTCAAGAGAGAAAAGGGCGCTTCCCGGTGGTGGTTGATACGCCACTGGCCCGCCTGGATCAGAAGCACCGAGAGTCACTGATCAATAATTTCTTCGGCAAAGTCTCACATCAGGTACTTGTGCTCTCGACTGACGAAGAGGTACATGGCCCAGCATATACAGCACTACAGCCTTTTATGGCCGCGTCGATTGGCCTGGAGTTTGACGAAGTGCGACGTAGCACAGCTATTTTCGCCGCGGAGATCTAAATGATGCAAATCGATAGAATTAGATTAACGGCAGTTGCCAAAAATCAATTGATTACGTTAAAGCGAAAGACTGGCATTAATCACTACAATACTCTGTGTAGATATGCTTTTTGCTTGTCACTGGCTAATGAAGCAATTCCACCTGTTGAGAATTTTAATTTTAACGGGGGGATAGATATCGATTGGCGAACATTTACAGGTGGTAATGAGGTTTTATATCTTAATTTGCTTATTATGCGACAGCACGTGGATGGGCTCTCCAAGGATGAAACATCCCTCAAGCTATCATTAAATATTCATCTACATCGGGGGTTGTCTTTTATGGCGGGCATTTCTGAGTCAGAATTAAGTAATAAATTTATTAGTTTGCATGTGCCATAGGAATGGAATGGTTAGGGATTGTCTGAATAAGTGGCCGATTCCAACCTTGGTGCGTCATAACACATTGATTATATTGTGACAGTATTTTGACGCAGGGACTTGTTCAGACCTTCCTTAGCAAGCGAACTGAGCCTCAACTTGAGAGAGAAACTGATCTAATTCGCGAGGAGGTCGTTGATCACGCATCATGATGGTTGCAAGGAACCAGGGATTCTCTTGTACCCCTAGCTTGTGCACAAGGCGTTTGAAGAGACGCTTAGTGTCCACATACTGAAGAAGGAATGCTAGGCGATCGACCTCGTTCGGTGGGAGTTCAGCCCTCACGGCCGCGATCAGATTGGAGACCTTTGCGGCGACCTCTTGAGCATCAGCCGGGCTGGCGGCAATGTGCGCATTGCAAGTCTCTTCAATCTGAGCGTCACTGCAGTCGCAGAATGCTCCAGCACTTACGGCTTCACCTTGTTCATGTTTGGAGGCAAAGTACGCCGCTGCGGACAGCAAAGAATCGCAGGCCTGTAAGACGATCTCCACGGCTTGCCTGCACAGGTGCTCGGGGCCTGGGGGCTTCCTGTGCTGCGCGCTTACCCAGTCAGAGAGTCGTTGATCAGCCTCAAGGAGATAGGCTTCGACTTCCCAGCGCGATGCAACGTATAACCGAGTGCCGATGGGATCGGGGTTCAGCGATGTGGCATCGCGGAGGAAAAGCTGGTCCCAGTTCTTTTGACGGAAGTGGGTGTCCCTGTCTACGATCCCGAAGGCTGGGATGCCTTGGTCGCAAAACGTTGCTACACCGCTCCGCACGCCTGTGCAACCAGCTGCTCCGGCGACGCTTTCAGCCTCAACGAACTCGAATACATCTTGCCGGTGAGAGAACCAGTAGCGTCGGAAGAGGGTGACATCCATTTCACCCTCAAGCACGATGCGAACTAGCCCTGTCTGATGGGCAGCGATCTGTATGTCCGAATCGAAGTCGTCGAACGACGCGATGTTCTCACTCATGCGGCAGGCGGAACTTCGGTTTGACTAGGCACCCACCCTTCACTAGTCCCTCTTCTGCAAGTTTGGGCGCCAAAATGCGCATGGAGTCGACTTGGTGGGACGTGAGTATGAAACTCATACCGTCGTACTCTCGCGCCCAATTTTTAACGATGTTGATCAGGCGTCGACGCATCACTAGATGCAGATGCTGCTCTGTCTCATCAATCAGAACGATAGTTGACCCGGTCATGTGACTAGCCACGCGCACGACCAGCTGTACTAACTGGCGTTCACCACTACTGAGTTGGTCCAGCCTGTGCCGGGCTCCCCCCTCCACTTCGACCGGGACCGAAAGCGTTGGTCGGTCCACTGGACGAAGGCTCTTGCTGCCCCTAAAGATCAGCTGATTAACCAACTCACGACAGAGCTGCTCGCGTCCATCGTCGAGCCAAGTAAACCAAACGAATAGGTTGTCGATCGACGAGGACCAGGTCGCGCCGTCCGCATTGAACCTATGAGCTGGGCGATAGCCAAGCCCATCGGGACGCGTTACCGCGCGCTCTCCCGGTGGCGGTCGCTTCATTCCTCTATCCGACGGAAAGTACAGAACGGTGGGGAAACCATTGCCGGTGTCAAACAAGGCCGGTGGAGGTTCCTCTAGGCGTTCAAGAATCGCCTCAGAAAACGCTAACGCCTCTGGGTGCGACTCCAAGGAACGCGAAATGCTCGTTCCTATCCCCGATCGTTTGTAGCTTAGAACAATCTGCTTTTCGGCTCCGAGCGTCTCAAGTTGCTCGCTAGTCCAGGTTCGGAGGAGCCCAGGGGAGCCGGCGACGATTGATAACAAGAACAGGCGTGCGCGCTGGCCATCGTCGAGCGAGACTAATGCATCGAGCTGCAGACCGCCTTGTCCATTATCGATAGCGTCGATTCCGACTTCAGAGTGTTCTCTAGCCTCAAGCAGGCTCATGGTAGTGTAGATCGACTCCAAGACAGTCGTCTTACCTGCGCCGTTCGGACCCATGATGAGGTAGATGTTCACCGCACGCCCATCCGCGGAGGTCAGGCTAAAGCTCGTAGTGCCACGAAGCGTACCGATGTCGAAGAGAGACAGGTAAACTAACTCGAACCGTGCCGGACGAAGAAGAGCATCTATCATTTGTAATTGACTCCCTGAACGGCAGCGCGAATGTCTTCAGGTTCAACCCGTGCACCATGGGCGCGAATAGCATCTCGCCCTGCCAACTTCACTAGCATGTCACCACGCATCAACAACTTCTCTGCGCCTCCCTCATCCAAGATGATCCTCGAATCTGCTGACTTTTGAACTGTGAGCGCGATTCGGCTTGGAATGTTGGCACGTAGTAGGCCGGGGAATGTAGCGGCCTCAGGGCGCTGAGTTGCGAGCACAAGGTGAATACCAGTTGCTCTGGCCTTCTGGGCCAAGCGGATCAACGGCTCTTCAGCACCGCTCTTTCCCATCATGAAGTCAGCAAGCTCGTCGATGACCACCACAACACGCTCAAGTGAAGCACCATTGGCACGAGCCTCTGCCAAATTGCGTGCGCCGTATTGGCGAAGTACGACCTGGCGCTCTTCCATCTCCTGCGTCAAGGCTCGTAGTGCAGCAACCGCCTCTGTCATGTCGGTGATGACGTGCCGCTCTCTCAAACGCGCGCACTTGTCATAGTCCGCAAAATCGACGCCCTTGGGGTCAATCATTAGCAGTTCAGGTGGCCTGGTCGCAGAGAGAAGAGAAACCAGCAGCGCATTCAGACAAACGCTTTTCCCGCTGCCAGTGGCCCCCGCAATGAAAAGATGCGGTGTCTCGACCAGATCAAAAACGACTGGGATACCCATCACGTCAACGCCGGGGCAAACAGGAAGTGCCTCCTTTCGGTCGTCGAGTGCCGCACGGATACTTGACCAGGTCACATCGGTCCAAGTGGAGCTCGGTCGCGGAACATCGACGATAACTCGTCGTTCTCCCTGTTCGCGTGCTACGACAATGCCAGAGCTACCGAGACCGATCGCAAAAGCCAAGTCTTCGGAGCCCCTTCTGAGGCGGTCATAGTCATCAACCGTAGATAGGGTGAGCGGAAAGCGAGTCAAACGAGGACCGGGGAGCGCATCACTTACTGCCTGTGCAGACACTCCAATTTGCCCAAGACCTTGAATAAGTGCGGACAGGCTAACGGTGCCCGCTGAGCTGTCTGAATCTCCGCCACTGGTTGGCACCGCGTGCAAGTAGAGCTCATCGAGTAAATAGTCATAAAAGCTTTGATCTGGACGCCATGCAGTCTTCAGGTGCTCGATACCGCGACGAGCATGGCGCTGCAAGCACTGCAAATAGAGTTGATCGTCTTCGTCGTGAAATAGATCTTGCTTGTGCCGCATCGACAAGAGTAAACGCATCGAGTCGTCATAGTTTTCTGACGTCTCCTTGCCGAAGCCTGTAATCTGTTCAAGCTCCAACTCGCTGACGCGATGAGCAGGAGCGTTGTAGCGCTCGTCAGGTAGCGATTCGAGGCGTAGAGACTGGGAAATTGCGAGACGAATAACCCACCAACGCGGCCCATGCTTGGGTGGCAACATCAGGCCCTGCTCGAGAACACGATCGCAGAAGTCGCGCTCGTCGGCTGTGAAGAAAAGGCTGCTCATGCACCCGCTCCATGTCTCTCGACGATTTGAGCATCTCGCCCATCGCTATTGACGATCTCATATCGTCGAGCAATATGAGATGAGAGCTGCGCATAGTCCTCCTTCGCAACTTCGCTGTCAGTGGGCAGGAGCACAAGTGGATTTCCTGCGTGTGGGAAGTAGTCGGTCATCAAGAGCGCTCGGTTCTGCCGGTCGATCCGACCGAGCGGCGTGTCGATGATTACGGGCAATGGCCGATTTGCTTCGTCCTTTAGAGCCCAGAGCATAGACATGGCAACAAGCTGCCTCATCCCTGAGGAAATGCTACGACGGGCGACCTCTTCGTCTTGCGCGTCGAAGTAGGTCATGTTGAATTGATCATCGAGGCGTACTGACTTGATCAACTGGCTAGGGCCCAGCAGCACTCCAACATGCTCGTTAAGGCGAGCTTCCACTGCCTGGCGAATTTGCGCACGACGCCGTTGCCGGTAATCTTCCAACGCCTTCATCACCTTCAGCCCCAGTTGATAGCCCTGGTTCTTTCGGGACACCTCTTCGAACTCACGGAGCGCACGAGTGACTTTGTCGCTCTCCTGAGCAATAGCACGGCTGGCTTGTTGCTCCTCGATGCGATACTCTGCCAACTTGTCACTGAAGTCGCGTTCTCGGGTGTCAAGCGCTTCGATCTCCGCTGTCAAGAAATTGAACTGCTGGCGCGCTTGATCGCTAGTGATCTCAGCCTCGTCCAGATCACGTTGGATCTGCTGATGTTCCCTTTGATTCTGACGAATTGTCCGAAGGCGATCGGCCTGGGCATTCACAAGATTTGTGCCCTTTTCGGACCAGACCAGAAAGCGTCGATAGAGAGCTTGCACTTGCCTCGGGCTGAGGGTGTTCAGCAGTGGATTGCTTGGCGCCTGGACGGTAATGCCGAACACTTCCAGTGCTTCCTCGACATCTTGGTGAAACTGTTCCTTTTGGGTCTTGTCCATGGAGACTGGAGGCGACAAAGCAGCCAGACGTCGCAAGAGCTCCGCAGGAAGCTCTTCGTGCAATCGCAGCGCCACATCGGGATTGGCGCTTCTGTTTAGTTCGTCTTCCAGTGCGCGCAATGCTTCGCGAACGAGGTCCAAGTTAGTGAGCCACGGGGATTCGACAGGAATATCTGCGGCCGTCTCCAGGGCTAGGCGCTCGTACTCACTTTTCAATACTCGCATACGGTTTGTCATTCGGATCTGATCGGACTCCGCGATGCCGGTACGCAGCTTGTTGCGTTCAGCATCCAGACGGCGGCGCGATCGCAGCAGCTCCTGCACTTCGTTCTCTAGCGCAATCCTTGCATTGCGCGCTAGCTCAGCGCGAGCCTCTGCCTCGCGCTTAGCGTTCTCCGCTTGGACGATGAGGAGGCTCGCCTCAGCTGGTATTCCTGCTCGCTGCTTCTCCTTTGTATAAAGCTCAACCTCACGGATCAGGTGAGCGACAAAGGACAAACCTAGAAGACGCTCAATTTCCGCCTGCTCTCTACCAACCTCTGCGTCTGCAATCGACTGGATCTGTTCTCCGTCGAAGAAAAAGAAGGGGATGACTTCGCGAGGAACCAGCTGACGCAGGAGCTCCTCAGGCTGAGCAATGGAGTTACCGTCAATCGTGGCCACGAGCAGTTCTTCGTATCCGCTTGGCGTTCTACGGAAACTACGCTCTGCACGGTATCGATGCCCACCACTTTCCCATTCCAACGCGACATGAGATCGCGCGTCCGTGCCGGTGGCTCCAGTATTGAAAACGCCATACCAGCGACCAGGCTGCCCAAGGACGAAGTGCTTTGCGCTAATCGGAGGGCCGCCAAAGTTCACGCGACGAAGTCCCTCGTCCTCGGTACCAAGAAAGAGAAGCTTAATTGCATTAAGCAAGCTAGTCTTGCCTGCGCCGTTTCGCCCAGAAATGACAACGATGTTGCGAGACTCTGAGCAAGTATCGAAGGCGACCTTGCTGAGTCCCTGATACGCGAAGATGTCTTGAACTTCCAGGCTGAGAAATCTCATTACTTCGTACCACTCCCTTCCCTCGCCGCCGCTGCATCTAGGATGCTTGAGACGGAGCGAGAGAAGTTCACCTTGGCACCGTAAGCCGACAGGTTTTCAAAGTTTGGGGCAAGCGCCATCAGTTCAGCCATCAAGTCCGGAGATACGGAGTGGCGCAGCGATGCCAGGTGAAGGAGTTCGTCGTCCTGCGAGCTGTCTACCATGAGTCCCTCGTACGTAATGCAGTGGTCTAGATGTAAATAAAAGTTATCTTCGCATTTTGCGAAGCCGACGCAGGCTATAGACTCCACGCGAGCAGCTGATCCAGTACAGGGAAATTTTCACAACTTAGTCAATGAATTTTCACTTTTGCTGTCATCAGATAACTTTCAAAAACAAGCCACTTTGCCATATGTCAAAATCATACATAATCCCGCAAATCTAGAAAAGTGGGAAATATCTAGATATTCGTGGGATCCTACACCCTCAAATATCAATATTCCGCGCAATCAGCGCATTGCTCTCGATAAAGGCCCGGCGTGGTTCGACCTGGTCGCCCATCAGCGTGGTGAACACGTCGTCGGCCGCCATGGCGTCCTCGATGCGCACCTTCAGCAGGCGGCGCACGGTCGGGTCCATGGTCGTATCCCACAGCTGGGCCGGGTTCATCTCGCCCAGGCCTTTGTAGCGCTGGATATTGATGCCGCGACGGACTTCGTTCATCAGCCAGTTCAGTGCCTCGTCGAAGCTGGCGACCAGGCGGCCGGCGGTTTCGCCGCGCTTGATGGCGGCGCCGGGGCCGATCAGGCCGGCCAGCATGTCGCTGGTCTTTCTGACCTGCGCGTAGTCGGCGCTGTCGATGAAGCTCTGGTCGAGGTAGGTCGTGATCGCGTTGCCGTGCAGGTGGCGGATGATGCGCACCAGCCAGCCGTCGTTCTTCTCGTCATGGACGGCTTCGAGCGAGATCGGCGACTCGGCCAGCACCGGCGTCAGCGCGGCGATGGCCGCGCGGGTGTCGGCCTCGGTTTCCAGGCTGATGCTCGGCACGTGCAGCAGGGCATTCAGCACCAGCGTGTCGATGACGCGGCTTTCGCGTTCGATGACTGCCTGTGCGACCAGGAACTGGCGTGCCAGCGCGCCGAGTGCGTCACCGCTGATCGGGTCGGCGCCTTCGCGCGGGATCAGGCGGGCGTTGTCGAGCGCCAGTTCGAGCAGGAACTGGTTCAGTTCGCTGTCGTCCTTCAGGTAGCGTTCCTGCTTGCCGTGCTTGAGCTTGTACAGCGGCGGCTGGGCGATGTAGATGTGGCCGCGTTCGACCAGCTCCGGCATCTGCCGGTAGAAGAAGGTCAGCAGCAGCGTGCGGATGTGGGCACCGTCGACGTCGGCGTCGGTCATGATGATGATGCGGTGGTAGCGCAGCTTGTCCGGGTTGTAGTCGTCCTTGCCGATCGAGGTGCCCATGGCGGTGATCAGCGTGGCGACTTCCTGGCTGGCGATCATCTTGTCGAAGCGCGCGCGCTCGACGTTGAGGATCTTGCCCTTCAGCGGCAGGATGGCCTGGAACTTGCGGTCGCGGCCCTGTTTGGCCGAGCCGCCGGCGGAGTCGCCCTCCACCAGGTACAGTTCGGACAGCGCCGGGTCCTTCTCCTGGCAGTCGGCCAGTTTGCCCGGCAGGCCGAGTCCGTCCATCACCCCCTTGCGGCGGGTGATTTCACGCGCCTTGCGCGCCGCTTCGCGGGCACGGGCGGCCTCGACGATCTTGCCGGTGACGATTTTGGCGTCGACCGGGTTTTCGAGCAGGAACTCGGACAGCGTCTGACCGATGATTTCGTTGATCACCGGACTGATTTCGCTGGAGACAAGCTTGTCCTTGGTTTGGGAGCTGAACTTCGGATCAGGCAACTTGACCGACAGGACGCAGGTCAGGCCTTCGCGCATATCGTCACCACTGGTCTCGACCTTGGCCTTCTTGGCGATCTCGTTGTGCTCGATATACTGGTTGAGGGTTCGCGTCATCACCTGGCGCAGTGCGGTCAGGTGCGAGCCGCCGTCGCGTTGCGGGATGTTGTTGGTGAAGCACTGGACGTTCTCCTGATAGGAGTCGTTCCACTGCATTGCCACCTCGACCGTCATGCCTTCCTTCTCGCCGATGGCGTGGAACACCTTCGGGTGCAGCGCGGTCTTGTTGCGGTTCATGTACTCGACAAAGCCGGCCACGCCGCCGCAGAAGGCGAAGTTCTCTTCCTTGCCGTTGCGACGGTCCGCCAGCGTGATGCCGACGCCGTTGTTCAGGAAGCTCAGTTCGCGGATGCGCTTGGCGAGGATGTCGTAATGGAACTCGACCGTGCCGAAGATTTCCTGGCTGGCGTAGAAGGTGACTTCGGTGCCGCGATGGGTGGTCTGGCCGGTGACCTTCAGCGGTGCGACCGGTTCGCCATGGCGGAACTCCATTTCATGGACCTTGCCGTCACGCCAGATCTTCAGTCGCAGCCAGTCGGACAGTGCGTTGACCACCGACACGCCGACGCCGTGCAGACCGCCGGAGATCTTGTAGCTGTTGTTGTCGAATTTGCCGCCGGCATGCAGCACGGTCATGATGACTTCGGCTGCCGAGCGGTTTTCTTCGGTGTGGATGTCGGTCGGGATGCCGCGGCCGTTGTCCTCGACCGAGATCGAGTTGTCCGGGTTGATGGTGACGCGCACCGTGTCGGCGTGGCCGGCCAGCGCCTCGTCGATGGAGTTGTCCAGCACCTCGAACACCATGTGGTGCAGGCCGGTGCCATCCGAGGTATCGCCGATGTACATGCCAGGACGCTTGCGTACCGCGTCCAGCCCCTTCAACACCTTGATACTGTCTGCACCGTATTCCTGTTCACTCATCACTCTACTCGATTCGGTCGGTTGTTCATGGACAGCGCGCGGGCGTCCGTGGCTTGGCGGGGCAGGCCCCGCCGGGATTCCGCAATGGTCGTTGCGACGGCCGGGCACTGCGCCCCGCCTGCGTTCACCGCGGTCTGTCCGTTGCTGTCCTTGTGCCTGGCGGCTGCCCGCTCAGGCGATACATCGCCCGGGTCGTTGACCAGAGCCCGGGCGGTTGGGGCAGGGCGGGGCGGAAAATCCGCCGCCGCACCTGCTCGATGCTGTCGATGGTCTGACGGCGGGCTAGATGCGCATCGGCATCACGATGTACTTGAAGTTCGGGTTTTCCGGGATGGTCACCAGCGTGCTGCGGTTCGCATCGCCAAAGGCCAGCTGCAGCGTGTCGACGTGCAGCGCGGCCAGCGCATCCTGCAGATAGGCGATGTTGAAGCCGATCTCCAGGCTGTCGCCGACGTAGCCGATTTCCAGTTCTTCCTCGGCTTCTTCCTGCTCGCTGTTGTTGCACTGGATCGACATCTTGCCGGTCTGCAGGGCGATGCGGACGCCACGGAACTTCTCGTTGGCCAGAATCGCCGCCCGGCCCAGCGCCTGCTGGAATGCCTGACGTTCGATCAGGAAAATCTTGTCGTTGTCGAGCGGGATCACCCGGTTGTAGTCCGGGAACTTGCCGTCGACGACCTTGCTGATGATTACCGTGCCGCCAAAGGCGAAGCGCACCTGGTTGGCCAGCAGCTCGATCTGGATTTCCTCGTCGTTGTCGGCCAGCAGCTTGGCCAGTTCGAGGATGGTCTTGCGCGGCAGGATCACTTCGGCCTTCGGCAGGTTTGCCTCGACCGTGGTCTGCGCGAACGCCAGACGGTGGCCGTCGGTGGCCACCAGCTTGACCAGATTGCCGTCGGTCACGAACAGCAGTCCGTTCAGGTAATAACGGATGTCCTGCACCGCCATCGCGTACTGGACCTGCGACAGCAGCGCCTTGAATTCCTTCTGCGCCAGCGTCAGGCTGGCCTGGGCGTCGTGCGACACCGACAGCAGCGGAAAGTCGTCGGCCGGCAGCGTCTGCAGGTTGAAGCGGCTCTTGCCGGCCTTGACCGTCAGGCGGCCGTCGTCATGATCGAGCGATACGGTCTGGTGATCCGGGATGGCGCGCAGGATGTCCGAGAATTTCTTCGCCGAGGTGGTCAGGCGGAAGTCACCACCGGCCAGTGAGTCCGGGCTGGCGTGGGTGATCTGGATTTCCAGGTCGGTCGCGAGAAAGGTCAGCGTGTCGCCTTTCTTTTCGATCAGCACGTTGGCCAGAATCGGCAAGGTATGGCGCCGCTCGACGATGCCGGTGACGGCCTGGAGCGGTTTTAGCAGGGCGTCGCGATCGGCTTGCAAAATCTGCATGTCAGTTGACTCCTCGTCTGGAGATGGAATTCAGGGGGCTCAGTTGCGCAACATCTGGAGCAGAACATTGTAATCGCGGGAGATGTCACTGTCCGACTCGCGCAAGTCGGCCACGGTGCGGCACGCATGCAGCACCGTGGTGTGATCCCGTCCGCCAAAGGCGTCACCGATATTCGGCAGGCTCAGCGGCGTCAATTCCTTGGCCAGCGCCATCGCGACCTGGCGCGGCCGGGCGATGTCACGGCTGCGCTTCTTGCTGTGCATGTCGGACAGCTTGATCTTGTAGTAGTCGGCAACCGTCTTCTGGATGTTGTCGACGGAAATCTGCCGGTTGCCGGCGGCCAGGATGTCTTTCAGCGCTTCCTTGACCAGTTCCAGCGAAATCGGCTGGTTCGAGAAGCGCGAATAGGCGACCACGCGCTTCAGCGCGCCTTCAAGCTCGCGCACGTTCGAACGCACGTTCTGGGCGATGAAGAACGCCACATCGTTGCCGAGCTTCAGGTTGTCGGCCTCGGCCTTCTTCATCAGGATGGCGACGCGCATTTCCAGCTCAGGCGGCTGGATCTCGACCGTCAGGCCCCACGAGAAGCGCGAGATCAGGCGTTCGTCCATGCCTTCTATCTGCTTCGGGTAGGTATCACAGGTCATGATCACCTGCTTGCCGCCTTCGAGCAGCGCGTTGAACGCGTAGAAGAACTCTTCCATGGTCCGGTTCTTGCCGGCGAAGAACTGGATATCGTCGATCAGCAGCAGGTCGAGCGAGTGGTAGTAGCGCTTGAACTCGTCGAAGGCCTTGTGCTGGTAGGCGCGCATGATGTCGGCGACGTAGCGCTCGGCATGGATGTAGCGGATCTTGGCCTGCGGGTTCTTCTGGAATACGTGGTTGCCGATGGCCTGGATCAAGTGAGTCTTGCCGAGGCCGACGCCGCCGTAGACGAAGAACGGGTTGTAGGTCGAATCACCGGGATTGTCGGCGATCTGCAGCGCAGCGGCGCGGGCGAGCTGGTTGCCCTTGCCGGTGACCAGGCTTTCAAAGGTGAAGGCCGGGTTCAGTCGCGTGCTTTCGTGCCCGCCGCCGATGGCCGGTTTGGGCGCGGTCATCCGTGGCTGCTGGGTGTGGGTGGACTCGGCCGGGATCTGGACGTCGCCGGTTTCCGAACTGACGGCGGCGCGGCGCGGGGCTTTTTCGCCCGGGGTCGTCGTGGCGGCGGCACCGCCGATACGCAGTTCCACCGACACGGCGTCGCCGAACAGCGCCTCCGCCAGGGTCTCGATGCGGGCCAGGAAGCGGTCCTTGACGAAGCCGAGCGAAAAGCGGTTTTGCGCGTACAGCACCACGCCCTCGTCGCTGACGACGCAGACGAGAGGCTTGATCCAGGTGTTGAACTGCTGCGGCGACAGCTCGGCCTCGAAACGGGCCAGGCACTGTGGCCAGAAGGCGGAGAGATCGGTCATTGGCAAACGTTCGGCGTTACGGGAACGCGGGGAAACAATCGGCAGGTGTTGTGGCATACCGCCGGTCAATCAAGCATTCTACCTTGTAACCGGGAAGTTATCCACAGCCATGAATCCGTTAAATGGTTGACAAGACAGCGATCTCCGGCTGTAATCTCTCGTTTATTTTCTGTTCCGAACATAGGGTATCGAGATGAAGCGCACCTTCCAACCGTCCGTCGTGAAGCGCAAACGCACCCACGGCTTCCGCGTCCGTATGAAGACCCGTGGTGGTCAGAGCGTCATTGGCGCCCGCCGTGCCAAGGGCCGCAAGCGCCTGGCCGTCTAAGCGTTCAGGCCCCGTGGCCTTTCGCTTTCGCCGCGCGCAGCGTCTGCTGAAAACGGATGAATTTTCATCCGTTTTTCGTTTGCGCCAGATGCGAACCAACGCCTGGTTTCAGGTCTACGTCAGTCCCAACACGCTCGGGCATGCCCGGCTGGGGCTGGTCGTCGGCAAGAAGACGGCCAAGCGGGCAGTACGCCGCAACTACATCAAGCGCTCAGTCCGCGAGATCTTTCGCCAGCACCCGGCCCGCCTGACGTCGTTCGACTTTGTCGTCCGCGCCAGAACGGCGTTCGGTCCCGCCGAACGTGCCGAGGTGGAGCAGGCGTTAGCGGCTTTGTTTGCCAGGTTGTCGACATGTCGCGTATCGTCCTCGCGCTGATTCGTTTCTACCAATTGGCCATCAGTCCGCTGATCCCGCCGCGCTGCCGTTTCCAGCCCACCTGTTCGCAGTACGCGATCGAGGCGGTCCGGAAATACGGCGTGCGCAAGGGTGGCTGGCTGGCGCTTAAACGGCTCGGCCGTTGTCGCCCTGGTGGCGGCTGCGGCTACGACCCGGTTCCTTGAATCCCTCACCCGGTTACGAGATGGATACCAAACGTCTTATCGTTTTCATCGCGTTGTCCTTCGGCCTCCTGTTTGTCTGGCAGGAATACTTTGCGCCGAAGCCTGCGCCGAAACCCGCCGTCGTGACGACGCATACCGCATCCGGCGTGACGACGACGTCCGGCGCACCGGCTGCGACGGCTGACGCGTCCGCGAACCTGGCCAGGGGCCAGAGCGTGGAAGTCACCACCGACATGGTGCGCGCGCGCATCGATACCGCCGGTGGCGATGTCCGCAGCCTGGACCTGCTGCAACAGGGTTCGGTCGACGACCCGTCCAAGCCGCTGACGCTGCTGACCGACCAGGGGGGACGCACCTATGTCGCCCAGAGCGGCCTGCTGTCGCCGGTGGTCGGCCTGCCGACGCACAAGACCGTGTTCAGCGTCGAAAAGACCCAGTACACGCTGGCCGATGGCCAGAACAGCGTGTCGGTCACGCTGGTTGCGCCGCCGGAAAACGGGGTGCAGGTCAGGAAGACCTTCACCTTCACCCGTGGCTCGTACCTGATCGACGTCCGTTACGACATCCATAACGAAACCGGCCGGCCGCTGCCCGCCAGCGCCTACTACCGGCTGCTGCGCGACGGCAAGGCACCGGAAGGCGAAGGCCGCTTCGCGCACACCTTCACCGGCCCGGCGGTCTATACCGACGCCGGCAAGTTCCAGAAGGTGGCCTTCGAGGACCTGGACAAGCACAAGGCCAGCTACGAGAAGAACTCGGACAACGGCTGGGTGGCCATGCTGCAGCACTACTTCGCCAGCGCGTGGATCCTCAAGACCACCGACGGCAAAAGCGTCTGCATCAACGCCCAGAGCTGCCAGTTCGAGCTGAAGCCGGTTGCGGGCGGCCTGTACTCGGCCGGCGTGGTCGTCAACCTGCCGGTCATCGCACCGGGGGCGACGCAGACCATCTCGGTGCCGCTGTATGCCGGTCCGGAAGAGACCAGGGTGCTGAAGGCTACCGCGCCGGGTCTGGAACTGACCAAGGACTATGGCTGGGTGACCATTATCGCCACGCCGCTGTTCTGGCTGCTGCAGACCCTGCATGGTCTGGTCGGCAACTGGGGCTGGGCGATCGTGCTGCTGACGGTCATCGTCAAGGCGGTGCTGTATCCGCTGTCGGCCACCAGCTACCGCTCGATGGCGAAGATGAAGGCGCTTGCGCCGCGCATGGAACGTCTGAAGGCGCAGTTCGGCGACGATCGTGCCAAGTTCCAGCAGGCGATGATGGAGATGTACAAGGCCGAGAAGGTCAACCCGCTCGGCGGCTGCCTGCCGATCGTGGTGCAGATCCCGGTGTTCATCGGCCTGTACTGGGCGCTGCTGGCGTCGGTGGAACTGCGTCAGGCGCCGTGGCTCGGCTGGGTGCATGACCTGACCCGTCCGGACCCGTTCTACATCCTGCCGGTGCTGATGGCTGCGACCACCTTCGCGCAGACCTTCCTCAACCCGCCGCCGACCGATCCGATGCAGGCGAAGATGATGAAGATCATGCCGCTGGCGTTCTCGGTGATGTTCTTCTTCTTCCCGTCGGGCCTGGTGCTCTACTGGCTGACCAACAACATCCTGTCGATCGCCCAGCAGTGGTTCGTCAACAAGAACATCGAGAAGGCCGCTGCGGTCGAGCGAAACTCCTGATGCGTGACGTCCGCGCGCCGGTCTGACCGGCGCGACCGCAAACGCCCGTTCCCTTGCCGGAACGGGCGTTTGCCATTCATTTCCTTGTGCCGTGCCGCACGGCCCATGAAACAATAAGACCATGAACACCCTCTACGCCCCCGAAACCATCGCCGCCGTCGCCACCGCCCCCGGGCGGGGCGGCGTCGGCGTCATCCGTGTGTCCGGTCCGTCGCTGCAAGCGTTCGCCCAGGTCATTTCCGGCGGCAAGTCGCCGCTGCCGCGCCGGGCGCTGTATGCCAACTTTGTCGACGCCGATGGCCGCGCCATCGACAGCGGACTGCTGCTGTACTTCCCGGGGCCGAACTCGTTTACCGGCGAGGACGTGATCGAACTGCAGGGCCACGGCGGCCCGGTGGTGCTGAAGATGCTGCTGGCGCGCTGCATGGAACTGGGCGCGCGGCTGGCGGAGCCGGGCGAGTTCACCAAGCGGGCGTTCCTGAACGAGAAGCTCGATCTGGTCGAGGCCGAAAGCGTGGCCGACCTGATCGATGCGCAGAGCGAGGCCGCCGCACGCTCGGCGCTGATGTCGCTGAAGGGGGCGTTCTCGCGTGACGTGAATGCGCTGGTCGACACGCTGATCGAGCTGCGCATGCTGACCGAGGCCACGCTCGACTTCCCTGAGGAAGACGACGTCGAGTGGCTGGAAAAGGCCAATGCGCTGGGCCGGCTGGCGGCAGTGCGCTCGCGCCTGGATGGCGTGCTGGCCACCGCCCGTCAGGGTGCGCTGCTGCGCGAGGGCATGCGGGTGGTGCTGATCGGCCAGCCGAATGTCGGCAAGTCCAGTCTGATGAACGCGCTGGCCGGCGACGAGGTCGCCATCGTCACCGAGGTGGCCGGCACCACTCGTGACACCGTGCGCGAACAGGTGGTGCTGGACGGGGTGCCGGTGCACATCATCGACACTGCCGGTCTGCGCGACACGGCCGACGTGGTGGAAAAAATCGGTATCGAACGTACCTGGGCCGCCGTGGACCAGGCCGATCTGGCGCTGCTGCTGATCGACGGTCGCGACGGCGTGACCGCCGACGATGCCGCCATCCTCGCCCGCCTGCCGGACCGCCTGCCGCGGGTGGTCGTGTTCAACAAGATCGACCTCAGCGGCGAGGCCGCCGGCCTGAGCGAAGGCGACGGCCATCAGATCGTCCACCTGTCGGCCCGCTCGGGGGCGGGGGTCGACGTGCTGCGCCATGTGCTGCTCGATGCCATCGGCTGGCAGGGCGAACGCGAGGGCCTGTACCTGGCCCGCGAGCGCCACCTCGACGCCATCCGTCGCGCCAGCGCGGAACTGGACGCCGCCCAGGACGCCTACGGGCTGGCCGCCGAGCTGTTCGCCGAGCACCTGCGCCGCGCGCAGGAGGCATTGTCGGAGATCACCGGCGAGTTCCGGGCCGACGACCTGCTCGGGGTGATTTTCAGCCGGTTCTGCATCGGAAAATAACGCGTGCCCGGCCGGAAGGGCGCTGCAGCGCCCTTGTTTTTTTGAGCATGGCACCGTTACACGAGCCGGAATGTCCCGGTGCTATTCTCGATTTTCCACTCATGCAGAATGGGCAATCGAGGCAAATCATGAAAAAGTCATTGCGAGCCAGCGTGCTTGTCATCGTGCTGGCCCTGGGCGGCCTCTCCGCCGCGAATGCCGGAGAGGGCAACCTGAGAGGGTCCGGTGACAGCTGGGGCCGTGGCTGGGAATCGAATGGCCGGGGCGGTTACCGGGGCTCTGGCGACAACTGGGGCAGCGGCTGGGAATCGGATGGCCGGGGCGGCTTCCGGGGGACCGGTGACAACTGGGGCCGTGGCTGGGAGTCTGACGGCCGGGGCGGCTACCGGGGGACTGGCGACAACTGGGGCAGCGGCTGGGAGGCGAACGGTCGCGGCGGCTTCAGGGGCACCGGCGATAACTGGGGCAAGAGCTTCGAAGGCAAGTTCACCCCGTAACCCCATACCTGCAGTCGGGCATGTGCCGTCCTCTCCTTCGTGGTCCCTGCCCCCGTTCTTCGCCTAGGCGTCCGGCAGCCTGAACGCATTCACCGCCTGGCCGAGCTCGGCCGACAAGCGGGTCATGGCGCTGGCGTTGTCCGACATCTGGCCGACGATGGTGGTGTTTTCCTCCGCCATCTGCGCGACCTGTTCCATATGGCGGGTGATGTCGCCGCTGGAATGTTGCTGCTCCTTGACCGCGCTGGCGATGGAGCCGGACCGCTGCACGGTCAATTCGACGGCCGTTTCGCTGCGACGGAATGCGCCTTCGACCACGGCGATGCAGTGTTCGCTCGACTGCAGCGAATCCTGGCTCTGGCGCACGGCAATCTGCAACTGGCCGGAGCGGCTGGTCAGCACGCTGGTCACTTCGTTGATCTGGCTGGCTGACAGCGCAGACTTTTCCGCCAGCAGTCTGACTTCGTCGGCGACCACGGCAAAGCCGCGTCCGGCCTCACCCGCCCGTGCGGCCTCGATGGTTGCGTTCAGCGCCAGCAGATTGGTCTGGTCGGCGAGATCGCGCACCTGGCTGGTCATCAGGGAAATCCGGTGCGTGTCGTCGGAAAACGCGTTGACGTGACCGGAGACTTCCTCAACGTTCTGCTGGATCTTCTTCACTTCCGCAATCAGGTTGTTCAGCTGCACGGCGCCCTCCCGGGTGGTGGCCAGGCTTTCCTGCGCATGACTCTGTTGCTGGGCGGAGGCAGCGGCGACTTCGCCGATGCTGACGGTCAACTGCTCGACCGACGAGGCAACCGAACTGGCGGCCTGGTTCTGCCGGTGTGATGCCTGCAGCACCAGTCCGGACGACGATGACAATTCATTGGCTACCTGGTCAACCTGTCCGGCGCTGCTGTTGATGGCGCGAACCGAGGTGACCAGCGCATCGCGCATGTCCGCCAGCGCACGCAGCAACTGGGCGATTTCGTCGTTGCCCCTGGGCAGGAGGGGCTGGCTCAGATCCCCTGCCGCCACGATTTTCGCCACCTGCACCGCGGCGGCCAGCGGCCGGGTGATGGAGCGGATGATCTGGACCGCAATCGCGACCGTGACCAGCGTGCAGACAGCGCTGATGATCCAGGTCAGCAGTTGCGCCTGCCGGCCTTCCCGGGTCGCGCTCCGGCTCTGCTCCATGGTGCGACCCAGCGTTTCGGTGTTCAGCTTGTCGAGCTGGTCGAACAGCTTGTCGTTCAGCGGGGCCAGTTCCTTCATCAGTGCGATGGCTTCTTCGCCCTGGTTCCGGGTAGCCAGCGCCTGGACCCTGGCCTGCAGCGGATCAACCAGCGCCTTGGTCTTCAGCACATCCTGGAACAGCGTGGTCGATGCGCTCGGCGGGTAGCGGGAATACAGTTCGGACAGCGCCTGTATGCCGTCGCCGAGTTTTTGCTGCAGCCGGTTCAATTCGTCGTTGATTCTTTTGTTATCTTCATCGCTGCTCGCGGCAATCAATTCCTGCAGGCGAAATATCTGCAAAGTCTGATTGGAAGTCGCCGCATTGATGATGGTGACTTTGGGCAAGCGGTTTTCCGAGGTATTGGATGCCGCGTCGAGCAGGACGGAATATCCGGAATTTACCGTCGCCAGCACGATGGCAAGCAGTAATAGCGTAAACCCGAAGCCGATTGCCAGTTTATGACTGATACTTAATCTGTTCATTGCGGATCCCATGCGGTTTTTGTGCTGGCCCTCCCCCGGACTCGGCATGCGGCATGCTGAACAGCGGATGGACAGGGTGCTTCGCTGTATCGGAGCCTCTGCGGAGGGGCTGAAACCCGCCGCTGCCAACAACTGATATTGGCGCCGGAAACCCGGAAATCTCCTGGCTGAGATCATGATTTTTATGCTGAGTTGGTTGTTAAAAGGCCTGTTTTTATTCTTTAAGAATTAATCGTGCCGTTGCCGGCAAACTGCCGGAATGAAAAGCGGGCCGGCACAAGCTTGCCTTTTCCGAATCCAGTGTTAGTAATGGGTGAGGGGGTGTGCCCGATAACGCCGCTGGCGGGCACCGTACTGCCTTGCTGCGGACACCCGGTTTCCAGTCGGAATCGGGTATTTCTGCCTCCTGTTTTCCTTCACAAAAGGAGTACATACGATGGATCTGAAATCCTATACCGGCCTGATGTCGGTCTGCCTGGTGCTGGGCCTGTCCGCCTGCGCGACCGACGGCGCGACCAAGGCCGAAGTCCAGCATGCGCAGGCGACGGCTGACCAGGCGCTGTCCACCGCCAATCAGGCACTGAATCAGGCGAACGATGCCAGTGCCAAGGCGGACCAGGCGATGTCGACATCGAATCAGACCCGCGAGCAACTGCAGCGCATGGGGCAGAAGGGCATGATGAAGTAGGACATGTCGAACCGTCCCGCAGGCTGCATGCGGCACGGGGGCGCACCGGCGGCCAGACTGGCGTCGGTGTGCGTCGACAACGACGAACGGCCCCTGCTCAGTCGGTGCCCGCCGCGCTGCCGGGCCGGACTGGCGGACTGGCCTGATTGGCGTCGCTGCCATACGGCGGGTGGGTGTAGGGCCGTGCCGGCGCATCGGCCAGCCGCCGGGCCGGCAGCGGGCTGCCGACAGCCAGCGGCACCGGCAGCGCACTGCCCGATCCGAGCAGTGCCTTTGCCCGTGCCCAGTCCAGTTCCTCGGGCGGGCCGGCGCGGGGAGGCAGCGCGGCAATGCGGGCACGCAGCGTGTCCAGCCCGACGGGGGCCGCCGGATATTCGCTTACGCCCGGATAGCGTGCCATCACCACGCCGCCGTGGCGGATGCCGACCACCAGCGGGCGGTTCTCGATGCGGACCGGCAGGCCGGCCGCGACCTGTCCGAACAGCTGTACCGCGTCTTCAGGATACAGATGCAGGCAGCCGTGACTCTGGCGCAGTCCCAGCCCCCATGGCTTGTTGGTGCCATGGATGAAGATGCCCCTGAAGCCGGTCTGGATCGCCAGCATGCCCATCGGATTGTCGACACCGGGCGGAAAATAGTCGGGAAACGGCTCGCCGCCCGCCTCGTGCTCGGCCTTGATGCTGCGCGGCACGATCCATGCCGGATCCTTGTACTTGCCGACGACCCGGGTGTCTCCCAGCGGCGTTGACCAGCCCTCGCGGGCGATGCTGACCGGAAAGGTGATGACTGTGGCCGGTCGCCTGGCCGTTTTGGGCGGGAAGTAGAACAGCCGGCGCTGCGGGATGTTGACCACAATGCCGCGCCACGGTTTTGGTGGCAGGATGTACTCGGTCGGAATGATCACGCGCTGGCCCGCTCCCGGCACCCAGGGGTCGAGCCGGGGGTTGGACAGCGTGATGTCCAGCGCGCCGGTATCGAAATAGCGCGCGAGGTCGAACAGCGTATTGTCCGGCGTCGGCGTGACCACGAAGGCTTCGCCGACCACGGTGTCGCCCTGTGTCGGCAAGGCGAACTCCAGCGCCGGCGCGGCGGTGGCAAACAGCCCCGCCAGCACGGGGATGCCAAGGCGGAATGGGGGGCGCACGGGACCTCCTGGTACAACGGTCTGGGTACCCTTCACGTTAGCCCTGCAGGCGGCAGCTTGCCATTCCGTTCGCCGCCGGCGCACGGTTTCAGGTCAACACCCGATACACAATGACCCTCCGCAATCCCGATCATGTCACCCGGGCCAAACAGCGAGCCAGGGTAATGCGATGCAAGCAGTGAGATTCATCGTCAGCAGGCACGGTGGCCAGTTGAGGATACAGGGCCGGCAGCATGACTACCCGCCTGACTGCCTGGTAGTGACCGGCAACGATGCCGCCGTCGGCATGGACGTCCGGGGGGGACGCATGCCGTATTTCGACGTCCAGGCTGCTGACTTCCGGGCCATCTATCCTGATGTGCTGGGCCTGCTGGACGAGGTGCCGCAGGGACGGTTCCTGCGCGAACCGGTCCGCATCGTCGGCGCGGACCGCGACGTGCTCGGCGTTGTCCTGCTGCTGGCGGAATCCATGCCGGTCACGCTGCTGCGCTTCACCTACGTCTACTGCCTCGGCGTTGACCGGCATTACTTTTCCGCCCTGCTGCGGCACAGCATCTCCGGCGACCAGGCTTTTTCCGACTTTATCCAGGCCAACTACCTGAACCAGTGGTCGGTCGTCCGCTTTGCCGAGGCGTTCGACATGCCGCTGCGCAAGTTCAACATCCTGTTCCAGGACATGTACGGCATGACCGCCAAGCGCTGGCTGCTGGAACAACGCCTGCAGCATGCGCGCGGGCTGCTGCTGTCGACGCCGATGCGGGTGCTCGATATCGCGCTCGAATGCGGTTTTTCCAATCACGCCCATTTTACCGACAGCTTCCGCCGCCGCTTTCATTGCAATCCCAGGCAGTTCCGCCTGCGGGCTGCGAACAAGCCGTGCACCGATTACCGATGACAGGAAATCAATCATGGACATCAATACCGTTACCCACCAGCTGTCCCGGCGGGTGGAACTGGCCGGGCAGGACATCCAGGCCAAAATGACCGCCAGCAATCTCGACAATCCGGCCCGCATGCTGGAAGCCCAGTTCGCGATCCAGCAGTACTCGGTGTTCGTCGCCTATGAAAGCGCATTGATCAGGGCGTTCAAGGACATGCTGTCCGGCATCATCCAGAAAATATGACCCGACCGCCGCGCGATACCTGCCGCCTGATTGCCGAAGCCGCCCTGGCTGCCGTCAACCATGGCCTGTACCGGGAAGCCGAGTCGATCCGTGCCGCCCTGCCGTGGCTGGTCGGGGACAGCGGGGTCCGGCGGATTCTCGAGGCGTCGCTGCTGGTGGGCCTCGGCCAGCCGGAGGCGGCCATGGCCCTGCTGGAAGGCGACGCTTCTGCCGAGGCCGCCGTGCTGCGCCGGCTGGTGCACGGTGAGGCCATGCCCGACATGCCCCGCGTCTGAGGACGCAATCGCCCCTTCCCGGAGAACGAAAATGGAAATCCAGACTCTCACGGCACCGCTGCCATCCCGGCCGGACGCTGTGCCCGCCTCGCCCGATCCGGCCGAGGTCGACCGCTTTGCCCGGGCCCTGTCCGGCCCGCCGGACGGGACGCTGCCGGAAGCGGCGATGACCGACCAGCTGCAGACCAGGGTGAAGGAGATTGACGGTGCCCTGGCCGCCGCCCGCGGGGAAGGCCGCCTGCCGGGCCACCCGGCCGATATGCTGATGGTGCAGGCCGCGCTGCTCAAATCGCTGATCGAGGTCGACCTGATGGCCAAGACGGCAGGGTCCCTGTCGCAGGGCATCAACCGGCTGGTGAACATGCAATGAACCCGCGCGCGCGCCGACTGGCCGGAGGACTGTGCCTGCTGCTGTGCCTGGGCGGATGCAAGGTCGACCTGTACAGCGGCCTGGTCGAGGACGAGGCAAACCAGATGCTGGCCCTGCTGATGCTGCGTGGCATCGAGGCCGACAAGGACGTGACCGGCGGGGGCGACATCACCATCCGGGTCGACAAGGCGCAATTCGTCAATGCCGTCGAAGTCCTGCGCCAGCACGGATTGCCCGGCAAGAAAACCGACAGCATGGGAGACCTGTTTCCGTCCGGGCAGCTGGTGACCTCGCCGGCGCAGGAACAGGCAAAGATCCTCTATCTGAAGGAACAGCTGCTGGAAAAGATGCTGCGTGGCATGGAGGGCGTCGTCAGTGCCCAGGTGTCGATTGCCGAAAGCGCCAGTCAGAACCGGCGCGAGCCGCCAACCCTGTCGGCATCGGTATTCATCAAGCACAGCCCGGAAGTGAACCTGGCCAACCGGGAGGCGGATATTCGCCATCTGGTGTTCAACGGCATACCGAATCTCCAGCCGGAAAAGATCAGCCTTCTCCTGCAGGCAACGGCCTATCGCTACCAGCCGCGTTCGCCTCCGCCGCCCGGGGCGGCTGGCTGGCTGGCGAGCCGGCGTCCTGTCCTGATCGCGCTGCTGGCCGGGCTCGCCGTGGCGCTGGGGGCGCTGGCCCTGTGGTTCAGGCGTCACCCGGCATGGCGCTGAGCGTCACGGGCGTGCCCCCTCCGGTCCGGCTCCTGCACCGGCTGGCCTGGCAACCGGGAGCGGACATGCATGCCGACTGGTGGCACCGGCTGGAGCTGGCGCGCTGGCGGCACGACTATCAGCGCCACCCGGCGTGCCGAGCGGCCATCGACCGGGAAATCGTCGCGCGGAGGGGCTTTCCGGGCAGGCCGTTGCCCGGGGTGCTCGACGGGCGGCAGAGCGCCCTGCTGACGCTGGTGCCGCGGCTGCCCGGTCTGATCGTCGCCCTGGGGCTGATTGCCCTCGACTGCCCGGACTATCTGCTGGTGGGGGCGTACCGGCGCGCACTGGCCGTCTGCCTCGGCAGCCGGGCCTGCGACCAGTTGCTGGCACTGCACCGGCCCTGGCGCGGCGAGCGGACCCTGCCGGCCACGGCGGCACTGGTGTCCGGCGCGGCAGCAGCCGGCGCACACTGGTGGTCTCGCGACGGGCAAGGTTGCCCGGTCTGCATGGCGCTGGCCCTGCTTCTGCCTGCCGGTGACGGCCCGGCGCCACCGATGGCGACGGCGGCTGACTGCCTGTTGAGAGTGGAGCGCTTCCTGTGATGGCCTGGACGATCCCGATCCCCCGCCTGCCCGGGCCTGCTCCGGTCGGCCCGATCGTCCGCGCCAGTGAAATGCAGTGCCTGGCCGGGGGGGCGGCGCTGCTTGCCGATGCCCGCCTGCAGGCCGGAGAGATGGTGAGGCGGGCAGAACGTGATGCGGCCAGCGTGCGCGAGGCAGCGCGCCGGGACGGGGTGGCGGCTGCGCAGCGCGATATTGCGGCATTGCGCGCCGCCGCCATCGACGAGGCCGTCGAATGGCTGGTCGAGCAGCGCGAGCTGGAAGTCGTCCTGGCCGGCCGGCTCGAGTCCCGGCTGCGGGCCCTGCTGGCCGCGGAACTGGAAGCACTGATCGACAGGCAGGATCCTGCCGGGCTGCTCGTGCAGCACCTGCGCCAGCGGCTGGCCGGACTGCCGGCCGACGAGCCGCTGACACTGCGCGTTTCGCCGGGCCAGTCGGAGGCCGTCGGCCAGGCATGCGCCGGGCTGGCGTTCGTCCGCATCGTGGCCGACCATGGACTGCAGGCAGGACAGGCGGTACTGGATACCCCGCTTTCCCGCGTGGTCATCGACCTTGAGGCCCACCTGCAGGCCGTCATCGCGCGGCTGCGGCACGGAAACCGGGCTCCGCCATGACGGACCGGATCGATGTCACACCCGTCAGGCCGGGCGGACCGCTGTCTCTGCCATCGCCGTCCGGACCGGTCGGCACGCAGGTGCAGCCGGCACAGTCGATGCTGGCGCTGGCGCAGCAGGCGCTCGGCGCGTCGCCGCTTTCCGCAGCGGCGGTAAAGGCCGATGCACTGGCGGAAACGATCGAGAACATCGGCCTGATGCTGGGGGCCCGGCTCCGCGAGTTTCGCCCCGCGGACAACGGGCAGGTGCAGCGCCGGCGGGCGGGGGCCATCCTGCAGCGGATGATTGACAAGACCTCCGCCGTCGCGCCCGTTCGCCTGGACGAACTGTTCCGGCGCGGCGCCGGTTTCGAGGCGGCGGCCGACCCCGGCGCCGCCTTGCGGGAACGGGGACTGGATGCGGGCCAGGCCGCGCTGCTGCTGGCGGCGCAGCTGGCAAGGGCCGGACCGGGGGCGCGGCGTGCGCGGCTGGAACAGGCCCAGACCGCCGCAATGGAGGAGGACGGCTGGACCCTGCAGCTGTTCAGCTACCTGGAATTCGGGGTGGCCGGAAGCAGGGATCTGGCCGAATTGCGGCAGTTGTACCAGTGTGCGACGGCGGGACGTGACAGTCTGGTCGGCTGGTTCGACGGCTTTCGCCGCCTGCGCGACCGCCAGCGCAAGCTGCGGACGCTGATCCGGGCCCTGGCGTTCGAGCTGTCCGCCGAAGAACCGGTCATGGGCGCGCACCTGGCGGCGGTCATGGCCGACCTCAAGCGCATCCTGCTGTTCTTCGGTCTGGAAGACCATTGCCGGCGCATCGCGGACGCCCTGGCCGTTCCCGGCCTGGATGGCGATTGCGTCATGCAGGGCGTGCTGGCGCTGCTCCAGTCGGCCTGGGTCGGGGCAGAGGGTGTGGCCGGCCATGTCGACAGCCTGGTCGGGGATGCCCGCCTGCGCCTGCGCTATGGCCGGCAGCTGTCCGGGCTGGTCCGCTTGCTGCCGGACGAGTGTTTCGGCGCGGACGACCAGCGGGAAACGCTGCAGACGGCATGCGCCGGCTATCTGGAGTGGCTGGCGGACCAGGGCGGCTGACCGCCGTGGTGGCGTCGCCAGAGTCGTTCGATGACCTGTGCCGCGCTCCGGCAGGCATCGAGCTGCGCCGCCATGGCCTGATGATTCTCGCGGCTGTCGGGCTGGCGCATGGACTGCCGGAGCAGTCGTTCGGCCGCGAGCAGTTTCTCCAGCGCCCGGTCGCGGGCAGTGCCGTCGCGGTCGGCATGCAGTACATGTTCGATTCGGGTCAGTCGGCACGGGGTCATGATGGATTCCTGGATCGGTTACAGCTTGAGGGGCAGCGACATCAGGCGCTGCCCCTTGAGCAGCGCCATGGCTGAAGGGGACAGGATGTAGATGGTGTAGCCGCTGGGCAGCGTGGCGCCCTGGCGCAGGCGCACGCCGTTCGCCAGTTCGACGTACAGCGACCCGGCCTTGCCGCCGAGACTGACGATCGCGGCGGGCAACATGCAGATATCCGGCCGGCCGGGCGGGATATTCTGGAACCGGGCCTGCAGCCGCGCCGGCTCGCGCCGGTTGAAGGCGGACAGTGCGGCGAGCAGCGCGACCTCGCGAGCGGGTGCCAGCTGCCCGCTGACCCATAATGTCCTGCCGGACAGGGTAATGCTGAGGCCTTCCAGCATCGACTGCTGCGCCAGCAGGTCGAGCAGCTGGTCGAAACGCGAGGCCCGGTCGTTTTCGACACGCCAGTCGCGCAGCGCCTTGATCGCTTCAAGTTGCCTGACCGTGCGGCGCCAGCCATCGTCGGCCACGATGGCACCGTGAATGACGACCGTATCGAGGCTGTCACCGTGGCTGACTTCGGCATCGAGATAACCGTTCAGCGTCAGTACGTGCCGGACACTGTCGAGCAGCCTGTCGGCGCAGGCGCTTTCGTCGCGAAGCGGCAGTCCCCGTTCGCGCAGGCGGCGACGCAGCCTCTCGACGCTGTCGGACGACGCGCATGCTCCCCTGAGGGTGGCCACGCCCTGGGCGTCGTATTCGATCTGCAGCCCGTCTGGCGCCGGGTCGGGGCTGTCGACGGCCTGCAAGGGGGCCGGACCGACTGTCGCCGGCTGCGGCCAGAAGCCCAGCAATCCGGCCAGTGTCACCATGATGCCGGCCGCCAGCCACAGCACCCGCTGGCGGGGGCCGGTACGCCTTGCCGCGCGGCGCGGCGGCACGGGCAGGGCGGGCAATGTCGCGTCGGGGGCACCCAGCACAAAGGCCAGACCCGCCAGATCGATGACGACGCCGGGAGGCAGGGGCTGCGAGCCGTCCCATGGCCGGCCGGATACCCAGACCGGCAGCGGCGGCGACAGGGTCAGCCCTGCCGCGGTAACCGTCAGTACGGTGGCCTGGCCGTGTTCGAGCGGGAGGGCCAGGTCCGGGTCGGCGCCGCCAAGGCGGGTGTCGCCGGCCGGCAGGGAGAGTTCACGGCCGGCAAGCGGGCCGTTCAGCCATTTCAGTTTCAGCAGGAAGGCCATGGGCGACGACTCATGACTGGACTGACGGCTCGGCCTTGATCAGGAACAGCCTGACGGTGCGCCGATTGTTCTTCCGGGTGGAGCTGAACAGCCTGCCGAGCAGGGGAATGTCGCCCAGCAGCGGGATCTTTTGCTCGGCCTCCGTGTGTTCGTCCTGCTGAAAACCGCCCAGCAACAGGCTCTGGCCGGCTTTCAGCAGGGCCTGGGTCGAAATTTCGGCATTCAGGGTTTGTGGCAGGGGCTCTTGCCGGCTGACGGCCGCGGCCTGCCGGCCATCCTGGATCTGCAGCGCCAGCATGACCTCCGTCTGCGCCCCGCTGCGGATCAGGCGGGGCGTCACGCGCAGCAGCGAGCCGGTCGAAATCGACTCCAGACGGGCGAACTTGTCGGCCACCAGCTTGGTGTGGAACGTGATGTTCCGGTCGAGTACGGCCGTGCTGTTGTCCAGCGTGACTACCGAGGGACGGGACAGGATCTGTGCCCTGGCATTCTGTTCCAGTGCGCTGAGCCGCACCATGAAACGCGCGGTATCGGCGATGACGGTCGAGAAATTGCCGGCGTCCGGCTGGCCGCTGTCGTTCAGATGCACCGAGGCGCCGCCGATGCCCACCGAGGCCGACCAGTCGACGCCCAGCGTCCCGAGATCTTCCGAGTTGACGTCGATCAGGGTGACCGAGATCTCGATCAGCGTCGGCCTGCGGTCGAGCTGCTCGATCAGCCGGGCATACAGCGGGAGATTGACCTTGCGATCGCGCACCACTACTGCATTCTGTGGCGGATAGGCGGAGAACACCGGTATCGGCCCCGGGTCTGCCGCCGCCTGCCCGCCGGTCGGCGCCACGGCCGGTCCGCCGGTCCGCGCCATGTCCTTCAGGACCGAGACCACGCCGGGGATGCGTATCTGCCGACCGCGGCTGCTGTAATCGGCATCGGCTGCATTCGCATATTTCAGCGGGAATAGCTGGATGATGATCTGGTGCTCCTCGTACTGGCGCTGCTGCTCGTCGATGCGCCTGGCAAAGCGGGTGATCCGCTCGATACAGGCGGGGACACCGAGAACCTCGATGGCATTGCTGGCGGCGACGGTGCGCACCCGGCAGTGCTGTGCGTCCAGCAGCCCGGTGGCGCGCAGCTGCTCGCGCAGCGTGGCGACCGGCAGGTGGACCGGCGTCACCAGCCGGGTGTCGACTTCCCGCGCCTTGTAAACATGGATGGCCTGTCCGTCGTGGTACCAGGCCAGCTGATACTGCTTCGCCAGCAGGTCGAGCGCCTGCCCGGGGGGCATTGGCCGCAGGGTGCCGACAAAGGCATCGTCGACCTGGGGGCTGACAATCACCGGGATACCGTGATTGGCGCCCAGCTCGTTCAGGACACTGGCCAGTTTGCTGCCGCGCGTCGACAGCACATAGGGCGCGCTGTCCTGCCAGGCGATGACGGCCGTGGCGGGCGACGACAGGCCGGCGATACTGGCGGCGACCCACCCGTACCCCCCGGCCTTCATACCCGCTTTCCCAGCGCATCGACGGTAATGGCGGTACCGGGCGGAGGGGCATCGCTGCGCAAGCGGCTGGCGATGGCCGACTGCTGGAGCAGCGCCGCTTCCAGCTCGGCCGGCGCAATGTCCGCCGCGTGGCAGCGCACCAGCCACAGCCTGTCTCCATCCAGCAACAATCCGTCGTCCAGCCCGCCGCGCATCGACGCCAGCCACAGGCAGGTCCGGATCAGCCAGCCGTCGTCGCGGACCGCGCCGATGACCACGGCAAAGCAGCTTCCCTGCGCATGCACCCGGCACCAGCCCGGCATGCCGGCCAGGTCCAGTGACCAGTGCCCCGCACCGGATTTCCGGGTCGAGATCCATGTCAGAGCAGCTAAAGAATCAGGCATTTTCATCGGGGGTAAAGCCGTTCTGGAGACTTTTGTATTCTGGGAAGCGATGCCGGTAAGATGAATCAGGTGATGGCCTGAATCTCCCGCTTTCCCTCGCCGCCATGTCCTTTTTTCCCGTTTCCCACAGAACAGGACCTTCCGTGCGCCGGATACTCGTGGTCGATGACCATTCCTTGCTGAGCGATGGCATCAGGAGCCTGCTGTCGTCCGTTCCGACCTACCTGGTGGTCGGTGAAGTCGGCGACGGCCTGCAGGTCTATCAGGCCTGCCAGCAACTGCTGCCGGACGTCGTGGTGCTCGATCTGGGATTGCCCGGCATGGACGGCATCGATGTCATCCGCCAGCTGAAGCGGCGCTGGCCGGCCCTGATCGTGGTCGTGCTCACGGCCGATGCGGCCGAATATCGAGCGCGCGATGCACTGGCCGCCGGTGCACAGGCCTATGTGCTGAAGAAAAGTCCGCGCCAGACGCTGCTGGCCGCCCTGCACCTCGCACTGGCCGGCAAGGCGTTTCTCGATCCCGCGCTCGATGCCGGGCAGGTCGCCGGCCCGCAGGGCACCGCGGGCCAGACCCGCCTGACCACGCGCGAGCGGCAGGTGCTGAAGCTGATTGCCGAGGGCCTGCGCAACCGGGATATCGCCGAAAGCCTGACCATTACCATCAAGACAGTGGAAACGCACCGCCTGAACCTGATGCGAAAGCTCGATGCACACAATGCGGTCGCGCTGGCGGACTGGGCCAGCCGGCTAGGCATTCACTGAGCGGATCACCCGGCCCAGCGCCCGGATCGCCCGCCGGCTTGGCCAGCCACCTTGCCACACCCGCGTCTCCAGCCGCTCGACACGGGCCTGGATCCGGGCCATGCCGGTCTGGCCCGCGCATCCCTTCAGGGCGTGCAGGCTGCCGAGCAGGCGCTGGCGCTCCTGCGAGCGCCAGTCGACCCTGATTCGCGCGTAGCCCGCCAGCAGCCCACGGCTGACGGCCGGGTCCGCGGCATCCAGTAGCGGGCGCAGCAGTGCCGGATTCGGTGCCAGATCGATGCCGCGTTCCAGTTGCAGCGAAATCGCCAGGTCTATCGCGCCGGACAGCTGCGCCAGGCCGACCGGCTTGGTCAGGCAGCCGTTCATGCCGGCCTGCAGGGCCAGGGTGCGTCCGACCGGCCTTCCGTCTGCCGTCAGGGCGATGACCGGCGTATCCGGGTCGAGCAGCCCGGCTGCCGGGTCGCGCCAGCATCGCGTGGTTTCCAGCCCGTCCAGGCCGGGCATGTGCACATCCATCAGCACCAGGTCGAACACCTGCTGGCGGCCGCGTTCCAGGGCATCACTTCCGGTTGGTACGGTTTCGGCGCGATGGCCGAGCCCGGACAGCATCCTGGCGACAATGTCGCGATTGAGGCTGACATCATCGACCAGCAGCACGCTGAGCGACCACGGGCTGACCACCAGGGGGGGCGGCCCGTCGGCGCGGCTCAGGGCTGACGGGGTCCGAGGGGGCGTGCTGCGTGGCGCGGGCTGCCGGGGCGCAACGCCCGGGGGGGGCGGAGGCCTGTCGCGTGGCGTGGCGTGGGGCCGCCACAGCTGCCACAGCGTGACGCCGGCCAGCATGAACGACGCCAGCTGGGCCATCAGGACAAAGGGCAGCGCCGGTCCCCCCAGCAGGGCCAGCGTCTGCCGGGCGAGGGTGGCACCGGAGAACAGGCCGACAATCTCCCAGTCAGGGTTGGCCAGCGCCCGGCATGTGGCCCGGAAGTCGCCGATCCGTGCGGCGAACGTCCGTTCGCAGCGCGGAGGCAACTGGTTGCGCAGCAGGGCGGGGGCTTCCGAGGTCAGCCCGTCGGCCACGGCGGGGCCATCCTGCGCGCGGCGCAGAACGAGAAGATGACCGTGCTGCGTGCCGTCGGCCGGGGTCAGGCTGCCGACCGCGAGACTTTGCCCGGCCAGGATGCCGGTACCCGCCTGCCGGTACGCGACCGTCAGGCACAGGCGCCCGTGCGCATCGCGAAACGGCTGGCTCCAGCGGGGTACACCCGTGGCGGACGGTTGCCGCTGCAGTTGCGGTGGCGGCCGGTCGCACGGCGCACCGCCCGGCGACAGCGGGTCCGGCTCGTAGAGCACCAGGCCCTGGCCGGGCAGGAGCAGGAAGGCGCCGGCGCGGTGAGGCGGATCCGCATCGCCGAACAGCGCGACGACCCGTCGTGCCTGCCGCACCTGGATCTGGTTCGGCACTGCACCGTCGAACGGCACGAATACGGTGCGCCGGGACAATGGTGTGCCGGTGCCGGACAGGGGCTGGTCCTGCAGTGTGGTCCACAGGTGATTCAGCCATTGTGCCTGCTGTCTGGCCCGGCCGAAGCGGCGGTTTTCCCGTTCGACCACGACGTTCAGCTCCCTCGCGAGCTCCTCGAGGAGAAATTGTCGTGTCTTCGTGTATCGATAGAAAAATCCTATCGACTCAGCCTGCAGCCAGCATGCACCCAGCACACAACCCAGGAGGAGTGCTGCGCGCCCTGTGAGCGTCTTGTCCCGGAATTTACGCAAAGTAAATAGTGAATTTCAGAAGTGGGGCCACAAGGGATGGCCCGTGCGCTATCGGTGGTACCAGGCCCATCACTCAGGCCTTTACCCGATGGGGTCGAGCCCCCGCCGTCATGGATGATATGTCGCGCTATCGCATGCAGACATGGGGGAACCGGATGGATTTGCAAATGGAGCGGCGAATGGAGCAGTTCCTGGAACTGTCCGGCCTGTCCGCCACGCGGACCGAACCGTGCATGGAATTCATCATGCCGCCGTGCCGGCTTTATATCGAGTGTCTGGATGGGCGAATACTGCTGTCGCTTGGCCGGCCGGTTGCGGCTGCCTGCCGTGTCGAGGTACTGAAGCGGCTGCTCGGGCAATGCCTGTCGACGCGCTTGCCGGGCGTTCCGCTGCGAGCGTGCCTGCTGCAGGACCAGTCGTTCCTCAGTTGCTCGCCGGCCCGCGACAGCGGGCCCGGCCACTGGATGGCCTGCCATCAGGAGATGCGGCGGCTTCTGGATGCCGCCGCCGGAGCGACGTGGTGACCCGCCTTGCACCGTGGCTCGCGATGGCGGCCGGCCGGCAGGACATCGTACTCGCCATCATATTGCTCGTCGCCGTTTTCACCATGATCATCCCGTTGCCGACCGGGCTGGTCGACCTGATGATCGCCATCAATCTGGCGACGGCCATCGTCCTGCTGATGATGGCACTGCACATCAAGGAGCCGCTGGAGTTTTCTGTTTTCCCGTCGCTGCTTCTGATTACTACGCTTTTCCGTCTGGCGCTGACCATCGGCACCACCCGGCTGATCCTGCTGCAGGCCGATGCCGGGCGCATCATCGACACGTTCGGTCGTTTTGCCGTCGGCGGCAACCTTGGCGTCGGCCTGATCGTGTTCATGATCATCACGATCGTCCAGTTCATCGTCATCACCAAAGGGGCCGAGCGCGTGGCGGAAGTCGGCGCGCGTTTTTCCCTCGACGGCATGCCCGGCAAGCAGATGAGCATAGACGGCGACCTGCGCGCCGGCATCATCGATGCCGGCGAGGCGAGGCGCCAGCGCCGGCTGGTCCAGAAGGAAAGCCAGCTGTACGGCGCCATGGACGGCGCGATGAAATTCGTCAAGGGCGACGCCATTGCCGGCATGATCATCATCATCGTCAACATTCTCGGAGGCACTGCCGTCGGCGTGTTCATGCACGGGATGAGTGCCAGCGAGTCGATGTCGACCTACGCCATCCTGTCGATAGGCGACGGCCTGATCAGCCAGATCCCCGCGCTGCTGATTTCGATCACCGCCGGCATCATCGTCACCCGCGTCCCCGGCGAGCAGCGGCAGAACCTGGCTGATGACCTGGTCGGGCAGATCGGCCGGCAACCGCAGGTGCTGATGCTGGCCGCGGCGGTGCTGCTGGTGCTGGCGCTGGTGCCGGGCTTTCCCCTGCTGCACTTCGTGGCGCTGGCGGGGCTGGTTGCTGCCTGCGGCTGGTGGACCGGCAAACGCCGGCGCGGTGCGGCGCCGGCTGAACCGGGCGCGCCCGGGACCGAGGCCGGGGGCGGCGCGCTGGTCATGACACCGGGCGCCGTGCCGCTGATTCTGCGGTTGTCCGACGACCTGATGCGCGGCAGCCGGCTGCCTGGCCTGATCGACGAGTTGCGGCGGCGGAAATTCGATCAGCTGGGCATTCCCTTGCCGGAGATCCCGCTGCAGAAGGACAGCGCGGCAGCGGCCGGCTCGCTGTGCATCCTGCTGTACCAGGAGCCGGTGCTGACGCTGGACGTGCCGGCGGACCTGCTGCTGGCGGATGTCGCCTCGGCGCCACTGCCGCAGGCTGCGCGATGCGCCGCCCTGCCGTTTGGCGGACTGCAGCTGCAGTGGGTCGAGGCCGGCCAGCAGGACGCCCTGGCGTTGCAGGGGGTCATTCTGTACCGGGACGAGGCCAGGATCATGCACTGCCTGTCGATACTGGTTGACCGCCATGCAGCCGAATTGCTCGGCGTGCAGGAAACCCGCTTCCTGATGGATGCAATGGAAGGCCAGTATGCCGAGCTGATCCGGGAAGTGCAGCGCCAGCTGCCGATCGGCCGCATTGCCGACGTGCTGCAGCGGCTGGTCGGGGAAGGCATCTCGATCCGTGATCTGCGCAGCGTGTTCGAGGCGCTGATCGAATGGGCGCCGCGGGAAAAGGACCCGGTGATGCTGGCCGAGTACGTGCGCATGGGGCTGCGCCGGCATATCACCGCGCGCTATGGCGCCGGCCAGCCGTGGATCAGCGGGTGGATGATCGGTGACCGGATGGAGAGCCTGATCCGCGAGTCGATCCGGCAGACATCGGCGGGGTCGTACTCGGCGCTGGGGCCGGAGCACAACAGGGCAATAGTGGATTGCATCCGCGAGAGCGTGGGGGCAGAAGCGCCGCGCTCGACGGTGTTGATGACGGCGATCGACGTGCGCCGCTTCCTGCGCAAGATCGTCGAGCGCGAGTTCTTCAGCCTGGCCGTCCTGTCGTTCCAGGAACTGGGTGACGAGTCCGAACTGCGGGTCCTTGGCAATATCGACCTGATCGGCGAGGTGGCCTGACATGCGCAAGCCGGACCCTGCACGGATCGAGAGCTTGCTGGTGGCGCGGCTGGTGGCGCACCGGGAGCACGACTGCGCCGGCGAGACCCGCTTCGGGCGCGTGGTCGATGTCGGCCCCACGGTGGTGCGGGCGTCGCTGACCGGCGTCGGCCTCGGGGAAATGTGCCGGCTGGAACCGTCCGGCATCGAGGCGGAAATCGTCGCCATACGGGGTGGCTTTGCCCTGCTGTCGCCGTTTGCCACCCCGACGGGCGTGATCGCCGGCAGCCTGGTGCGGCCGCTGGGGCGGGCGCACCGGATCGCGGTGGGTCCGTTCATGCCCGGCCGGGTGTTCGACGGCATGGGACGACCGCTCGACGGCGTGCCGCTCCCGACGACATGCACATGGCGCAGCCTGGATGAGGGGGTGCCGGATCCGCTCGAACGAGCACTGATCGATACGCCGCTGCCGCTTGGCGTGCGGGCAATCGATGGTCTGCTGACCTGCGGCCGGGGCCAGCGGGTCGGCATCTTCGCGGCGGCCGGGGGCGGCAAGAGCACACTGCTCGGCATGATCTGCGATGGCAGCCTGGCCGACATCATCGTGCTTGCCCTGATCGGAGAGCGCGGCCGTGAAGTTGGCGAGTTCCTGCGGCATACCCTGTCGGATGCCGCGCGCGAACGCACGGTGGTGGTGGTGGCGACCGCCGACCGCCCGGCGCTCGAACGGCTGAAGGCTGCCTCGGTGGCGACTGCCATTGCCGAGCACTTTCGCGATCAGGGCCGGCATGTGCTGCTGCTGATGGATTCGCTGACCCGCGTCGTACGCGCGGCACGGGAGATCGACCGCGTTGTCGACGACGGCCGGCCGGGGGGCATGGCCGGCCTGCCCCGGCTGCTCGAACGGGCCGGACCGGCCGCCGTCGGCTCGATCACCGCCCTGTATACCGTGCTGGTGGAGGGGGATGACCTGAATGAACCGGTCGCCGATGAGGTGCGTGCCCTGCTCGACGGCCATATCGTGCTGTCGCGCCGGCTGGCGGAGGCCGGTCATTATCCGGCGATCGACATCGGTGCCAGTACCAGCCGGGTCATGGCGCTGGTCACCGATGAACGGCACCGCCGGCTGGCAGGCCGTCTGCGACAGTTGCTGGTGACGTATCAGGAAATCGAATTGCTGGTGCGGATCGGCGAATACCAGGCCGGACAGGATGCCGATGCCGACGAGGCCCTGGCCAGACGGCCGGCGATCCGCCGCTATCTGTGCCAGGGCACGGAGGAGAAAAGCGATTTCCCCGGGACGCTGCAGCAGCTGGAACAACTGCTGGCGGCGCCATGCTGACGCGCTTGCTGGCCATCCGGCGGCTGCGCGAACAGCGTCTGCACGCACAGCTGCAGACGGCATGCCGCCAGCTGGCGGACATGCAGCGGCAACAACGGGACCTGCTGGCGGCGCAGCGCCGGCTGCAGCGTGCCTGGCGTCATCATGGCGTGGTGGGTGATGTGCTGGATCGCGCCGCCTGGCAGCGGTTCAGGGCGGAACTGGCCGATTATGACCTGCGCGACCGTGAGCTGGCCGGGCAGCTCGGGACGCTGCAGACCGGGATGCAAAGCCTGCAGGCCACCGAAGCCGGACTGCGGGCGCAGTTGCGCAAGGCGCAGCGCGGGCAGCACAAACTGCAGCTTCTGCTGGAGAAGACATGATCCGTTTCCGAGCGGGCCCCGGCCCGGCCATGAACGGGGTCCGGCCTGTCCGCGACCCGCAGGACGATGCCTGCCGGCGATTCGACGCACTGCTGCAAGGAGCGGCCTGCGGGCCGGTGCTGGCGGCCCCTGGCCCCCGGCCCGGCCAGTGCCGGCTGGCGGCGTGGCGGGTGCGTCTCTGCCGGGGGCCGTTTTCCGGGCTGGAAATCGAGGCCTGCCTGAGCGGGGACGGGGTGTCGCTGCGCATGACCGTCCCCCGGCCTGTCCCTTTGTCGCTGGGCCTGGCGCTGGCCCGCCATGCCGTGCAGGTGGAAATGGACGTGGCGGATGCGGCGCCTGAGTGAAGCGGCAGGGCGCCTGCTGCGCAAGATTGGCCATGGCCGACAGCGGGGAAGCGCCGACGGCGGGCTGCTGCTGCGTTACCGGCAGGCCGGTGGTGACGGGCTGGTCCTGTCGGCATGGCTGGACGAGGAACCGGTGCGGTTGTGGCTGGACGAAGCGCAATGGTGCCGCTGGGTCGAACCGGTGCTGCCGGTGCCGGACTGGCCCGCCGTGCCCCCGGTGCTGCACGCCATGCTTTCGGCATGGACCCTGGCCGGGGCCGATGCCTGCCTGGCGCCGGACGATATGGCATGGCCGCGCGGGCAGGGGCTGGTACAGGCGCATGTGGCGCCGGCGCCTGACTGGTGTCTGTGCCTCGAACGGCACGGCGCCCGCCTCGATATCCGGCTGCTGGACTTGCCACTGGAATGGATAGACCGGCTGGCGGCGTGCCTGCAGCCGGTCGAGGCCGGCACGATTGCGGACCGGCCGGTGCCGGTTGCCCTGGTGGCCGGCTGGGCCCGGGTCGCCGCGACCGGGCTGCGGCATCTCGGATGCGGGGATGCCCTGCTGCTGGGCCGGGCCTACCGCATCGCCGACGGCGAGATCGGCCTGTTTGCCGATGCGCCGCTCGCATGCCTGTGCGTCGACGAGGCGGGACATTACCGGGTGGGAGGCGGCATGGGGGAAACCGAAAACTGGGTCGAGGCGGTACCGACGCCCGATGACGTGATGCTGACCGTGGTGGCCGAACTGGGCACGCTGCAGGTACCGCTGGTGACGCTGGGCAGCCTCCGGCCCGGGGACGTGCTGGATGGAGCGGCATGCATGGATGCGCAGGTCACGCTGAAAATCGCCGGGCAGGCGATTGCACGCGGCATGCTGCTCGATATCGGCGGCAGACTGGCGGTTCGCATCGAACAACTCGGCTGACCGGCTGCCGGAGAACGGCAAGCTCAGGTTTCGGCCGGATGGGCGACGGCGGCGGCGGACGGAACAATGCCGCCGAATGACGCACACACGGGAGTTGCCAGATGGACCTGTCGGACCAACCGCTGCAACTGATCCTGTTGCTGTTCGCCCTGTCCATCCTGCCGCTGTTCGTCGTGCTGGGCACCTCGTTCCTGAAACTGGTCGTGGTGTTTTCCCTGCTGCGCAATGCGCTGGGCGTCCAGCAGATCCCGCCGAACATCGCCCTGTACGGACTGGCCCTGATCCTGACGCTGTTCATCATGGCGCCCATCGGGCTGGCCATCCAGGACAACCTGGCTCTCCGGCCGGTGCAGATGGACTCGCCCGATTTCGTCCAGCAGGTCGAGGCAAGCATCTTCGCACCGTACCGGGAATTCCTGGCGCGGAACACCGCGTCCGAACAGGTGCGCTTCTTCGCCGACATCGGCCATCGGTCCTGGCCGGAACAATACCGGGGGCGGATTCCGGACAATTCGTTGCTGGTGCTGATCCCGGCCTTTACCGTCAGCCAGCTGGTGGAGGCGTTCCGGATAGGACTGCTGCTCTATCTGCCGTTCGTTGCCATCGATCTGGTCGTGTCCAATGTGCTGCTGGCAATGGGCATGATGATGGTGTCGCCGATGACGATCGCGATGCCGCTGAAGCTGTTGCTGTTCGTGCTGATGAACGGCTGGGAAAAACTGCTCGGACAGCTGCTGCTGTCGTTTGCCTGACCGGGCCGGCCATGAGCGAAGCCGTCATTGTCCAGCTCACCATGCAGATGATGTGGATCGTGCTGCTGCTGTCGTTGCCGGTGGTGGTGGTGGCCTCGGTGGTGGGCGTGCTGGTCTGTCTGCTGCAGGCCCTGACGCAGATCCAGGACCAGACCATCCAGTTCCTGGTCAAGCTGGTGGCGGTGGCGGTCACGCTGGCCATGAGCTACCGCTGGATGGGCGATGTGCTGCTCAACTACGCCGGGCTGGCGTTCGGGCAGATCGATCGCATGGATGGCTGACGTGACCGGCTGGGTCGACTGGTTGCCGGTGCTGGCGCTATGCATGCTGCGTCCTCTCGGCGTGATGCTGCTGGTCCCGATCTTCAATGCGGCCAACCTCGGCGGCGCACTGGTGCGCAATGCCCTGGTGCTGATGATGGCCCTGCCGCTGCTGCCGCTGCACGCGTCATGGACGCTCGCCACCGGGGACGGGGTGTGGGGCTATGCGCTGCTGGCCGCCGGCGAGCTGTGTATCGGCCTGCTGATCGGCTTTTGCGCCGCCCTGCCGTTCTGGGCGCTGGACATGGCCGGTTTCCTGATCGACACCCTGCGCGGTTCGTCGATGGCCAGCGTGTTCAATCCGCTGCTGGCACAGCAGTCGTCCTATCTCGGGGTACTGCTGGCACAGGTCTTTGGTCTGCTGTTCCTGGTGAGCGGCGGGTTCAATGTGCTGATTGCGGCCCTGTACCAGTCCTACGCCATCCTGCCGCCCGGCCAGGGGTTCCCGGCCGCACCGGGCGTCACGGCATTTCTCGTGGCGGAATGGCAGCTGATGTACGAGCTGTGCCTGCGCTTCTCGATGCCGGCGCTGGTGGGCTTTCTGCTGATCGACATGGCGTTCGGATTTGCCAACCACTCGACCCCGCAACTGAACGTGTTCTTCCTGTCCATGCCGATCAAGAGCGTGTTTGCCCTGCTGATGCTGGTCATGTCGCTGGGCTTTGCCTTCGATGACCCGCTGGACCGGGCGCAGTCGTTCGCTCACCGGGTCCGCACCCTGCTGGTGGCGCCATGAGCGAAAAGACCCGGCAACCCACCGCGCAGCGCCTGCGGGAGGCGCGTGGCAAGGGGCGCGTCGCGAAAAGCGCCGGGGTCGCCGGCTGCGCGCAACTGCTGGCGCTGCTCGGCTACTTCGCCTTCCTTGGCGGAGAGCTGTTGCAGGCGCTGGGCGGACTGGTCGAGGCCGCCATCCGGGCCACCGGTCTCGGCTGGCCGGCCGGGCTGCATGCATTGCTCGGCGCCGTGTTCGACCTGGTATGGCGTTTTGGCGCGCCGCTTGCGCTGCTGGTCATCCTGACCACGGTCGTCGCTACCCAGGTCCAGACCGGGCTGCTGTTTTCCCCGGCCGCGGCCGCGCCCTCACTGGAAAGGCTCAGCCCGCTGGCCAACCTGAAGCAGATCGTGTCACTGCGCAGCCTGTTCACGCTGGCGAAGTCGGGTATCGAACTGTTGCTGCTGTTCCTGCTGGTCTACTACCTGGTCCGCCAGTACGGCGCGTCAATCCAGTTCCTGCCACTGTGCCCGGTTTCCTGCGGCGTCGATGTCAGCGTGCGCCTGCTGTACTGGATGTGGGCGGTGCTGATCGGCATGCAGGCCCTGTTTGCTGTCGCGGACTATGCGTTCCAGCGCCACGACCTGAATCGGCAGCTGATGATGTCGGTCGACGACATCCGCAAGGAATATGAAGAAGCCGAGGGCGATCCTGACATCAAGCAGAAACGGCGCGAGACCCGGCAGGAAATGCAAAGCGGCAGCCTTGCCGCCAATGTCGCCCGTTCCACCGTGGTGGTGCGCAATCCGTCCCATCTGGCGGTCTGCCTGTACTACCGCCGCGGGGAAACGCCGCTGCCGAGGCTGCTTGAAGTCGGTCATGGCCAGGTGGCACTGCACATCGTCCGGCTGGCGGAACGGGCGGGCGTGCCGGTGGTGGAAAACATCGACGTGGCGCGTCGTCTGGCGGCGCAGACCGGGGTGGGGGGCTGCATTCCGGCCGAACTGTTCGAGCCGGTTGCGGAGATCCTGCGGCTGGTCATGCAACTGGAGTATGCCGACGGTGCCGATGACTGAACGGGCCTGGCGCCGGATGGCGGTGACCGGCCTGCTGGCGCTGACCATGCTGGCCCCGGTGCAGGCCGGCGAGCGTCATGCGGCATCGATCCTCGCCGCCGCCCGGGCCACAGGGCTGGATGCGCGCCTGCTGCAGGCCATGGTGGCCGTCGAGTCCGGCCATGATGCGCTGGCCGTTTCACCGAAAGGGGCGATCGGCCTGATGCAGGTCATGCCGGCCACCGGGCGGCGCTTCGGTTTTACCGACCTGGCGGACCCCGACGTCAACCTTCGGGCCGGGGCCACCTACCTGAAATGGCTGCTTGCCCACTTCGACGGCGACCTGACACTGGCGGTGGCGGCCTACAACGCCGGCGAAGGCGCGGTGCATCGCCATGGCCGCCAGGTCCCGCCATACCCGGAAACGCGGCAGTACGTGCGGCGTGTCCTGACCCGCTACCGCGGCGGCCAGCCGGTGCCGCCGCCATCCCGGCTGGGCCAGCTGGCCGGGCTGCTGCTGTCGTCGCCGGCCCCGGCAGCAAACGAGACGCAGAATCCGACAGAATCCGGCCAATTCCGGAAAAGCGCCGCGCGTGCGCCCCTAGTATGGATCCCGTGATTGGCGGAGAGAACAGCATGGATACGCTGGTGGCGGTCGGGAGCATCATGAAAACACTTTACGGGCAGAAGTGCGCGCTTGAAAAACAGCTGCATGAATGCAAGGCGCTCGAAGAAGAAATCGGCAGGCTCTGGCACGAGAGCCGGCACAGCGTGTCCGCGCTGAAAAAATGGCAGCGGCTGGAACAGCTGCTCCGGGGGGAAGACTGGCGGGCGTGGCAGGATCGTCAGCGGGATCTCGCCGGCAGGATTCGCAAGAATCTCCAGACCATCGATGAAAGCCTGGCGGCGCTGTCCGTCACGGCCGGATACACCCTGCCTGCGGCGCCGCCCGCTGCCGCCGCGAGCGTCATGCGCCGGTTCGTGTAGTACCCGAGCTGTTTTCCCGGAGACCATCATGACATTGTCCATCCAGACTGCTCCCGTTTTTTCGTCAAAAAGCATGGCGTACACCGACCCGGATATTCACCGGTTTGCCGGAGGAGGAATCTGGTCCGATGTGCTCGACAATCTCTACAAGGACATGAATAACCTGGGCATCAATGCGGCCGACCTGCTGGCAAAACTCAACCGGAAGCGGGAAATCAGCGCAGAGGCAAAAGGCAAGGCCAATATGGTCGATTCAGCCATCGCCGCGCTGCGGAAAGATACCGATAAAGGAGCGGTGGCAAAGGAAGTCGTCGACTATCTGCGGGAAAATCGCATGACCCTTGCGGACAAAACCGGTTCAAAAACCATAGATGAGTGGCTGCAGGGCAAGAATGCCGCTGCCCTGAACAAGGGAGAACTCGCCACCCTCAAGGCTGCACTGGATTCGCTGTCGTCGCGCGCCAGCGATTTTTCGGCACAGAGCAATCTCGACCTGCAGAAATTATCGAATACCAATCAATTACTGCTATCCATGGCGACCAATACCCTGGCCATGCAAAAGAATGCACTCGACAGCATTATTCGCAATATCCATTGATAACCCGGCTCAGGGAGTGGGAAATGAATACGGAGAACGGTACCGACGACGTGCTGCGCCATTTTCTGCAGCGCGGTGGATCCATCCGGATGCTGCAGGATATCGAACAGGCCGATCTCGACCGGATCTATGCCTATGCGACACAGCTGTTCGAGGCGGAGGCATTCGAATCCGCCAGAAATTTCTATTACCTGCTGGCCCGCATCGACCACTGGAACTTCGATTACTGGCTGGCGCTCGGCCTGAGTTACCAGCGGCTGCAGCAGAATGAAGAGGCACTGTTCAGCTTCTTCCGCGCCGGCATGATCCGGGTGGAAGATCCGCGTCCGGCCTTCTTCGCCGGCCTCTGCTATCAGGTGCTGGGCAATGTCGCGTATGCACGCAAGGCATTCCATGCCGCGCTCCGGTGGTGCGGATCGCATGCCGATCACGAGCCGGTGCGGCGTGCCGCAGTGGCATCACTCAGCGCACTGGAGGACTGAATGATGACCCTGCTGCCGGAACTGCATGCCTATCGGCCGGGGCATGACCCGATCGCCGGTCCTGCCGGTCCTGTCAGGACCGTTCCCGTGCCGGCGATGCCCGCTGATCCGCCGCCCCGTCTGCATGCCCTCCCGGGCATGCCGCCGGCCGCGCATGAACGGGGCGTTTCCGTGCGTGACGCCGCGCTGGCACTGGAGCGGATCATGGCCCGCTTTGATGGCGGGGCGCCCGGCCCACGCGTCTCGTTGCCGGATGTCGAGCGTGCCGACATGGAGGCGCTGGCGATGACCGCAACGGTATTGAGCCTCAGAAGCTTCGGCGATACGGCAAAGGCCACGCTGAAAGCGCTGGAAATCGCGACGCAGGCCGAGGACAGCCTGCGGCGGGAGCAGGTGCTCCAGTATCAGCAGCAAATGGATCGTGCCGTCGAGCAGGCCGACAAGGCGAGAAAGGCCGGCGTGCTCGGCGTCGTGTTCGACTGGATCATCGCCGTGGCCGAAGTCGTCTCCGGCCTGTTCAAAATGGTGACCGGCACGCTGACCGGCAACCCGCTGAGCGTGGCCGGCGGCGCGATGGACCTGATGGCCGGTCTGGCCGGTCTGGTCAAGGCGACTGCCAACACCCTGGCGCTGGTCGACCCGGACAATGCCGAAAAGCATCGGGCAGCGGCCGACGAGGCGGGCAAGGTTCAGCTGTCGTTCGAGATCGCGGGGGCAGCGGTGGATGTGACCAGTGCGGCGCGGAACCTGCTGGTGACCCGGGTCATGGGCAAGACAGCGATCAGCGTGCTGGAAAACGGTGCGGCGCCTGTCCTGCTGGCGGCCATCCGGGAAGGAAGCGAAGGCGCGATCACCGGCATTGCCCGGTCAGTGGGTCAGGATGTGGCAGAACAGGTGGCCGCGCAGATACGCCAGACCGTGGGCAAGGCATGCCGGGAAGGTGCGGAGGGCGCGTCGCGGGCGCTGGGGGTCCCGGGGTTCAACCGTGTGGCCGAAGCGTTTACCCGGGAAGCCATTGAGGCGCTGGTCGCCAGATCGGTCGAGCGCGTGGCAAAACGCGCGATGGCGAAGGGGGGTGTCATGAGTGCGGCAGAACTGACCACCGCCATCGGCAGGCAGGTTGCCGACGATGTCGTGCGGGCGGTGCTCAAGGCCTCGGTGACGGTGCTCGACGTGACACGGACCGTCGCCCGGTCGACGCGGCAGGCGGCAGGCGGCGTGCTTGCGCTGCAACGCGCCGCGCTGCAACAGGACACCGAGGCCCTGATCCTCGATCAGCAATGGTTGCAGACCTGCATCCAGTTTCATGAAACGACGAAGCGGGTAGCGAACGACAGCCTGGGCGACCTCGCCGGCCGCCAGGCCGCCGTACTGGACGGCATGCACGGGATGGCCGGCAGGGCGGCGTCGCTGCAGGTGCGCATTGCCAGCGGCATGGTTTGAAACTTTGACAGGGAGACCGACATGAACCTCATTGCCTCCTCCGCACCGGGAACGGCGGCTGCCGTTTCGCCCGGTGCGATTTTCCCGCTTCACAGCCTCGACGACTGCATGAGCCTGTTCAATGAAGCCTACCTGGCCGTGCGCAAGCTGAACGAGGACCTGCGTGATGTGTGCCGCCGGTATTTCGAGCAGCAGCAGGTGGCGCAGTTCGACAGGCTGCAGGCGGCACGCGGCGCGCGCCGGGAGGCGATCCAGTCGACGTTCAGCGGGGAACAGGCCAGGGGCTGGACCGGCATCGTGGCGGGGGTTTTCGGAGCGGGAGCGGCTGCCGCGGGACCGGTTGCCTCGGCATCGGTACAGGGGCTGGGCCGGGCCGGGGACGGCATCGCCGGTGTGTACGCGGCAGGCCAGCAGCGCGATGCACAGGGTGCGCAGTTGCTGGGGGACATGTACGGCATGGTGGCCGATCAGCGTACACGGCAGATGAACGAGCTGGCCGACGAGGCCGCCACCGCCTCGCGCCGGATGGCCGAGCTGCAGCGCGGACTGGTCGAGGCGCACAGGAACCTGGCTGCTGCGGTCAGAAACGGTTGAGCGGGCAGACGATGAATACGACACCCATCGATACGGTCACGCCGTTTCTGGCTGCGCACGGCATCATCGCCGGCACGGCCTGCCTTGGCCGGAGCGATGTCGTGATTGGCCGGCGCATCTGCCTGCCGGCGCTGGTGCTGGTGTACCGGCAGGAGGGCGGGGAACTGATTGTCTGCGATCTGGCCGCCGGTGTGCAGGGCGGCGCGGTCAGGGCTTTCCTGCAACTGGTCCGCATGCTGGCGGCAGGGGTGCCGCAACTGCAGCGGATTCGCGGGCTGTTTCTGGAGCGGGCGTCGGACCCGGCGCTCAGCCGGGCTCGCGCCAGGCTGGCGCGAATACTGGAAGTGAAGGGGGCCTGCTGGCAGCCCGTCGCGGGTGATGACTGGCTGGTGTACACATTGCCGGGGAAAGGGCCAGACCAATGCCGTTGACCACACCGCTGATGGTGCATATCCCTGTCGCTTCGTACCTGCCGGTGCCGGCCGATGAGCGGGTGCTGGGCTGCCTGCCCTGGCCGGATCTGAAGGACAGGACGCTGCAGGGGCTGACGGACGTATGCCTTGCCTGCTCGCCGGTCGGACAGACCGCACTCCTGGTTCGGCTGGACCAGGCGGCGCAGGCGAAAATCAGTGATGCCGAAGGGGCTGAGGTGTCTGCCGATGTGCTTCGCCAGGCCCGCGTCCACCCCGCTGCGCATGGGTGGGTAGCGGCGGGGTACCACGCCATTGCGTATCTGGTCAGTACGCACCACGTTTACGAACGCATTCGTTCGCAAGGCAGCGTTAGCCCATGGCTGGCTTCCATTCCACTGTGGAGCCGGCCGCCGGCCGCGGACTTCTCGCCGCATTTCGAGCCTCGCCCGCAGGCGCGGGACGGCCGGATGTTCATTGTCAGCAACGATGAGGCGCTGCCAGCCAGACACCGCGTTCAGTTGTTCGACATCAGCGCGCATTCGATCGGGCTTCCTGACATACCGGTGGGGGGCAACAGGGAAGTGGGACCGGCCGGAGTCAGGGTAAACGTGGCCAGTGCAAAGGATTTTCTCTGGGCTCCGGCGGAACTGTCGGTGTGGGTCTCCGCGGGAAACTGGGTCTTCCTGTGCGATGCAATACGGCTGGAGCGCATCGCCCTGCCGGTGCGGGTGAAGGACGGGGCCATTCTGGCTGATGTGTCACGCAATGGACGCTATGTGGCGCTCATCTCCATCGACATGGACATTGATACGGGGTCCTTGCTGACCTTCTACGACCGGACGGTGGGCCGGGGCTCACTGCGGGCCAGCAGGCTGGCCTTCGTTCCCTCACAGCTGTCGGTTGCCGACGACGGCATGCTGTTTGTTGGCGGAGAGCAGCATGGTTACCGGATGAATGCCGATACCTGCACCCTGGCGACCTATGCATACCGGCAGACGTCATTCGGCCTGTTCAGGCTGTCTGCCGACGGGGGCTTTCTGATCCGGCCCCGCCTGGCCGAAGAAGCACTGGGCATGGAAGGCGATATCGTTCTTGAAGGCCGGCGGGGCAGCGGCTGCATCGTGCTGCCGCGCGTATCGCATTCCCGGTCCTATCTGGATCCCTGGCCCGGTGGCATCGCTTTTTCCGTGCTGAACCTGCTGGTGGCCGTGGCTTACCAGGACGGGCGGCTGCAGGTGTTCGATCTGCAGCAGACCGAGGGCCGTGGTGCCCGGGTCCTGGTGGAAACCGATTTGCCGATGGCGGACAAGCAGCTGCTGCCCCGCCTGTGCTTCGAGGGGCTGGACCGGTTGCACGTCCTGTTCAGACAGTGTCTTGATGACCACGTTTACCTTGCACGGACGACATTGTATCTGGGGGGGGAGGCGTCCTGTTGACCGACCACCGTGCTGCCGGATCACAGGAGAAACCGATGCCGATACCGCCTGCCATGTCATTGCTGTCTGCCCTGGCTGCCAGACACGAATGGGACGGAGTGCAGAAATGCCTGTCGCTGGCGGATATGGGCCGCTTGTGCCTGGTCAGCCCGGCGCTCCGCGAGGCGGTGACACCCGGGATGCTGGACAGAGCGGCGCTGGACCTGATCCGTTGCAGGGAGACCGGGGGCGTTGCAGGCGGTGACCTGTGCGGGTTGCGTTTTCATCCGGCGGCGCAGCGGTTCGTTGACACGGAACACTATGCGGCGGCCAGCATCGCCAGCCTGCATTACGTGTGGAAGGACGCCTGCCATGGCCGGTGCCAGGCAAGCACGACTGCCGTGCAGTGGCTGATGGGCATGCTGGCGCCCAGCGCTGCGTCGACACGCAGCGGCGGAATCAGCGTGACCCTGTCCACAACCAGTATGTCCGGCATGGCCCAGGATCTGCACTATTTCATTGCGGGGGGGCAGGCATCGCCACTGAGATTTCCCGGCAGCCTGAAATTTCCACCGCGGCAATGTTCGCTGCAACTGAACACTTCCCGGGATTATGTGCTGGATACCCCGGCACACTGGCTGCTGAAAGATGGCAGCAACAGGCTGTATGCCTATGCGGCGGCCAGTGAAGAGGCCGTACCGCTGCCAATGGAATGGGACCATGGCGCAACCGTGGCCATGTCGCGCAGCGGGCGTTTTGCCATCGCGGTCAGCACGCCCGAGGGAGGCATCAGCACATTGCACTGCCATGACCGCCTGCAGGATGCCTCCCGGGTGACAACGATCGCCTCCGGGGATTATCCCATCTGCCAGGCGGCCGTAACGGATCAGGGACGGGCCTATGTTGCCTCCCATCAGTCGGGCCATGTGACAGGAGAACAGGGCGAAGCCGAAATGCATGCATTCTCCGACAGCCGGCAAAGTCTCTTCATGCTGTCTCCGGATGAGCGGTTCCTGATCCGGTCACGCTATTCGTCACTGCATGGCGACCTCGTCCTGCTCGACCTGCAGGACAGTCGCGAAGTCATCCTGCCTCGCCTGGCCGGGTATTTGCCGTGGGGGGCGAGCATCAGGCCGATGAGCGTGGCCTTCTCCGTGCTGAACATGCTGGCCGCGGTTCTGTATGACGATGGTGCTGTTCACCTGTTCAATCTGCACCGCGCCGAGGCGCAGGCCGAAAGCGTCGTGCTGGGGACGGTACCCATGTCTCCGGGCAGCAGCGCGACCCAGCCCTACATCGGATTCGACGGGTTCGACCGGATCCATGTGGTGTACCAGGTCCAGACCGAGTCCGGGGTAGTGCTGGAAATGCAGACCCTGCATATTGCCGCTGCCGGCGTGCACTGACGGAGGACCGCATCCATGCCGCTGGCGCCGACACATCACATGCCAGCCCTGATTCCTGACCTGGCGGGCAGGGACGAATGGGCGGGGGTACTTGACTACCTGTCGCTTGCCGATCTGGGGCGCTTGCGTTGCGTGTCCGCGTCATTTTCCGTGGCGATTACGCCGCAGATGCTGGAGCAGACAGCCCTGGCCTTCATCCGCCGAGAGGAAGGGGATGGCGTGTCGGCGAGCACCCTCGGTGCTTTCCGGATTCATCCGGCCGCCGGGGAACTTGCCGCGGCCCGCTGCCCCGCTGCCGCCTGCCTGGCAAGCCTGCATCATGTGCGCCGGGATGCCATGGCCCGGGGCGGGTACGGGATGCTGCGCCTGCTCCCGCGGCATCCGGCGGGCATGGACGGGATGGATCATCGACCGGTCGTCCGGGATGGTCGCATGGCTGCGCCGGGCATTTACGAAGGTGGCAGCGACCCGGGCTGGCACAGCATCGATATCCGGACGGACGAAATCCGCACCTTCAGACTGCCGGCGGGCTTCAGGGCCCTGGCGTCGTCGCTGCATGTGGCCAGGATCACGATTGGCAAGCACTTTCTGGTGCCGCCCTGCGACGGGTGGGTACTGGCGGATACGACGGGCGGGCTCCACCTGTACGGCCCGGCGCGCGCGGAAACGATACCGCTCCCGATATCGGGAGCAACGGCACAGACGATGGCAGATCTGTCGTGCAACGGACGCTTTGTCGGCATGGTGACGCGGGGAGACGGGGAGGACAGCCGGGTCCGGTGCTATGACCGCGAGCGTGACCGGCTCTGCGTGGAAGGCACGATCGATGACGGTGATGTGTGCCAGCTTTCCGTCTCCGACGATGGCACGCTGTTTCTCGGTGCTCATCGGCAAGGCTATGTTTTTGCCCCCGATGGCGACATGACGGTGTGTCCGTACCGGAACGGATTCAACTGCCTGTTCCGGCTGTCTGCGGACGGGCACTTCCTGATGCGCACGGTGTATTCCGGCGGGCTGAGCGCACGAGAGGGCTACGTCATGCTCGAACGCCGGTCGCAAGGGCAGGAAATCCTCCTGCCGCGACTGACGGCGACCCGGCCCGGTTTCTGGTCGTCGCGACCTGGCGGCATTGCATTCTCTGCGCTGAATGCACTGGTGGCCGTGATGTACCTCGACGGGGTGCTGCAGGTCTTCGACCTGCAGCAGAACGACGGCAATGGCGCGCGGGTGCTGGCGGAAGCAGTGCTGCCCTGGGCCGGCGTGATATCGCCGCAACCGGTGATCTGCTTCGAGGGTTTCGACCGGGTGCATGTCGCCTTCTGGCAGCGGATGGGGCCGGTGTTCCGGCTGGCAAAGTTCACGCTGGAGATGGTGGGCGGGGAAGCCGCAGCGTCCCGCCAGGGCATGAGGATCTGAAGCTGCGAAAGGAGGAGGCGGCCGTCGTCGATGGTCCGGTCCTCAGTTGTCTGCATCGCCGGGTTTTTTCTGCATCCGGCAGGAGGGATTGTCATGTCGCCGTATTTATTGCCTCCCACCTTGCAGGGCCTGGCCCGGAGTGCGGACCATTGGCCCTACCTGGCACAGTATCTGTCACTGGAAGATCTTGGCCGCCTGAACAGCGTGTCCAGGGACTTCACCGGGGCGTCGACGCCGAAGATGATGGAACGTGCCGCACTGGACGCGATCCGGTGGCAGGAGCGGGAAGCGGTAACGGCCGAGGATCTGCAGCGTTTTCGCTTTCATCCGGCCGCTCGCGACCTGTGCCGGAACTTGCCGGCCACAGCCTGCCTGCAGAGCCTGCACCTTGCGCGCAAGGCCATTGCCGACGGGAACCTGCAGGCGACGGTGGCGCCGGTGGTGCCGTCATGCCGGATGACGAGCATCGACCTGATGCCACTGCCGCGGGACGGGGGCATCGTATGCTGGCACTCCAGCGCGGAGGACAACCGGCCGGTCCGGTATCTGATCCGTGCCGGGCAGGCTTGCCCGTATGCCCTGCCTGACGGGACGATGGCCGTGCCGCGTACGGCGCATCAGGGTGGAATCGGCACGGCACGGCAGTTTCTGGTGCCGCGGCCGGACTACTGGGTGCTCGCCAGACCTGACCACACGCTGTGTGTCTGGCGAGCCGGCACGGCGGAGCTGGCGGACCTGCCGCAGCCGCGTCCGGAACGCATACGGATGGCTGCCGTTTCGGGCAATGGCCGCTTCGTGGCATGGGCGGCGCAGGAGAGGAACGGTGATTGCCACCTGAAATGCCATGACCGTGAGCTGGACCGTCTCTGCGTGGACAGGGTCGTGAGCGACCCCCAGCTGTGCCAGTTGTCCGTTGCCAGTGATGGCGCCCTGTTCGTGGGGTCGCAGGCACAGGGATATCAGTTCGGCACCGAAGACATGCTGAAAATCGTCCCGTTTCTTCATCTGCCCGGTTGCCTGTACGGCCTGTCTCCGGACGAAAACTTTCTGATCCGGTCCGGCGTTTATTCCACGGATGGCACCGGGACCATCACGCTGGAGGACCGGTTGCGCGGGACGGACATCGTCCTGTTGCGGCAACGGCCTTCGCGGTCGACCGCGTGGTTCGCCCGGCCGGCCAGCATGGCCTTCTCGCCGCTGAACGCGCTGATTGCCGTTGCCTATCACGACGGAGTGATACAGGTCTTCGACCCGGGGCGAGGGGAAATGTCTTCCTGCGTCATTTGCCCGGATGCGGAACTCCCCCATGCACGGGTGCAGATGCAGCCCCTCATCAATTTCGACGGGTTCAACCGGATACACACCGTGTTCCGGCATTTCGACGGCACGCTTGCCGTCCATACGCTGCACCTGGGCCATCCGGGGCAGGACTGAATGGCGTCAGGCATGCGGACTGCCGCCCCTGCGGTCCCCCGTTCACCCATCAGGAGGTTCTACCATGCAGGCTCTTTCCAGCGTGCCGTCACCATCCTTTCTTTCACAACTGATCGGCCGGGACGAGGGACGGGCAGTGTTGCGCCTGCTGTCACTGGCGGATCTCGGGCGCCTGCGTTCCGTATCCGCGTCACTCAACGAATTGGTGACGCCCGGCCTGATCGACCAGGCGGCGCTGGCTTTTATCCGGCGGCAGGAGGGGGAGCGGGTATCGGTCGAGGAACTGCATCATCTTCGTTGCCATCCGTCGGCGCGGACATGGGCGGATGCCGGACACTACGCGGCAGCCTGCGTTGCCAGTCTGCACTACGTGGTCAAGGAAACGGAGGCCGGGAAGATCGATGCCCGGAACAGCACCATCGCGCTGCCGGGCGGCATGCTGCGGCTGGCCGGCACGAGCCAGACCCGGGACGGGCGGGCCGTCGCGCTCCATTCGGGTCTTGTCGGCCAGCCTCTGGTCCGGTACCTCGTCGGACCGGGGCAGGTGATGCCGCTGCAACTGCCCGACGGGCTCGAACCCTGCTTCGGCACCCTGAATATGGGGGGGATTCATGTGTCGCGACATTTTCTTTCGCCTCCGCCGGACTGGTGGGTGCTCTCGAGCCGGTTGAATGCGTGCCATCTCTTTCATGCCGGAACAAGGGAGCTGATTCCCCTTCCGTTCCCGCCGGTGGCCGCCCCGTTCATGGCCGCCCTTTCCGCCAACGGCCGTTTCGTGGCGGTGGCGTCATGCGGGCAGGAGGGGCGGGTGTCGTGCTTTGACCGCGAACAGCACAGCATCAGCGTGGACCGGCGGATTGCCGATCGCATGCTGTGCCAGCTTTCGGTGGGCGACGATGGCTGCGTATTTGCCGGCGCGCAGCAGCGCGGCTATCTGTTCCGGGCCGGTGACGAACCGGAGCCATTCCCGTACGGATACCGGTTGAACAGCCTGTTCCAGCTGTCCCCGGACGGGCGCTTCCTGATCCGCTCCGGTCTGGGTCAGAGCAGTGAATGTGGCGACATCGTCCTGGAAGACATGAAAGACGGCACCCGGTGCGTTCTGCCCCGCGCGACGCCATGCCGGCCGCATGGCTGTTCGACTTATCCGGCCGGTATGGCGTTCTCCAGCCTGAATGCCCTGGCGGCTGTCGTTTATTACGATGGCGTGATCAGGGTGTTCGATCTGCTGCGCAAGGATGCATGGGGTGCCCAGGTCGCGGCGGAAGCGGATTTTCCCTGGCCGGGCGGATTGATGCAGCCGCAGATCTGTTTTGACGGATTTGACCGGGTGTGCACGACGTTGCTGGGTCCGGATGCGTCCTCGCTGGGCAGGCACACCCTGTATCTCGGCCAGCACGGTTCGGTCTGACCGGAACATGGCCCCGTGGCGGCTGATGCCACAATACTCATAAGGAGTGATCATGCTGTCCATTTCAATGCCTTTGACATTGACGGATTTTGTCTGCCGCCCTGATGAGTGGCCGTATCTGGCGCAGTATCTGTCGCTGGCAGATCTGGGGCGCGTGCGCTCGGTGTCGACGACGCTCCGGGATGCCGTTACGCCGGGCATGATGGAGCGGGCGGCACTGGAGCGGATCCGGCAGGAAGAAGGCCGCGCCGTCTCGGCGGGGAATCTGCAAGGGTTCCGTGTCCATCCGGCGACCCGGGCATGGGTCGATGCAGGGCTGCACGCGACGGCATGCGTGGCAAGCCTGTACCACGTGCGTGCCGAGATGGAGGCCGGGCAGGTCAGCGTGCGCCAGGAAGCCATCGATCTGCCCGGTACCCTGCATGGCCTCGGTCTGATACCGCAGCCCCGCGACGGACGCGTGATTGTCTGGTACGCCGACCCTGACAGTCTCCGGGCGCGCTGGATGATCGTCAGCAATGAACCGTGGCAGCCGCTGTCGTTGCCCGGCGGGCTGATCCCGCACTGGAACAGCATGGGGTGCATAAGCACGACCAGGCAGTTTCTTGTGCCGCTGGCGGACTGGCGGGTGGTAACGAACCCTGCGCGCGAGCTTCATCTGTACCAGGCGGAAACGGGAGCACAGGTCGCCCTGCCGCTGGTGCGGAGGCCGGATAGCAGCCTGCTTGCCGCCTGCTCGTGCAATGGCCGCTTCGTGGCCATGGTCGAGTACAGCAGCGAGGGTGAAGACACGGTGGTGCAGTGCTACGACCGCGAGGGAGACCGATTTTTCGTGAATATCCGGCTTGCCGGCAGCCTGCCCCACCACCAGGTGTCGGTCGCCGGTGACGGACAGGTATTCATTGCCGGCCATCAGGGCAACCTGTGCCTGCAACCGTCCGGCGAAATGGTGTTCTGCCCGCATGAGCGCCCTGTCGGGCCGGAGGAGGTCGGCAGAACGATATACCGGATTTCTGCAGACGAGCATTTCCTGATCCAGTCCGACATGCGGGTCGGGCGCGGCATTGGCGACCTCTCCCTGACGCACGACGGGCAATGGATCCCGCTGCCGCGCGGGGAGGCGCCCCTGCCCGACCAGTCTGGCATCTACCCCATAGGCATTGCATTTTCGGTGCTGAATGCATTTGCCGCCGTGGTGTACCAGGACGGCCTGATCCAGGTGTTCGACCTGCAGCAGGCGACGGAGCAGGGGGCGCCCGTGCGGGCAACGGCGGTCGTGTCGTGCGGGCATCGGCTTGGTGATGCGGCGATCCGGTTTGACGGGTTCGGTCAGGTGAGCACGATTTTCTCCTACCGGACGGAGCACGGCCCCCGGCTGGGCAGGCATGTCCTGTTCCTTGGCCGGCATGAGCACGGCTGACCCTGCCGCACAATTCACTGATCCCGGGGAGGGTGCATGCCGCTTGATGAATGGCCATCCATGCTGTCGACGCTGGCCCGGCGGCCGTACGAATGGCCGTATGTGGCGCAATATCTGTCGCTGGCGGATCTGGGGCGCTTGCGTGCCGTGTCGACGACATGCCGCGATGCGGTCACGCCGGGCATGATGGAGCGGGCTGCGATGGACCTGATCCGCCAGGAGGAGGGCGCGACGGTATCGGCCGAAGACCTGCGCGACTTTCGCTTTCATCCGGCAACCCGTGAGTGGGTCGAGGCCGGGCGGTATGCGACGGCATGCGTGGCGAGTCTGCACCTGGTGCGCACCGGAACACGGGCCGGCCATGCCGGTACCCGCGAGGAACGGATCGAGCTGCCCGGTTCCACCCATCTCCTTGACCTGATGCCGCAGGCCCGCGACGGGCAGGTCATCGCCTGGTATATCGATCCCGACAGCCAGCGGTCACAGCGACTGATCGTCAGTTCCCGACCATGGGCGCCATTGCAGCTTCCCGCTGGGCTGGTGCCCTTCCGGAATTCGCTCAACAGCATGGGGGCGGCAAGGCAGTTCCTTGTCCCGCAGGCAGGCTGGGGGGTGCTTGGCAATCTGCACCATGAGCTCTTCCTGTACCGTGCGGATACCGGAGAACTGGTCTCGTTGCCGTTGCGGGGACAACAGACAGGCATCCTGATCGCTGCCTGCTCGTCCAGCGGGCGTTTCGTGGCCGCGATCGAGCATGACGCCGATAACAGTTGCACCGTGGATTGCTATGACCGTGACCGTGACCGGATGTATGCGAGTTACCGGTTTGCCGACTGCATGGTGCACCAGCTGTCGGTGGCCAGTGACGGCCGGGTGTTTGGTGCCGGGTTTCAGGGAGATTTCCTGATCCTGCCGTCGGGAGAAGTCGAGGCTTTCCGGCACGATTGCCATGTCGAGCTGGTGGACTCGACCAGAAATACCTACCTGTGTTCGCCGGATGAACAGTTTCTGGTCCGGTCCGACATGAGGGTCGGGCGGAACATTGGCGACCTGATTCTGGAAGATGGCGAGCGGCAGATCCGGCTGCCTCGCGGAGCGGCCCCCGAGCCGCCGTTTGGCGCGCACGCGCTGCGCCTGGCCTTCTCGATCCTGAATGCGCTGGTCGCCGTCGTGTATGAGGACGGTCTGATCCAGGTTTTCGACCTGCGGCGGGACATGGCGGAAGAGGCGAGGGTGCTGGCAACCGCAGGGATACTGGTCGAGCAGCCGCTGCGAGAGGTGGCAGTCCGCTTTGATGGATTCAATGTGGTGCAGACGATTTTTTCCCACCGGACGGCGCAGGGTGCCCGGCTGAGCCTGCATACCCTGTCACTCGCGCAGGGCGGGGCAGCCTGATGAAGGGTGCCGTGGCGGCCTGCCACTCGCGGCGGGGGATGTCATGCCGCTGACTGGCGTGCCGTCGATACTGCCCGGCCTGATCCGGCGGGCCGATGAGTGGCCATCGGTGGCGCAGTTTCTGTCGCTGGCCGATCTGGGGCGTCTGTGTGCCGTCTCCACGGCGTGCCGGGATGCGGTGACACCGACAATGATGGAACGGGCAGCGCTGGACCTGATCCGGCGCGAGGAAGGCAATGCCGTGTCGGGCGACGACCTGCGTCAGTTCCGCTTCCACCCGGCGACACGGAAATGGGCGGACAAGGGGCTGTATGCGACGGCATGCATGGCGAGCCTGTGGCATGTATGTCGCGAGGCCGGCGAAGGCAGCCTGGCCATGCAGCAGGCGTCCATTGCCCTGCCCGGCATCATGCACCGGTTCGACCTGTTGCCGCAGGTCCAGGACGGACGCGCCATCGCCTGGCATTTCGACCTGGAACAGCACCGCGTCGCCCGGCACCTGGTTGGCGACACGCAGCAGCAGCCACTCTCGTTGCCCGACGGCTATGCCCCCTATCCCTGCGGGGCCGGGGGCATCGGGGCGGCCAAGGCATTCCTGACGCCCAGGCCTGCCGGCCTGCTGATCGGCGACCTGCAGTGTGTCCCGTCCCTCTATTGCCTGGATACGGAGACGCTCACGCCGTTGACGTTGCCGTTGCCTGGGGGGGAAGGCCGCCTCTTCATGGCCGCCATGTCTGCGCACCGGCGGTGCGTTGCGATGGCGACCTGGCGCAGTGACGGCGGCTGCCTGGTCAAGTGCTACGACCGGGTGCGGGATTGCCTGAGCACCGACACCCTGATCGCGGATTGCTGGCCGGCCCAGATTTCGGTGTCGGAAAGCGGCAGGATCTTTGTGGGCTCGCCGCTGAGCGGCTATGCAATTGACACCGGGGCCGGCCCCGGGGCCCGGCCCCAGCCCTATCCGTATCCACTGGTGCCGGACCCGTCCTGCCTGACTGAGACCGTGTTCCGCCTGTCACCGGACGAGCGCTTCCTGATCCGGCCCGGTCTGGATGGCGGGAGTCTGCTGCTGGACGACCAGCGTAGCGGGCATTACGTTTTTCTCCCGCGCATGGAGCCGGTCAGGCCGGGGCAGCAATGCCGCAAGCCTGCCAGCATCGCGTTCTCGGCGCTGAATGCGCTGGCGGCCGTTGCCTATCACGACGGGCTGATCCTGGTGTTCGACCTGCGCCACGAGGATGCCCATGGCGCCCGCCGGCTGGCACGGGCGGAGTTGTGCTGTATTGAACGGCTGGAGCGGCTGATCATCAGGATGAGCGGATTCGATCAGGTCCATACGGTGTTTGGCTACCGGTCGGACCGGGGGCTGTCGCTGGGGCGGCACACACTCCATCTCGGCCTGGCTGCTCCGGACTGAGTGGCCGGCCTCGCTTCGCACGGCTTGTTTTACTCCCGCACAGGAAACCATCATGCCACCTCTCGATATGCCATTGAACCTGCCGGCACTGGCCCGGCGATCCGACGAGTGGTCCCTGGTGGCGCAATACCTGTCACTGGCGGACCTGGGGAGGGTGCAATCGGTGTCCTCGGTGTTCCTTGACGCCGTTACGCCGAGGATGATGGAACGGGCGGCGCTGGCGCTGATCCGGCAGGAGGAGGACCCGTCAGTGGCGGCCGGGGATCTGCGCACCCTCCGCTGCCATCCTGCCGCGCAGCCATGGGCCGACAGCGGCTTCCACGCTGCCGCCTGCCTGGCCAGCCTGCATCATGCGGGCCGCCTGCCTGTTGCCGGACGGGCCGGCGAAAGGGTGCAGCATCCCGTCGAATCCCGGGTCAGGATGCTGGACCTGGCCACTCGCGCGCTGACGCGAGACGGACGGGTCATCGTCTGGGGACAGGATGTGCAGAGCCTTCTGGTGGCGAAGTATGTGGTCCGGGCCGGGCAGATAATGCCCCTGACGCTGCCCGACGGCTTTCGGACCGCCGCCGCCATACCCCGGATCAACAGCAGCAAGCATTTTCTTCGGCCGCCGCCGGATTGCTGGCTGTTGATGAATGCGGACAGGGAACTGCACTATTACCACACGGACAGCAGGCAGCTGGTCCGTCTGCCGATGGCGCGCTCCACGACACCGCACACGGTGGACTTGTCGCGCAGCGGACGTTTCGTGGCGATCGCGACCAGCAACACGGCTGGTCCGGGCGAAACCCGCCTGCAATGCTACGACCGCGAACGGGATCAGGTCAGCCTGGATGCCCGCATCAGCGATGCCAATCTGTTCCAGATCTCGGTCGCGGACGACGGCCGCCTGTTTGTCGGCTCGTATACGCGGGGCTATGCATTCAGCCGGGACGGAGACGTGACGCTGTATTCGTTCGCGGGCGGCAATCACGCCCTGTTCCGGCTGTCTCCCGATGAACGCTTCCTGATGCGTTCGTGCTCGTGCATCGGGGAGGGGAATTGCAATGACATTGTGCTGCAGGACCTGGGCAACGGGCGGGAAACGAGGCTGCCGCGGGATATCCCTCCCCGGACCGGTCAGAGCGGGGCCATGCGGCCGGAGAGCATCGCATTCTCGCTGCTGAACCGGCTGGTGGCGATTGCCTATGAGGATGGCGCGCTGCAGATATTCGATCTGCGACAGGGCGCCGCGGGCAGCGCCCCTGTGATGGCCCGGGGAAATCTGCCGGTCACCGGCGTCTCGTTGCAGCCGCACACCAGCTTTGACGGGTTCGATCGGGTCTGCACCGTCTTCCGGCAGCGCATCGGCCGCGAGGTGACACTGGCCATGCACACGATGGATCTGTGATCCGTGTTGCGCTGGCCGCAGGTTTCCGGAAACTGTTGCCGGCGACCTGCTTGTGGCATGCTCGCTGCCGGATATTCCATCTGGAAGGTTGCCATGACGATTTCGCTTGCTTACGCCTGCCTGCTGACGCTGGTCTATCTGCTGCTGTCATGCAATGTGTCGCGACAGCGTCGCCGCTGTCTCGTCAGTCTGGGTGACGGCGACCAGCCGCCGCTGCGTGCCGCGATGCGGGCACATGGCAATTTTGCCGAATACGTGCCGCTGGCCCTGCTGCTGCTGGCACTGGATGAAGCGGCGGGCGTGTCGGCGCCGTGGCTGCATGCCGTGGGCGCCATGCTGCTGGCCGGGCGCATACTGCACCCGTTCGGCATTGCCATGCCGGCCCCGAATCCACCGCGCGTGCTGGGCATCCTGCTGACCTGGCTGGCGCTGCTGCTGGCTGCACTGCTCGGGTTGATGCGCGTGTTTGCCTGAGGTGCATACCGGCCAGGCAAATCGGGCTTGCGCCTGCCAACGGGTTGCCTACAACAAGCAGTATTAACTATCTGACTTGATGGATCCGGGGGGAGAGGCACATGGAAACGTTGTCCCTGTCGTCGATACAGGCGGTTGTGATCGCCAACCTGCTGCCGATTGCGTGGAAGCTGATCGGGGCGCTGCTGCTGTGGTGGATTGGCGGTTTCGTCATCAGGGGACTGCGTGCGGCTTTTGCGCGGATGATGACAGTGCGGAAGATCGACACCACGCTGGCGCGTTATCTTGAAGCATCCTTCAACGTATTCCTGAAACTGCTGCTGTTCATTGCCGTGCTGTCGGTGCTCGGCATCGCGACCACCACCTTCGCGGCCGTACTGGCGGCGGCCGGCCTGGCCATTGGCGTGGCCTGGTCCGGCCTGCTGGCCAACTTTGCCGCCGGACTGTTCCTGATGGTGCTGCGGCCGTTCCAGGTCGGCGACATGATCAATGCGGGGGGCGTGGTCGGCACGGTGCGCGATATCGGCCTGTTCGCCACCACCATCGACACGCTGGACAATCTGCATACCATCGTCGGCAACAACAAGCTGTTTTCGGACAATATCGTCAACCTGAGCGCCAACCCGTACCGGCGTGTCGACCTGAAGATGCAGCTGGCCAATGGCGTCGATATCGTCGCCGTGGCCGCTGCCCTGCGCAACCGGCTGTCGACGCTGCCCGGCGTGCAGCCCGACCCGGCGCCCTCGGTCGAACTGCTGGAGTTCAACCTGGCCGGCCCGGTGCTGGCGGTACGGCCGTTCTGTCACAACGACGTGTACTGGGATGTGTATTTCGCCACCAATCAGGCGATCAGCGACGTGGCACGCGACAACCAGCTGCCGCCGGCCGAACAGCCGGTGCTGGTCCGGCAGCGGTAACGGTCATGGTACGGAGCTGGCCGGTGGCGAGACGGATGAAGATCAGGTTTTGACTCCCCCCGGCCAGCGGGCTAGGCTTGCCCCCCCTATGCCCTACAGGCCGCCATCCGGCGGGCAAACGCTGTGCTCTACGATGTTGTTTTTCTTTGTGTCATGGCGTTTGCCGCCGGGCTGATCGATTCCGCAGTGGGCGGTGGCGGGCTGATCCAGGTGCCGGCGCTGTTCAATACCCTGCCGCGGGTCGATGCGGCCACGCTGCTCGGCACCAACAAGTTCTCCTCCATCTTCGGTACCGGCAGTGCGGCCCGCAGCTTCATGACCCGGGTCCGGCTGCCATGGTCGCTGGTGCTGCCGGCGGCCGGCTGTGCGTTCGTGTTCGCCTTCGTCGGTGCCGCCGCCGTCAGCCTGGTGCCGAAAGCGGTCATGAAGCCGGCCGTGCTGGTCATGCTGATCGGCATGGCGGCCTACACGCTGTGGAAAAAAGACTTCGGCAAGCTGCATGCGCCGGCCGTCATCGGCACGCGCGAGCGCTGGATCGCCGTGCTGATCGGCTGTGCCATCGGTTTCTACGACGGCATTTTCGGCCCCGGTACCGGCAGCTTCCTGATCTTCCTGTTCATCCGCTTCTTTGCGTTCGACTTCCTGCACGCATCGGCGGCGGCCAAGTTCGTCAACCTGGCGACCAATCTGGCGGCGCTGAGCTTCTTCATCCCGGCCGGGCATATCCTGTTCGGCTTTGCGGTGCCGATGGCGGTGTCCAATGTGGCCGGCAGCCTGGTCGGCACGCATCTGGCAATACGGGGCGGCGCCGGATTCATACGTGTCCTATTCTTGATTCTGCTCAGTATCCTGATCGGGAAGTTTGCCTACGATTTGTTCGTCCCTATCGGCTGAGTGACGTCAGATCCGAATCCACCCCGGTCCGACATGTCGACCGGGGTTTGTCGTTTGTGCCTGCGCGGCGCGGCGACCTGCCACCGTCCCGGCAATTGCTGCGCTGCAAAAAAACAGTGGCGAGTGTGTGCCATTGCCATGAAAATGCTTTTCAAATTACAAGATATGCGTTTGAATGCGGATGATCATTTTCAAACGAGTGTTTGAAATATTCAACAGATTGCACTGCAACGCCGCGCCGGGTGCGTGTGCGGGGCGGTTTACCGGTTTCATTCCAACCATCCAAACGAGGTAACCATGCAAATCGTCATTCCCGCCGAATGCGCGGGTGAGACGCGGGTCGCCGCTACGCCGGAAACGGTGAAGAAGCTCGTGCAGGCCGGCCATGCCGTCGCCGTGCAGAGCGGAGCGGGCGTCGCGTCAGCCGTGCCGGATGCGGTGTTCAGCGAGGCCGGGGCGGAAATCGTCGCCGACCGCGCGACACTGCTCGGCCGCGGCGACATCGTGCTGACCGTGCGCGAGCCGCAGGCTGCGGACATCGCCGCGCTGAAAGCCGGTGCCATCCTCATTGGCCAGCTGAAGCCGTACCAGAACACGCTGCTGCCGCAACTGGCGGCGCAGCAGGTCAGCGCTTTCGCCATGGAACTGCTGCCGCGGACCACGCGTGCGCAGTCGATGGACGTCCTGTCCAGCCAGAACAACCTCGGCGGCTATCGCGCCGTGCTGCTGGCCACCCAGTACTACCCGCGCATGATGCCGATGATGATGACCGCCGCCGGTACCGTAAAACCGGCTCGGGTGCTGATTCTCGGCGTCGGCGTCGCCGGCCTGCAGGCCATCGCGACCGCCAAGCGCCTGGGTGCCGTGGTCGAAGCCTTCGACGTGCGGCCGTCCACCAAGGAACAGGTCGAATCGCTCGGTGCCAAGTTCGTCGAAGTGCCGATGACCGACGAGGAAAAGGCCGCCAGCGATGGCGTCTACGCCAGGGAAATGAGCGACGACTACAAGCGCCGCCAGGGTGAACTGGTCGACAAGCACGCGCGTGCCGCCGACATCATCATCACCACCGCGCTGATTCCGGGCAAACCGGCACCGAAGCTGCTGTCGGCGGCCACCATTGCCGGCATGAAGGCCGGCAGCGTGATCATCGACATGGCGGCCGAGGCCGGCGGCAACGGCGAGGGCACCCGTCCGGGCGAGGTCTGCCAGACCGACAACGGCGTATACCTGGTCGGCACGACCAACCTGCCGGGCCTGGTCGCCGCCGATGCCTCGGCGCTGTACGCGAAGAACCTGCTGACCTTCCTGAACCTGATGTTCGGCAAGGACGGCGCATTCCAACTCAATCTCGAAGACGACCTGCTCGCTGCCACACTGGTGACCCACCAGGGCCAGGTCCGCTTCGGTCAGTCATAAGGAGAGACATCATGGTCGATCCGTTCGTGACCAGTGTCACCATCTTCGTACTGGCGATCTTCGTCGGCTACCACGTGGTGTGGAACGTCACTCCCGCATTGCACACCCCGCTGATGGCCGTCACCAACGCCATCTCGTCGATCATCATCGTTGGCGCCATGCTGCAGGTGGTCGAGATCAACGGCAGCGAAATCACGCTGACGTCGGTTCTCGGCACCCTGGCCATGCTGCTGGCGTCGATCAACATCTTCGGCGGCTTCATGGTGACCCAGCGCATGCTGGAAATGTTCAAGAAGAAGAAATAAGAGGACGCGATGGAAAATATCACCGCAATCCTTTATCTGATTGCCGCCATTTGCTTCATCCTGGCACTCAAGGGGCTCTCTTCGCCGAAAGCGGCGCAGCGGGGCAATTTCTACGGCATCGCCGGCATGGCGATCGCGTTCATCACCACCCTGGCCCTGGCTGACAAGCCGATCTGGGGGCTGATGGGCGGCGCGGTCATCATCGGTGGCCTGATCGGCGGCACCCTGGCCAAGCGCGTGCAGATGACGCAAATGCCGGAACTGGTCGCCGCCATGCACTCGCTGGTCGGCCTGGCCGCCGTGCTGATCTCCGTCGCGGCGATCTTCCACGAAGGCGCCAACCATACCGGCGTGCAGCGCATCGAGCTGTTCATTGGCGCGTTTATCGGTGCGATCACCTTTACCGCATCGGTCATTGCCTACGGCAAGCTGTCGGGCAAGTTCGGCAGCAAGGCCGTGTCGTTCAACGGTCAGCATCTGCTGAACCTGGTGCTGGCGATTGCCATGATCGGCTTCGGCATTGCCTACTACCTGACCGAGGCGCACGCCGCCTTCCTGGCCATGCTGGCCGTGGCGCTGGTGCTGGGCGTGACCCTGATCATCCCGATCGGCGGCGCGGACATGCCGGTCGTGGTGTCGATGCTGAACTCGTACTCGGGCTGGGCGGCAGCCGGTATCGGCTTCACCCTCAACAACCCGGTGCTGATCATTGCCGGTTCGCTGGTGGGCTCGTCCGGTGCCATCCTGTCGTACATCATGTGCAAGGCGATGAACCGCTCGATCTTCAACGTGCTGCTGGGCGGCTTCGGTTCCGGCCCGGCGGCGGCGGGTGCAGCCAGTTCGGGTCCGAAGAACTACAAATCGGGCAGCCCGGATGACGCGGCCTTCCTGATGACCAATGCCGACAGCGTGATCATTGTCCCGGGCTACGGCCTGGCCGTGGCCCGTGCCCAGCATGCACTGCAGGAGTTCGCCAAGCTGCTGACCGAGAAGGGGGTCAAGGTACGTTACGCGATCCACCCGGTCGCAGGGCGGATGCCGGGGCACATGAACGTGCTGCTGGCCGAGGCCGACGTGCCGTACGAGCAGGTGCAGGAGATGGAGGAGATCAACACCGACTTCGCCACCACCGACGTCGTGCTGGTGATCGGCGCCAACGACGTGGTCAACCCGGCCGCCCAGAAAGACCCGGCCAGCCCGATCTACGGCATGCCGATCCTGGAAGCCTACAAGGCGCGCACCGTGCTGGTGGTCAAGCGCTCGATGGCGGCAGGCTACGCCGGTCTGGACAACGATCTGTTCTACATGGATCGGACCATGATGGTGTTCGGCGACGCGAAAAAAGTGGTCGAAGACCTGCTCAAGGCAGCAGATCAGTAACTTTTCGACCCTGTACCCAGAAACCGCCGGGCTCGCCCGGCGGTTTTTTCATGGAGGGGAAGAATCGAGATAATTGTGCAAAACACTGAAAAACAAACCGATTTTTCGTTTTTTGAGAAAATTATCAGATTTTCTTTGCCGAAAGCGTTGACGGACCGGCACGGCAGACGTATAGTTCGCTTCCTCGCTGCACGACGCAGCGCCGAACGAAGCAGCAAGTCGCTGATTCAGTTCGGAAAAACGCTCTTTAACAAAACAGACAACCGATAAGTGTAGGCGCTTGCTGAAAAGCAAGGCTTACACAGTCAAGGAAGAACTTTCAGAAGTTCTTTTGAGA
>NZ_QLTJ01000010.1:37539-148651 GCF_003269145.1 Microvirgula sp. AG722 | reverse complement strand
AGACGGCTACCGGCTGAGCGAAAACGGCGACTTTGTCTACGACGAAAGCGGGGAAGCGGTCAGCGGACCGCTGACGGTGCGCTGGCAGGTGGCGGCGGGAGACGAGTGCAGCGCGGGCGGGCTGGCGCTGCTGCAGTATCCGGGCTACTGCGTGGACCGCAGCCGGCCGGCACGCGAGGCGCCGCCGCTGCCGTTTGCGCAGCAATACCGGGATGCGACATTGAAGCCGGTGCTGACCCAGCGTGGCGACGGCAACTACCGGCTGCAGCGGCCGTGCCCGTGGTATGTGGTCGGGCAGGACGAGAACGACAGTTATCAGGGGGAGAGCGAACCGGAGCCGGATCCTGAGCCCGAACCGGACAGCGACGGCCTGCAGGCGCCGGCGGGGAGTGGCGATACCCGGCCAAAGATCGGCATGCATGGCGAGCGCATTGACTGGATTGGCCCGCGCAGTCAGTTGTACCTGCCGAAGGACGGGACATACAGCTACGCACCGGAAATTCAGCTGTATATGCAATTCATCCCGTTCTGGCACTACATGATGCCCTCCCCGTACAGCAGAAAGCCACTCGCCAGCAACAGCACGGTGGGGGTCATTCTGGGCGCTCTTGGCATCGTGCTCACCCTGCTCACCGTCTGCTTTGCCGCACCATTGACGACTGGCCTGGCCCTGTGTCTCGTCGCAACGGGCACGCTGCTGGGACTGGCGGCCGGATCAACCGCCATCGCCTCTGCGCTCCTGGAAAAGTCGGACCCCGAAACCTCACGCATTCTGGGATGGGTCTCGCTGGGACTGGGTATCGGCGCCACGCTGCTTGGTCTCGGCACCCCGCGCATTCTGGCTGCCTATTCCAGCTCCAGACTCACATGGTCGGTATCGGCAAGCGGAAAGATCTACTTGCTTGGCGATATGACCGTGGACCTCACCGACCCCTTGGTCGCGGCAGTCAACGCACACGGCGCACCAGGTACGACCTTGAGTACCAGACTGATTTCGGGTGGCACACTGGGCAGGCAGTTGCAAAATATTCCGCTTTTGCCCGGGCAGAAAATACGTCTGGTGTCCTGCTACAGTGCAGTGGGCGGAAAAATGGGGGCACAGGCACAGCGCCTTGCCAACACGCTGCAACGGCAGGTGACCGGCTATCACTATCGGGTCGCCGCACAGCCCCTGGGACAGAATGTTGCTCCCGGATCCAGCCTGTCAGTCTTCCAGCCCCAGGCCGGTTTCAAGGCGCTGCGGACCACCATTGCCAACAGTTTCATCTCCAGTGCCATCCGCCCGGCCGTGTATCTGAAGCATCCTCACCTCTACTTTTCCTCGTAAGGCAATGTGACCCGCTCCATTTCCACGCGACTCTCCTGCCAGGCAGGAAGGCATTTTTATATATACATACCAGAACGTATATGAAAGAATGACAATACGGCACTTGCCCGTAATGAACTATTGGCTCGAAACAGACTCGGACAATATGAAGCCGGTGATCGCAACACTGCCAGCAGTGGCAGTGGCCAGAGAGAACAGGAGACGACACGATGAGCACGACAGACATGCTTCGCGCCACCCAGGCCGCCTCGTACATCAATACGGTGCGCAGCAATCTGGTGGCCAATCAGGACAGTGCCCGCTCGGTGGCCGAGGCACTGAACCAGGCTGAAGTGACGGGCAAGCTGCGGCAGGCTGATCGCAGCGACGCCCTGACCGGCACGATCAAGGCCGCCGCCGCCGAGCGGATTGCAGAGACGACCGCAACCAGCGTGACCATCTCGACCGCTGCGCGCCAGCTGGAGGACACGCTGACCAGCGGCCTGTACGGGGTGATGGCCTCGGCCCCGCTGCAGCCGGCTGCGCGCGCGGCCGAGCCGATCCATGCCCAGCGCATCCGGGCGGTCAGCGCCTATCAGGCGGCCAGCCGGGTCGGGGTGGAAGATGATGGCCAGCGGCCACGCGCCTGAGCGGCGTCAGTCGTCGATATCCCCATCGACATAGACCCAGCGCCCGTCGACGCGGGTGAAGCGGCTTTTTTCGCGGATCTTGCGCGCCCGCCCGCCCAGCTTGTAGCGGGCAACGTAGGTCACGGTACCTTCGCTGTCGTTTTCGCCGCCTGCCTCGGTGGACTCGATCTGCAATCCGGTCCACTTCAGCGGTTCATCGAAGTCCAGTGCATCCGGGCGGGTATCCGGGTGCCAGCTCAGCAGCAGGTACTCGGCGTGCTCCAGCACGTAGGCGGTATAGCGCGAGCGCATCAGCGCTTCGGCGGTCGGTGCGGGCAGCCGGCCGGCCAGGCGCGGCCAGCAGCATTCGACCAGTGCGGCCGGGCGGCCACACGGGCAAGGCGACTCGGGGTCGAAGCGGGGTTCAGAGCGGTGCTTGGTCATAGATCCTTATCAGGAAACGGGTAAAGGCGGCATTGGGCCGCTGCGGCAAGGGCATGGCATTCCAGTTGCGGCGGGCGCGGTCAATTTCCCTGACCAGTCGCGTGCGCAGGTCGGCCTGGGCAATCTGGCCGCGCTGCAGCAGCACGGTCTGATCGCGATAGGCCTTGAACAGCGCATCGTCGATGGCATTGTGACCCACCAGCGCCAGGCGCTTCTGGTCGAGCCGGTCAGCGGCCTGCAGCCGGGTCAGCTGGCCATTGCCGACCTGCCCGGCCAGGGCATTGGCTTCGGCCAGCAACTGGTCTTCTTCATTGTGTCCCAGCCCGCCGAAGGTCGGCAGCGACCAGCCGTCGCCACTCTTGCCGGTGGGACCGGGAGCCACGCAGGCGGTCAGCGACAGTGCCAGCAACAGCGGGGCGGCGAGGGCCGGACGGAAAACGGATCGATTCATGTGCAGTGACTCCGCAGGACAGCTTGACCGGAGTCGGCATTGTCCGGTGTGGATGCGATACTGACAACCTTGTTGCCGCCCTTCTGCCCGTCCATGTCCCGCCCGATCGACTGCCGCATCATCGAAAACGCCCTCCTCGCCCGTCTCGCCGCCCGGGTGCTGGGCGGCCGGGCGGCGGCGATGGTGATTGGCCGTCGCCTGCTGCTGTGGGGGGTGCCGGCACAGGCGTTCCTGGATGACGTGCGCTGGCGCCGGCACGAAGCCTGCCATGTGCTGCAATACCACCGCTACGGCCTGGCCGGCTTTCTGCTGCGCTATGCATGGCAGACCCTGCGCCACGGCTACCGGCACAACGCGCTGGAGGTCGAGGCGCGCGCCGCCAGCGACCAGCCCGGATTCGATGAGCGGGTGCATTTCCATCCCTGACGCGACACAGCCCGCCAGGGGGCCGGCGGGCTGTCTGCACGGAGGAGAAACGCCGGTTCAGTTCTTTTTCATCCCGGCGGACAGCTGTTCGACATTGTGGCGGAACAGGCTGGTATAGCTGCGGGCAGCGGCGTCACGCGACAGGGCGTCCGAGTACAGCTTGCCATCGACGCTGGCACCGCTTTCGCGCGCAATCTGGTCGACCAGACGCCGGTCGGAAATGTTCTCGACGAACACCGCCTTGATGCCGGAGGCCTTGATCTGGCGGATCAGCCCGGCCACCTGCTTCGCCGAGGCTTCCGATTCGGTCGACAGCCCCTGCGGCGCATGGAAGGTGATCTGGTAACGGCGTGCCAGATAGCCGAACGCATCATGGCCGGTAATGACCTTGCGCTTGGCCACCGGCAGCTGGCCGAAGGTCTGCGCGGCCCAGCGGTCGAGGTCGGCCAGTTGCTTGTCGTAGGCGGCAGCGCGCTGCGCATAGTAGTCGCGCCCTTCCGGGTCGAGCTTGCTCAGCGAGGCGGCAATATTGCGCGTCCACACCCGCACGTTCTGCGGGTTGTTCCAGACATGCGGGTCGAAGTTGCCGTGGTCGTGGCCGGCGTGATCATGATCTTTCTCTTCTTCCTCGCTCTTCAGCGGCTTGATGCCCTCACTGGCTACCAGGGTGGTGCCCTTGTAGCCGGTCGCCTTGCTCATGCGCGGCATCCAGCCCTCGAAGCCGAGCCCGTTGACGACGAACAGGCGGGCAGCCGCCAGTGTTTTCACGTCCTGCGGACGCGGCTGGAATACATGGGCGTCCTGGTCCGGACCGACCAGGGTCCTGACCTCGACCCGGTCGCCGCCGATCTGCTGCACGACGTCGCCGAGGATGCTGAAACTCGCGACCACCGGCAGTTTCTGCGCCGCGTGGGCCAGCATCGGCAGCGTCGCCAGCAGGGCGAAAATAAGCTTTTTTTGCATGATTCCGACTCCATGAGGTTGCACGGACCCGGACGCCATCCCGAAGGACGGAGTCAGGGTCGAATTAAGGCAGAAAGGGAAAGGGGGTCAGCCGCTCAGATGGCGACCGCGGATGAAGCGCGGCAGCACGCCGCCCTGCGGCGCGACAAACAGCGACAGCAGATAGATAAGCCCGGCCGACAGCACGATGGCCGGCCCGGACGGCAGGTCCAGATGATAGGACGCCAGCAGCCCGACGTAGCCGGCCAGCATGGCGACGCCGACTGCCACTGCCAGCATGCGGCCGATGGAATTGGCCCACAGCCGCGCGGTCACTGCCGGAATCATCATCAGGCCGACCGCCATCAGCGTACCCAGCGCCTGGAAGCCGGCGACCAGATTCAGCACCACCAGGACCATGAACAGCAGGTAGTACACATTGCTGCGTGCACCTACTGACTGCAGGAACATCGGATCGAAGCTGTCCAGCAGCAGCGGCCGGTAGATGACCGCCAGGCCGAACATCGACAGCGTGGCGATGGCGGTCACCAGCAGCAGCGCACCGTCGTCGACCGCCAGCACACTGCCGAACAGGATGTGGATCAGGTCGATATTGCTGCCGAAGTGCGATACCAGCAGCACGCCAAGGCCGAGCGACATCAGGTAGAACGCGGCCAGGCTCGCATCCTCCTTGATCGTGGTGTAGCGGGTCACCACGCCGGCGGCGATGACCACCAGCACGCCGGCGGCAAAGCCGCCGATCGACATCGCCGGCAGGCTCAGCCCGGCCAGGATAAAGCCCACCGCCGCCCCGGGCAGCACGGCATGGCTCATGGCATCGCCCATCAGGCTCATGCGGCGCATGACCAGGAACAGACCGATCGGGCCGCAGCCCAGCGCAAGGGCAAAGCAGCCCACCAGCGCCCGGCGCATGAAGCCGAATTCGATGAAAGGTGACAACAACAGGCCGGTGACGGTCATGCGGCCTCCTGTTCCGGCACCACGCACACCGGCGGATGAGCCTGCCAGTGGGTGGCGATATGGTTGGCACGCGCCAGATTGGCTTCGGTCAGCACGGTTTCGGTCGGACCGAAGGCGATGACTTCGCGCGCCAGCAGCAGCGTGGTGTCGAAATAGGCGCGTACCTGCTCGTAGTCGTGCAGCACGGCAATGACGGTGCGCCCTTCCGCTTCCCAGCGCCGCACAAAGGCCAGCAGGTCGAAGGTGGTCTTGGCGTCGACCGAGGCAAACGGCTCGTCGAGCAGGATCAGCGGTGCGTCCTGCATCAGGATGCGGGCGAACAGCACGCGCTGGAACTGGCCGCCGGACAGCTCGCCGATGCTGCGCCGCTCGAAGCCGTGCAGGCCGACGTCGGCCAGCGCCTGCGCCGCGCGCTGCAGGCCGGCGCGGCCGACGCCGCCAAAAGCACCGGTGGTGCACCAGGCACCGGTCAGTACGGTGTCCAGCACCGTGACCGGCAGCGTGCGGTCGATCTGCGCCGCCTGCGGCATGTAGGCGATCTGCGCACGCCGCAGTCCGTCCAGTTCGACGTGACCGGTATCGGGTTTCAGAAACCCCATCAGGGTCTTGAGGATGGTCGACTTGCCGGCGCCATTCGGGCCGAAGATCGCCGTGGCATGGTGGCTGGCGAACTCGGCCGACACGTGATGGATGGCCGGGCGGCGCCGGTAGGAGACGGTAACATTCTTGAGCGCGATGGTCATGCGGACTCCAGCGCCCAGCCGACGGCGAGCCACAGCAGGACGGCGGCGACGGCGGCCAGCGCGAGCCGGTGCCAGACCGAGGCGGCCAGCAGGCTCACGGGAAAAAGACGGGACAAGTTCATGGATTCGGATTCGTTTTCCGTAATGGCAACAGGGATCAGGCGGCGATGATGCAGGCCGCCAGCGCATCGGTCAGGGTGTCGGGCGCATCCTGCGGCGCGATCAGTTCAAAGCGGCTTTCGCGGCGCCAGGCGACGGTCTGCGCGCCCCAGACGCCCTCGACCCAGTTGAACCACGCATAGTCGCGGCCGAGGTTCATCACCGCCTTGGCGCGCACCAGGCCGGGTACCTGTCCGGTGATGCGGTCGAAGACTGCGCACAGCCGGTCGGCATCGAACACGACGTCGGCCGGCCAGGTCACGCCGCTGGTGACGAAGCCGCTGTCCGGCGTATCGCGTCTGACGCGATAGCGGCCGGCCGGCCGGGCCGGCAGATCGAGCAGCGACAGGTCGATGGCGCCATGGTCAGCCTGAGCCACGGCGGTCTTCGGCGGGAACAGATCGGCGGTCTGGGCACGGAAGCGGGTCATCACCCCGTCATCGGCCAGATCGCACTTGGTGGCGACCAGCACGTCAGCGCAGGCGACCTGGTCACCGTAGATCGGGTGGTTGCGATAGTTGAGTACAACGAACTGGCGCGGATCGACCAGGGTCAGCGTTGCCTGCACGTCCAGTGCGTCGCCCAGCGGCGCACGGCGCAGGTCGTCGACCAGATTGGATGCATGGGCCAGTCCGCTGGCCTCGATCAGCAGCCGGGCCGGCCGCCGTTCGCGGATCAGCCTGACCACGGTCGTCGTCAGCTGCGGGCCGGTCACGCAGCACAGGCAGCCGCCAGCGATTTCGCGCACGTCCATGCCGTCGCGATCGCCGAGCACGGCGCCATCGATGCCGATGTCGCCGAACTCGTTGACGATCACGCCCCAGATTTCGTCGACCGGCTTCTGTTCAAGCAGTTTCAGGATGGTGCTGGTCTTGCCGGTACCGAGAAAGCCGGTAATCAGGTTGACCGGGGTACGGGTCGGGTTCATGCGCGGCACTCCCGGCAACGACCGGACAGCATCACGTCATCGCGACGCGGGGCAAAACCGGCCTCCGAGGCCGCTGCGCGCAGTGCAACCAGCGCCGGACTGCCATCCAGCTCCGTGACGCCACCACAGGCCTCGCACACCAGCAGCAGGCTCTCGTGCGGGCAGTCGAAGTGATGGCAGACGATGTAACCGTTCAGGGCCTCGACCCGGTGCAGCAGGCCCTGGTCGACCAGAAACTCCAGCGCACGGTAGACCGTCGGCGGCGCGACCTGGCCGCGTTCGGTCTGCAGGTCCGCCAGCAGATCGTAGGCCTTGACCACGCCTTCGCGTGCCAGCGCCAGTTCCAGCACGCGGCGCCGGGTATCGGTCAGGCGGGCACCGTGGGCGACGCAATGGCGGTCGGCAGCCAGCAGAAAATCGGGATGCGGCACGACAACTCCAGCAGCAGGGAAAGTGAAAACCGGACGAATGTTACTTTATAACATCACCATCGGCAATCCCGGGGCTGTGGTAGGGTTTCATTTTTCATGGCATCCCGGAGTTCTCCATGACCGACTTGCAGATTCACCGCCCGGGTGACGACTCGCTGCGCACGCTGACCCTGGTCGTCTACGGCCTGTACGGGTTGTCGCTGTTTATCGGCGTCACCGCCATCGTTGCCATCGTCGTCAATTACATCAAGCGCGAGGATGTCGCCGGCACCCTGTACGAGAGCCACTTCCGCTGGCAGATGCGCACATTCTGGTTTTCCGTACTGTGGGGCGTGCTGGCCGGGCTGACTTTCTGGTTCGGCCTTGGCCTGGTCATCGGCGGCGTGGCCTGGATCTGGTACATCTACCGGGTGGTCAAGGGCTTCCTGTTCCTGAACGACAACAAGCCGATGCCGTACTGAGCCGCTCCCGCCCCATGCGGAATGCGCGTGACCGCGCTCATTCCCATGGCGGGCGCATGGATTTAAGTCAGCGTTAACTCCCCGCCCGCTAAATAGCCCGAATACATTTTTTTCCACGCTTCCAGGAGCTCCTCACATGAACAAGCCGCTTACGCTTGCCGCCATTCTGCTGGCTGGCCTCAGCCTGACCGCCCACGCTGCCACCGCCGCCCCCGCCAAGGACCCGATCCAGGCGCGCAAGCACGTGTTCAAGGAATACAAGAAGTCGTTCGGCGCCATGGGCGACATGGTCAAGGGCAAGACCGCCTGGAACAAGGACGAGTTCGCCAAGTACGCCGCCAATATGGAAACCCTGTCGAGCCAGCCGTGGCAGTACTTCCCGGCCGGCAGCGACAAGGGCAAGACCGAAGCCCGTGCGGAAATCTGGACCAAGCCGGCCGAGTTCAAGAAGCAGGCCGACAGCCATCAGGCCAAGATTGCCGAACTGGCCAAGGTTGCCGCCACCGCCACCACGCTGGCCGACGTGAAGCCGGCCTTCGGCGCGGCAGGCCAGACCTGTAAGGCTTGCCACGACCAGTTCAAGAAGGACTGAGTCTCCGCCCTGCTCTCGACAGCGTCGGCACCGGCGCCTCTGCAACTGCCGGCACCCACCTTGATGAGCAGTCTGATGCCGCCCTACGGGGCGGCATTTCGCTTCCGGGCTCATGGCAGATGAAAAAAGCCGCGACCCGGTCCATAATCCGCCGTCGTTTTGATTCCGCCCTGCGCCGAAGAACTCATGAAGCCGTCCCTGTCTGTCTGCCTTGCCGCCCTTGTCGCCCTGAGCGCCTGTTCCAGTGAAAAACCGCAGGACCCCGAAACCCGCGACCGGGTACAGGCGTTCAAGTCGGTATTGAACACCTTCGAGCCGCTGGGGCTGATGGTCCGCGAGAAGCAGCCGTTCGATCCGATCCGCTTCGCCGAGCTGGCCGCGCAGCTGAAGGACGAATCACGCAAGCCTTTCGCCCACTTCTCCACCACCCCGACCGGCAGCAGCAAGGCCCGTCCGGAAATCTGGAGCGAGCCGGCCCGTTTCGCCAAAGCCCGCGACACCTTCTACCAGCACGCCGACCAGCTGGCGGCAGTGACCGCCGGCAAGCCGGCACTGAAGCTTGCCGATGTCAGCCCGGCCTATGGCCAGCTGGCGCAAAGCTGCAAGAGCTGCCATGACGCTTTCCGCCGTACCGTGACCGAGTGATCGTCGTGCGCCACCGCGCACGACAACATCCTTTTCACACTCCTGCTTGGCAAGTCACCGCCATGCCATCACCATAGCCCCTCACGACACGACAGCGCCTGCCATGACCCCTCCCCTGAAGCTGGAACTGATTTCCCGTCTGCCGGCAGCCGCCGACACGCGACCGCCGCTGCTGTTCGTTCACGGCGCCTACTCCAGCGCCTGGGTCTGGGACGAGTTCTGGCTGCCCTGGTTTGCCGCCAACGGCTGGAGCGCGCACGCGCTGAGCCTGGAAGGACATGGCGACAGCGATGGTCACAGCTGGCTCGCCGCCATCGGCATCGACGACTACGTGCGCAATGTGGCGCAGATCGCCGCCACGCTGCCGGCACCACCGGTGCTGATCGGCCATTCGATGGGCGGGTATGTGATCCAGCGCTATCTGGAACAGGGCCATCCGGCGGCCGGTGTGGCCATGCTGGCATCGGTACCGCCGACCGGCATGACCCATGCCTCGCTGGCCATGCTGTGGCACACCCCCGACCTGCTGGCTGCCGTGCAGTTGTTCCAGAGCGGCCCCGATTATCATCCGAGCCTCGGCAAGGCAAAGGAATTGCTGTTCAGTGCCGATATGCCGGATGAGCGGCTCGCACAGTGGCTGGGACGCTTCCAGCCGGAATCGATGCGCGCCGTATTCGACATGATGCTTGTCGGCATCCTGTCACTGCCGCCGATGCATGACCGCCTGCCGGCGCTGGTGATGGGCGGTGCCGACGACCGCATTATCGGCAGCACCGACCTGCTGGCAACCGCCACCCACTTCGGGGTGGCGGCGGAAATCCTGCCCGGCACCGGCCATATGCTGATGCTGGATACGCGGGAACGCGCAGCGGCCCAGCGCCTGCTGGAGTGGCTGCACACCCGATTCGGTTGAGACCGGCGCCGGCAGCGGGCGCAAATGCGGCAGCGCAGCACGGACGATGCTTGGGTCGCGCTCCCGCTTCAAGTAAAATCGCCATGCGCAACTTTTTGATCGAGCGCAAAAAATAAGAGGGCTTGCCAGTCCGCCTGGCCACATCATGATCTGCAATCCGTACGAAATCGTCATCCAGGGCATTACCAACGAGGGCAGGACTTTCCGTCCCAGCGACTGGGCCGAGCGTCTGTCCGGCATTCTGGCCTCGTTCGAATCCGACCAGAAAAAACTCGAATACCATGCTTACGTCCGGCCGCTGCTGCTGGAAAACGTCCGCTGCGTCGCCGTGGACAAGAAGCTGGAGAAAATCGACCCGCGCGTGTTCCAGTTTCTGATGTCGTTCGCCCGCGACAACGATCTGCGGGTGATCGACTGCCGCCAGTTGATCGACGAGGTGTACCCGAGCCGCTTCCTGGCCTGACCCGACTGCGGCGAAAAAACAACACCAGCCGGGCTTTGCCCGGTTTTTTGTTGTTTTATCCGTCGCGCTGCCGGCACCAGGGCTGCGCTCAGGGCGGCATGAAAGCCATGCATGCCGCCCTGCAGAATTTACGCCATCAGCATCCCGCCTTCATGTTGCGCTGCAAGAAAGCAACATAAAACAAACCCATCCTAATTTTCTGTTGTTTTATGACAACATAAATCCCCTGAAACACGCTGCATGCAACAGTTTTGTCATCCGAATGCCATACCCCCACGGTATAGTCACCGGCACGTCGTCAACGAACGATGGACAAGATTCAAGACCCCAGTGGAGTGATGCTTTGATGAACAAGAAACTGATTGCCGCCGCCCTCGCCGGCGCATTTGCTGCCCCGGTCGCCATGGCCGATACGACTATCTACGGCTTCATCAGCGCGGGCGTGGAATACGTTCAGGCTACCGGTGCCAAGAACAACACGACCGGCGCGACCCTGCCGGATGCCCAGCAGTACAAGGGCCGCATTCGCATCCAGAACGAAAACTCCCGCATCGGCTTCAAGGGCGGCGAAGATCTGGGCAACGGTCTCAAGGCGGTATGGCAGGTTGAACAAGGCCTGTCGGTTGATGGTGACACCACCTCGAACTGGGCAACCCGCAACTCGTTCGTTGGCCTGCAAGGTGGCTTCGGCGAAGTACGCCTCGGCCGTCATGATGATGCATACAAGGTTATCGGCGACAGCGTTGGCCTGAACATCATGACCAACACCTCGGCCGACAACGCCTGGAGCAAGGACACCACCTTCGGCCGCGCCGGTGCGCGTCGCGCCAATACCGCCTTGTATCTGTCGCCGGTATTCAGCGGCGTCCAGTTTGCAGCCAGCTACTCGGCAGACGAAGACCGCACCTACGTGGGTGAAGATCGCACGGATGCCAGCGTGTACGGCGCCGCCGTCAAGTACTCGGCAAACGGCCTGACCGCTTCGCTGGGTTACAACCACGCCACCGACCGCAGCAACTTCACCAACTCGCTGACGCCGACGATCATTGTCGACAACAAGCTCGACGGCTACCTGGCCGCGGTCAGCTACAAGTTTGGCAATGCCATGCTCGGCGCCGGCTACGAATATGTCGACTACGATACCTACAATCAGGACAGCTGGACCCTGGTCGGTGGCTACCAGTTCGGCGCCTTTGGCCTGAAGGCTTCGTACACGATGGTCGGCAAGGCTGACGGCAAGACCAACGGTGGCGACTACAAGGCCAACCAGTGGGTGCTGGGTGCAACCTACGACCTGTCCAAGCGTACGCAGATCCTTGCCTACGCCACCCAGATCGACAACAAGAAGGCTGCCACTGCCAACTTCGGCGTGAACAACCCGACGATCGCTGCCGGTGCCGACCCGCAAGCCTACGGCCTGGCACTGAAGCACTCGTTCTGACCGGACTTTCCGGCCGGTAACGCAAACGGGCAGCTTTCGCTGCCCGTTTTTCATTGCCGCTGTCGCGTCTCGTTCAGAACACCGGACGCGGCGGCGTGCCGGCCGAGACCGTCAGCACCTCATGGCCGTCTTCAGTCACCAGGATCGTGTGTTCCCACTGCGCCGAAAGGCTGCGATCCTTGGTCTCCACGGTCCAGCCGTCCGGCTTGATGCGGATATGGCGCTTGCCGGCGTTCAGCATCGGTTCGATGGTGAAGATCATGCCGGGCAGGATTTCCACGCCGGTACCGGGCTGACCATAATGCAGCACCTGCGGGTCTTCGTGAAACTTCTCGCCGACGCCATGGCCGCAGAACTCCTGGACGATGGTGTAGCCGGCGTTCTCGGCATGACGCTGGATCACATGGCCGATATCGCCAAGGTGAATGCCCGGGCGGACGATGTCGATGCCCTTCCACATGCATTCATAGGTAATGTCGCTGAGCCGTTTCGCCTGCGGCGTGACCTTGTTGCCGATCAGGAACATGCGGCTGGTATCGCCATGCCAGCCATCCTTGATCACGGTGATGTCGATATTCATCACGTCGCCGTTCTTCAGCACCCTGTCTCCGGGGATGCCGTGGCAGATCACCTGGTTGACCGACGTGCAGATCGACTTCGGATACGGCGTGCCGCCGTCCGGCGCGTAGTTCAGCGGCGCCGGAATCGTGCCCTGCACCTGGGTCATGTACTCGTGGCACAGGCGGTCGAGTTCGCCGGTGGTGACACCGGGCTGGACGAACGGGGTGATGTAGTCGAGAACTTCGGACGCGAGTCTGCAGGCGACGCGCATCTTGGCGATGTCGTCGCCCTGCTTGATGACAATGCTCATGGCGGAAAACTTGTTCTGTGTCAAACCATGAATGGTATCACGTCCGGCGGCGGTCGGCCGCCGCTCACCCTTCCAGCACGACAAAGGCCGAGCACAGGCTGCGTTCGTCGCTGATCGACAGATGGGTACGGCGGATGCCGCGCGCGGTCAGCCACGCGGCCAGTACCGGCTCGAATGCCAGTTCCGGCTTGCCAAGCGCATCGTGACCGATGCGGATGGCGGTCAGCAGAACCGGCGCACGCACGCCGGTGCCGACGGCTTTGGCAAACGCTTCCTTGGCGGCGAAGCGTTTGGCCAGAAAGCGCGCCGGCAGCGCCGCACGCGCCCATTCGTCGCGTTCCTCCGGTGCGAGGATGCGCTGGCCCGCGCGCGCGCCATGCCGCGCCAGCAGCGCGTCGAAACGGACAATCTCGACCAGGTCGGTCCCGATGCCGACAATCATCGCGCGTCGTGCCGGCCTTCGAGCATCAGCGTCTTCATCTCGCGCACTGCCGGCGCCAGCCCGGTCATCAGCGCCTGGGCGATGATGGCATGGCCGATATTGAGTTCGCGGATTTCGCGGATGGCCGCGATCGGTTTGACGTTGTGGTAGTTCAGCCCGTGGCCGGCGTTGACCACCAGACCCAGCTCGTCGCCATACAGCGCGGCATGACGGATGCGGACCAGTTCGGCCTGATGGACCGCCTCGCCCTCGGCATCGGCGTAGCGGCCGGTATGCAGCTCGATCACCGTGGCGCCGGTTTCCTGTGCGGCCTTGATCTGTTCGTCGTCGGGATCGATAAACAGCGACACGCGGGTGCCGTTGGCCTGCAGCTGGCGGGTGTAGTGGCGGATGGTCTCGAAGTAGCGGATCACGTCCAGCCCGCCCTCGGTGGTCAGTTCCTCGCGCTTTTCCGGCACCAGACAGACGTCCTGCGGGGCGACCCGCAGTGCGTTGTCGAGCATTTCGTCGGTCAGCGCCATTTCGAGATTCATGCGCGTCTTGATCGAGGCGCGGATCACGGCCAGATCGGCATCGCGGATATGGCGGCGGTCTTCGCGCAGATGCAGGGTGATCAGGTCGGCGCCGGCCGTCTCGGCGACCAGGGCCGCCTCGACCGGACTCGGATAGCGGGTACCGCGGGCGTTGCGAAGCGTGGCGACGTGGTCGATGTTGACACCGAGGAGAAGCATGTTGCGGTCCCGGACAGGATTGGATGACGGCCCCGATTGTACCGAAGCCGGGCGACGTTTTCGATCCACCCGCCGGCTCAGTCGCCGAGCGCGGTGACTTCGTTCAGCAGCAGCCGGGTGGCCAGTTCGGTCTCGCCGAGGATATGGCCCAGCAAATGCCGGTTCAGCTGCCGCGCTTCGCGCAGCACGCGCGGATCGGAGAAGGTTTCCACCGCCAGCGCCAGCAGCGTCGCGCCGCTGATGCGACAACCGGCGTCGCCATCCAGACAGGCGCCCTCGCCGGCCACGAAGCCGTATTCGGCCTCCGGGTCCAGCGGCTGGCCGTCGCGGTCGGCATCCAGCTGCGGCGCATAGCCGAGCGCGGCGATCAGCCGCAGCTCGAAGCGGCGCAGCGCCGGCGCCAGCCGGGCATCGGCAGCGGCCAGTTCGCGTACCGTCGCCGCATAGTCGGCATACACCGTTTCATGCGGGTCCTCGCGCGCCAGCAGCTTCAGCAACAGCTCGTTCAGGTAGAAACCGGCCATCAGCCGGCCGCCCGCCAGTTGCGGCAGCCCGCCCAGCCAGTCGGCGTCGGCCAGGGTCTTGACCTCGCCCTTGCCGAACCAGCCGATTTCCAGCGGTGCAAACGGCAGCAGCACGCCACGGATTGCCGCCCGCGGGCGGCGGGCGCCGCGTGCCACCAGCCCGAGCCGGCCGTAGTCGCGCGTCAGCACTTCGACCAGCAGGCTGGTTTCCTTGTACGGCATGGCATGCAGTACATAGGCCGGCTGGCGGGTGACTTTTCCCGGGCTGGACATGGTGTCAGCCACTGACGAAACGGCGGGGCACGATCAGAGTTCGAACTGCTTGAGGAAGCGGACGTCGTCGGCCCAGCCGCCCTTGACCTTGACCCAGACCTGCAGGAACACCTTGCCGTCGAACAGCCGTTCCATGTCCATCCGCGCCTCGGTCGAGATCTTCTTCAGCTTTTCGCCGTTCTTGCCGATGACGATCGCTTTCTGTCCCGGCTTGTCGACCAGCACCTGTACGTGGATGCGACGCATCGCACCGTCAAGCTCGAAGGCCTCGGTCTCGACGTTCATCGCGTACGGCAGTTCCTCGCCGAGGTAGCGGAACAGCTTTTCGCGCACGATTTCGGCGGCGAGGAAGCGTTCGTTCTTGTCGGTGACCATGTCGATCGGGTACAGCGGCACGCCGACCGGCAGGTGCGGCGTGATCAGGTCCATCAGTTCGTCCAGCCGCTGACCATGCTTGGCGCTGACCGGAATGATGTCGACGAACGGATGCGCTTCGCTGATCTTGACCAGGAAGCCGGCCATTTCCGCCTTGTCCTTCAGCTGGTCGGCCTTGTTGATCACGCAGATCACCGGCCGGTGTTTCGGCAGCAGCGCCATGACTTCGAGGTCGGCCGGGCCGAACTTGCCGGCCTCGAGCACGAACAGCACGCAATCGACGTCGGACAGCGTGCTGCGCACGCTCTGGTTCAGCGCATCGTTCAGCGCATTGCGGTGGCGGGTCTGGAAGCCCGGGGTGTCGACGAAGATGTACTGCACGTCCCGGCGCGTCTCGATGCCGGTCACCCGCAGCCGCGTGGTCTGTGCCTTTTCCGACGTGATCGAGATTTTCTGTCCGATCATGTGGTTCATCAGCGTCGACTTGCCGACGTTCGGGCGGCCGACAATCGCGACGAAGCCGCAGCGGAAGTTGTCGGGCAGGTTTTCAGTAAGATCGGTCATGCGGTCACAGTTTGTGTCGGGGTTTGGCGGCATCATCGTGCGCGGCGATCAGGTCGAGCGCACGTTCGGCCGCGAGTTGCTCGGCGGCGCGGCGGCTGGCGCCCTCGCCGCGGCTGGCAATGCCAAGGGCAGGAATGTCGCAGGCCACGTCGAAGTGCGACAGGTGGGCGTCGCCGGTCTGGTTGACGATCCGGTAGGCCGGCAGTGGCAGGCGCCTTGCCTGCAGCACTTCCTGCAGATGGGTCTTGGCATCCTTCGCCTGCCGGTTCAGGTCGATGCCGGCGATGCGCGACGCATACAGCCGGCGGACCACGCCCTCGGCGGCGGCAAAGCCGGCGTCGACGCTGACCGCGGCAAACAGCGCTTCCATCGCGTCGGCGAGAATGGACGGCCGGTCGTGGCCGCCGCTCTTGCGCTCGCCGTCGCCGAGGAACAGGCAGTCGCCCATGTTCAGCTCGCGCGCGATTTCGGCCAGCGTGCTCTGGTTGACCAGATTGGCGCGCAGCCGCGACAGCTTGCCTTCCGGCAGTTCCGGAAAACTGTCGAACAGCATGCGTGCCACGGTGTAGTTGAGGATGCCGTCACCGACGAATTCCAGCCGCTCATTGTTCGGCTGCCCATAGCTGCGATGGGTCAGCGCTTCCTTGAGCGGCGCCGTGTCGGAGAAGTCGTGGCCGATGCGTTGCGTCAGCCTGGTAATGGGTAAAGGTGTTTTCACAGCGTCGCAGAGGCGGCCGCGCAACGCGCGACCGGGGAAAGTCGGAGATCGCGCGGGCCGGGGCCCACGCGAGGAAAGATGGGCGCCGGGCGCCCGCTACGCTTCTATTCTACGCATCCCGGCGCGATACCGCAGTCCGCACGCCGCACGGATCAGTGGATCTTGCTGCCGACCCGGCCGAAATCGCCGAAGTTCATCCAGATCAGGAAGGCCTTGCCGACCAGCATATTGTCCGGCACGAAGCCCCAGTAACGGCTGTCGTCACTGTTGTCGCGGTTGTCGCCCATGGCGAAGTACTGCCCGGCCGGCACCTTGCAGACAAAACCGTCATCGTCGTAGTTGCAGTTCTCGCGCCCCGGGAACGAACGCACGGCCGCCAGGTACAGGGTCGGCGAATTTTCGACCCTGGCCACGTCGTATTCCTTGCTGCCGAAGGTTTCGCGGTAGCGCTGGGTGGCCACGAACTGCAGATTGCTTTCGCTGTACTCGTAGCTGCCGACCGGCTTGTCGGTGACCGGCTTGCCGTTCACCAGCAACTGCTTGTTGCGGTATTCGACGGTATCGCCCGGCAGGCCGATAATGCGCTTGATGAAGTTGACCTGCGGGTTCGGCGGGAAGTTGAACACCACCACGTCACCGTGCTGCACCGTGCCGACCGGCACCAGCACATTGTTGAGCACCGGCGTGCGGATGCCGTAGGCGAACTTGTTGACCAGAATGAAGTCGCCGACCACCAGGCCCGGCCGCATCGACGATGACGGGATCTGGAACGGTTCGACCAGGAAGGAGCGCAGCACGAACACGGCGAGGATGACCGGGAAGAATCCGCGGGCATACTCGATCCAGGACGGTTCCAGCTGTTCGGCCGGGCGCGATTTCACCAGCACGAAGCGGTTCAGTGCGGCAATCAGGCCGGTCACCAGCACGAAGACCAGCATGACCGCGGTAAAGCTCATGAACTGGGCCAGCAGTCCGAACACGCCGATGACCAGCGCCAGGTAGCCGGTCTGGTTCAGGATCGGCTGATCCTTGTCTTCCGGCTTCTTTTTCGGTGCCGCCAGTATCAGCACGATGCCGAGTACGAGCAGCACGGCGAAAATCCACAGCCAGTTCATTGTTTTTCCTTCCGGTTTTTTTATTCGGGGCGACGGGAAGCCGGCCGCGGCCGGCTTCGGGCCTTACTTGTCGCTGACCTGCAGGATGGCGAGGAACGCTTCCTGCGGAATCTCGACATTGCCGACCTGCTTCATGCGCTTCTTGCCGGCCTTCTGCTTCTCCAGCAGCTTCTTCTTGCGGGTGATGTCACCGCCGTAGCACTTGGCCAGCACGTTCTTGCGCAGCGCCTTGACCGTCTCGCGGGCAATGATGTTGTTGCCGATCGCCGCCTGCACGGCAATGTCGAACATCTGGCGCGGAATCAGCTCGCGCATCTTCGACACCAGCTCGCGGCCACGGTAGATCGCGTTCTGGCGGTGGACGATCAGGCTCAGCGCATCGACCTTTTCACCATTGACCATCACGTCGAGCTTGACCAGGTCGGCCGCCTGGAATTCCTTGAACTCGTAGTCCAGCGACGCATAGCCGCGACTGGTCGACTTCAGCTTGTCGAAGAAGTCCATCACCACTTCGTTCATCGGCATTTCGTAGGTCAGCATCACCTGCCGGCCCATGTACTGCATGTTGCGTTGCACGCCGCGCTTCTGGTTGCACAGCGTCATCACCGCGCCGACATAGTCCTGCGGCACCAGGATGGTCGAGGTGATGATCGGCTCGCGAATCTCGTCGACCTTGCTCAGGTCGGGCAGCTTGGACGGGTTGGCCACTTCGACCACCGTGCCATCCTTCAGCAGCAGTTCGTACTCCACCGTCGGCGCGGTGGTGATCAGGTCCATGTCGAACTCGCGTTCGAGACGTTCCTGGACGATTTCCAGATGCAGCAGGCCGAGGAAGCCGCAGCGGAAGCCGAAGCCCAGCGCCTGCGAGACTTCCGGCTCGAAGTTCAGCGACGCGTCGTTCAGCTGGAGCTTGTCCAGCGCATCGCGCAGCGACTCGTAGTCATGGCTTTCGACCGGATACAGCCCGGCGAACACCTGCGACTTCACTTCCTTGAAACCCGGCAGCGCGGCGGCGGCCGGACGCGAGGTCAGGGTGATGGTGTCGCCGACCTTGGCCGACTTCAGTTCCTTGATGCCGGCGATGACGAAACCGACCTCACCCGCACTCAGCTGGGTCCGCTGCACCGACTTCGGCGTAAACACGCCGACCTGCTCGCACAGGTGCTCGGCGCCGGTGGCCATGAACCTGATCTTGTCCTTCGGCTTCAGTGCGCCGTCGATCACCCGCACCAGCATGACCACGCCCACGTAGTTGTCGAACCACGAGTCGACGATCAGCGCCTTCAGCGGCGCGGTCGGGTCGCCGGTCGGCGCCGGGATGCGCCGGACCACGACTTCGAGGATGTCCTCGATGCCGATGCCGGACTTGGCCGAGGCGCGCACGGCATCGATCGCCTCGATGCCGATGATGTCCTCGATTTCCTGGCTGACGCGTTCGGGTTCGGCGGCCGGCAGGTCGATCTTGTTCAGCACCGGCACCACTTCGACCCCGAGGTCGATCGCGGTATAGCAGTTGGCGACAGTCTGCGCCTCGACCCCCTGTGACGCGTCGACCACCAGCAGCGCGCCTTCGCAGGCGGACAGCGAGCGCGAGACTTCATAGCTGAAGTCGACGTGCCCCGGGGTGTCGATCAGGTTCAGGTTGTACACTTGGCCGTCACGCGCCTTGTAGGTCAGCGACGCGGTCTGCGCCTTGATGGTGATGCCCCGCTCTTTCTCGATGTCCATCGAGTCGAGCACCTGTGCGGACATCTCCCGCATGTCGAGGCCGCCGCAGAACTGGATGAACCGGTCGGCGAGCGTGGATTTGCCATGGTCGATATGGGCAATGATCGAAAAATTGCGGATGTGCTTCATTCGTTCCTGCAAGCAATAAAGAAGGGCGCACGTCGCGCCCTACTGGAGTTCGGAATATCGCGCGGATTCTACCCGAATTCCGCGAGACAGGCAGCGAGCTTGGCCTGATCGAAATGCCAGTGGCAGACTTCGCGCCCGTCCGGACCGCACAGGACCGGCACCAGCTCGTCATACTTGTCCACCAGCGCCGGGTCGTCATCGACCTCGATCACGGTCAGTTCGACCGCCCCGCGTTCCACATACGGCGCCAGTGCCGCGCGCATGGCGTGGCACAGGCTGCAGTATTCGCGGAAATACAGTGTCAGCCGGGTCACGGCTTGCTGATCGGCAGTGCCAGGAACAGCGTCGCGCCATTGCGCACGATGCGCAGCGGCAGCGCCGAACCGGACGGCGCACTGTCGACGCGGCCCTTCAGCTGCGCGAACGAGGTCAGATTGTCATTGCCGATGCCGACAATGGCATCGCCCGGCACCAGGCCGGCCCGGGCGGCCGCCCCGGTCGCACGCTGGACGACCAGCGCGAAGCGCACGCCGAGATGTCCGAGCAGGGCCGGCGGCGCATCGGCCAGCACCAGTCCGAGCGAGGTGACCGGCTGGCTCTTCGGCGCGGCTTCGCGCGGCCTGGCCGGTGCACGTTCGGCCTGGGTATCGTCGCTTTCCCTCAGCTCGTCCGGCACCACGGTCACGCTCTGCGCACCGCGGTTGCGCCACACCTCGACTGCCGTTGCCTGGCCCGGCTTGATGCTGCCGATCAGCCGCGGCAGGTCCGAGGTCGAATTGATGGCCGAGCCGTTGACCTTCAGGATGATGTCGCCGGCCTTCAGGCCGGCCTTTTCGGCCGGACCGCCGGGCTCGACCGCATTGACCAGGGCGCCGGACGCACGCGGCAGGCCGAACGAGGCCGCCAGTTCCTTGGTCAGTTCCTGGATCTGCACGCCGATGCGGCCGCGACTGACCCGGCCCGAGGCCTTCAGCTGGTCGGAGACCTTGACCGCCACATCGATCGGGATGGCGAAGCTGATGCCCATGAAGCCGCCGGAGCGGCTGTAGATCTGCGAGTTGATGCCGACCACCTGCCCCTGCATGTTGAACAGCGGGCCCCCGGAGTTGCCCGGATTCACCGCCACGTCGGTCTGGATGAACGGCACATAGTTTTCATCCGGCAGCTGGCGGCCCTTGGCCGATACGATGCCGGCGGTCACCGAGTTGTCGAAGCCGAACGGCGAGCCGATCGCCACCACCCACTCACCGACTTCCAGCGACGAGGGGTCGCCAAGATCGATGACCGGCAGGTCCTTGCCGTCGATCTTCAGCAGTGCCACGTCGGTGCGGGCGTCGGCGCCGACCAGCCTGGCCTTGTAGCTGCGCTTGTCGGTCAGCGTGACGGTGATCTCGTCGGCACGGGCCACCACGTGTGCGTTGGTCATGATGTAGCCGTCCGGCGACAGAATGAAGCCCGAGCCGAGCGAGGCGGCCTGGAACTCGCGCTGTTGCGGCGGGGCAAAGCGGCGGAAGAACTCGAAGAACGGGTCGCCTGCCATGTCGTCCGGTATCGGGCTGACATTCTGGCGCACGGTCTGCTTGGTGGAGATGTTGACGACCGCCCTGCCCTCTTTCTTCACCAGCTGGGTGAAGTCCGGCAGGTTGGCGAGCGATGCGGCCAGCACCGGCGCCTGGCCAAGCGCCAGCCCCAGCGCCAGAGAAACGGCGACAATCGATTTTTTCATCGTTAGGAATCCCCCTGAATGCGTAACGGTCGCGCCCGGTCAATGCCCGGCGCGGCAAGAATGCTATGTTTTATTGTGCCCGGAACAGTGGCCGCCGGCACAGGCGGCGCGGCGGCGAACAATGGCCGGCTGGTAGTCGGCCCGTCCGGCGTATCTGGTGGCAAGGCGACGAATGATCAACAGCGACAAGGCAAAAGCCGCCGCGCCGCCGACGACGGACGCGGTCTCGCCCGCCAGCGCCCCCAGCGACGCACCGGCAAACAGGGCCGCCACCGGCACCAGGTACATCAGCAGCGAGCCGTGCAGCAGCGCGCGCTCGGCCACGGCGACGATCACCTTGTCGCCGGCCTGCGCGCCGACCGGGTTCGCGACCCGGTAATGCTGGCGGCCGACGGAAAACAGCCGCGAAATCGACACGGAGTGGCAACCGCCGCTGCCGGCGCACGCGCCGCAACTGCCGTGCGGCCGGGTTTCGACCCACGCATGGGCGCCGTCATGCTCGACGGACAGGACGCTGGCTTCGGTTTCTATCATGGGCGGAGCAGGATGATGGAGTGGGAAACGGACTGGACGGCATTATCCGGCAGATCGCCGACCACGGTCACCAGGATATCGCCCATCTTGCGACTGCGCAGGGTAATGGCGCCGTTCTGCATCGCCGTCGGCTGGACCGCGTCCGGCACCCGCTCGATAAAGACCGACAGCGAGGCGACGCCGTCGCTGTACACCAGGTGCCTGACCGCCTGCTGGCCGGACAGCAGGCGACGGCTGACGTCGCGCTGCAGGGAAAAGCCTTCGGGCAGGCCCGGAATCTGGATGCCGCGACCGCCATCGCCCCGGTCGCCGGCGGCAACCGGCATCCGCCAGACGGCGCCGTCGCGGTATTGCGGCTGCAACTGGCCGAGGTCACCCAGCTTGCCCAGTTTCAGCTCGCTGAAGCTCAGCCGGTCGATGATCTGGCGGTCTGCCGTCAGGATGGCCGATTTCAGGATCAGCGAAGTGCGGATGTCGGCACAGAAACGACGCGGATAGCGCTGCGCATCGCGCGGCGTCAGCTGCCACCAGACACAGTCGCGCCCGGCAGCCCGGTCCTTGCCGATGCGCTCGACCGCATAGTGGCGGGCGATCTCGGCCCGGTTGTCGCCGAACAGCGACGGAAAGGTCTGGAACGCGCCGGTCCGGGCCGCCTTCAGCGCCTGACGGTCCGGTGCGTAGACGGTCAGCGACTGGTTGTCGCGCACCACCTCCCACGGCGGATCATCCAGCGACTCGCGTTTTTCCAGCGGATTGCCCAGGCCGGAAGCGTGGGCCAGCCGATAGGTCATCAGGCTGCGCGCATACTGATGCTGATAGATGCCGCTGTACGACTGGCGATAGGCAGCAGCGGCCACACGGTCGAGCAGTGCGACCGCCTGCTTGCCGCCCAGCGGTACCGCCGCCGCGCAGACCGGCACCACAAGAACGCACAAAGCGGCACGCCAGCCGCTCATGGCTTCCCCTCCGTCGCCATGGCGACGGTCTGGATACCGGATTCGAATGCAAGCTCATGGTGAGCGGCGATATACGGATTGGCATCGCCAGCGGTCGCCAGCGGTCGCGCCACCGGCATGACCGTCGCCGGCCCGCCGTCAGCCACTTTCAGCGGGATCTTGCCGGTATCCGGGCTATCGGAGTCGAGCGGGCTCCAGCCAATGATGCCGGCCAGGAGCAGGCTGGCGGCCACGGCCCAGCCGGCATAGCGGTGCGAGCGCCGCACCTGCCGGCCCGACACCGGTGCCGCAACCGGCGCGTCCTCTGCCAGTCGCTGACGCACGCGGTCGGCCACGTCGACATCGAGGCAGCGCGATTGGCGCATGGCGTCGCCGATTACATGCCAGCACTGCCAGTCATCACACCGCTCGGATGCGCCGTCCGGGTCATTCCAGGGCACAGTGCCCTTGCCGTCCGGCCATTCTCCATCGAGAAACGCGGATAACTGTTGTTTGTCCATCTTGATTCACCACCTTTTGTTCTTCGGTGTATCCAGTAATGGCTTGAGCTGGGCCGCGATCGCTTCCCGTGCGCGGAAAATGCGGGAACGCACTGTCCCCACCGGGCACTGCATGGCCACGGCAATATCTTCGTACGACAATCCCTCGAGTTCCCGCAAGGTAATGGCCGTCCGCAACTCTTCGGGCAGCGCTTCAACCGCCGCATTGACAGTGGCGATAATCTGCCGCGATGCCATTTCGGTTTCCGGCGTGTTGTTGTCGGCAATCTGTCCGGCCGGATCGTACGGTTCCCCGTCCTCATCGTGATTGTCCGTGTGCAGCACGACGTGCCGGCCACTGACGCTCAGGTGATTCTTGGCGGTATTGATGCCGATACGGTACAGCCAGGTATAGAACGCGCTGTCGCCGCGGAAATTGGCCAGTGCGCGATACGCCTTGACGAAGGCCTCCTGGGTGACATCCTCGATTTCAGCCGGGTCGCGTATGAAGCGCGACAGCAGTCTCGCCAGCCTGCGCTGGTACTTGAGCACGAGCAAGTCGAATGCATGCCGGTCCCCGCGCTGCGCCCGCCGGACCAGCTCCAGATCCGCATCCCTTTCGCTCATGTGTTGAACAACCCCCTGTGCGGCCGCAATGCCACTGTCTGAGTGTAGCTTCCGCCCGGGCCCTGCTCTGCCAGCAGCGACCGGCGGGAGACCCCACCCGTATCAGGGGTACCTGTTGCCATGGACAGGCGACAGGGGCGGAAGTTCGGCAGCAACGGCAGTTTTTTTGTCAGCGCTGCCAGGTCAGGAGCGAACGAACTCGCCCTCGATATTGGCCAGCGTCAGGTTCCAGCTTCGCATCATGTGCTGCAGCAAGGCCACTTCGCCGTCGCCCATCGCCTCGTCCGCCTTGCACAGGTCGATGGCCAGCGCGCACACCAGCACGCGCAGGTGGCGTTCGGTCACATCTTCGAGCAGGCGGTCGACGCGCTGGCGGTCGATCAGGTGGATGGCGCCATCCTGGTCGGCGTCATCGCTGATGTCGTTGCAGTAGGTCCGGAACACGTCAATGAACTGCTTGCGTCCAATGCCGACGAGGTCATAGACATGCAACTGGTCGAGGACGTCGAATTCGTGATCGTGCGCCTCGCCGTCGCCCAGCATGAACATGGTCAGCAGGCGGGCGATGGCCTCCGGGCTATTCGGTGGGTAATCCCTCATGACGTTCTCCATCGGTATCGGTTGTCGGCTGGAAGCGGGAGACGAAGGCGGAGGGGGCGCGGGCAACCTTGCGCGCCTGATAGTCGAAGAACACGATCCCGGTCTTGACCCTGGCGATCTCGGTGCCATCACGCTTGCGCACCATCGCATACAGCAGGTCACAGCCATATTTGTTGAAATCCGCCACGGCCACGCTGACGACGAGTTCGTCACCGTGGAAGGCTTCGGCACGATACACCACTGCGGCATCGCTCATGATGATCCCGCAGCCATGAACGTCCATTTCCGTGTGGCCGAGCGATTTCAGGAAGCGCAGCCGCGCCTCGTGCGCCAGGCGCAGCACGGCATCATTGCCCATGTGGCCACCATAGTTGATGTCGCCGATGCCGATGGTCAGCGTGGTGGAGAACGGGAAATGCGACGGCAATTCGATGGACAGACGCGACATGATGGCCAGATACGCGATAAAGTTCGATCGAGTGTATTCACTACCCTGCGCCAAATCAATCAGTGCCAATGGTGCGGCGCGATACACTGCGCCGGTCATGGCGGCGCCGGTTCGCGGACATTTTTTGCGTTCGCGGCAACGGCAAGCCACTAGCTGCACATTTGGTGACGGCAGAAGTCTATAGTTTAGAAACCCCCGGATAGGAGAGATCATGTACAAGCGACTCTATGTACCGGTCGACGACAGCAATACGGCCCGGCGCGCACTGGAAGAAGCCTCGCGCTTTGCCCGGGAAAGCGGCGCCAGCCTGAAAGTGGTCCATGTGGTCGACCTGGCCCAGTACGGCTGGGGCGGCGCGGAATTTCTTGATGCGACCGAGTTGCAAAAGAATATTCGCGAAGCCGGCGAACATGTACTCAAGGACGCGATCGAGGTGCTGGCCGAACATGGCGCCAGTTGCGAGACGGCAATGCTGGAAAGCTGGGGCGACAAGATCGCCGAAGTGCTGATCGAGGACGCGAAGAAGTGGAACGCCGACCTGATCGTGATGGGCACGCATGGCTGGGGCGAGATCATGACCCTGATCATGGGCAGCGTCGCCGAGGGCGTCATGCGCCGGACCGAGATCCCGGTCATGCTGCTGCGCGGCCGTCCCGAGGACATCAAGAAGGCCTGATGCCGCCGGCCCCGGGACGCGGGGTCGCGCGCGCAATGGCCGGCGTCTGCTAGAATCCGGCCTGATTCCCCTGCCGGCCTCTGCGCCGGCCTTGTCATTTCCGCCGAGAGCCAGTCCTTGAAAGCCACCCCCGATAACGACGACGACCTGATTCCTTCCAAATCGCAGATCAAGCGCGAGATGGACGAATTGCAGGAACTCGGCCAGGCGCTGACGGAGCTGTCGCGCGACACGCTCAAGCACCTGGTGCTGCCCGACGACCTGCGCAGCGCCGTCGTCGAGTACAAACGCCTCAATGCGCACGGCGCCCAGCGCCGCCAGCGCCAGTACATCGGCAGGATCATGCGCAATGTCGATCCCGAGCCGATCCGCATCCAGCTTGCCACCCTGCGCGGTGAAAACACCCATCACAACAACTGGCTGCACGGCATCGAACGCCAGCGCGACCGGCTGCTGGCCGACGACAAGGTGCTGTCCGAACTGGTCGCCGAGCACCCGGGCTGCGATGTACAGCAGTTGCGCACGCTGATCCGCAATGCCCGCCGCGAGCAGGCCGAGAGCCGGCCGCCAAAATCGTTCCGCGAACTGTTCCAGGCGCTGAAGGCGCTGTATCCGGAACCGCCGCTGGTCAACTACAAGCAGGAGCGCGACGGTGACGACGACGAGGACGCCTGAACCGGTCCGCATCGGCCTGGTGTCGGTCAGCGACCGCGCCAGCCAGGGCGTCTACGAAGACAAGGGCATCCCTGCGCTGCGTGACTGGCTCGCCGCCGCGCTGTGCAATCCGGTCGAGTTCGAGACCCGGCTGATTCCCGATGAACAGCCGCTGATCGAGGCCGCGCTGATCGACCTGGTCGACAATGCCGCTTGCGACCTGGTGCTGACCACCGGTGGCACCGGTCCGGCCCCGCGCGATGTGACCCCGGACGCAACGCTGGCCATCGGCGAGCGCGAAATGCCCGGTTTCGGCGAACAGATGCGCCAGATCAGCCTGCGCTTCGTGCCGACGGCGATCCTGTCGCGGCAGACGGCCGTCATCCGCGGCCGCGCGCTGGTCCTGAACCTGCCCGGTCAGCCGAAGTCGATCCGCGAAACGCTGGAAGGCCTGCGCGATGCGGACGGCCACAGCGTGGTGCCCGGCATCTTCGCCGCCATCCCGTACTGCCTCGACCTGATCGGTGGTCCGTACCTGGAAACCCGCGACGATATCGTCAGGGCATTCCGGCCAAAATCGGCCCTCCGCCCGGCCGGCACCGCCTGAACCGGCCCTGTTCCTGCCCTGCCGCATGCCACGCTATCGCCCGCCCCGCTGGTTGCCTGAAGGCCACAGCCAGACCATCTGGCCGGCCCTGGTGCTGAAAGATCGCCATCCGCATTACCGCCGCGAACTGTGGGACACGCCGGACGGCGGTCGCATCGCACTCGATTTTACCGATGCGGCCAGCCCGGACGCTCCGCTGGTCGTGCTGTTCCATGGGCTGGAAGGCTCCAGCGCCAGCCACTACGCCAGCGCGCTGATGCGTCGGGTGCGGGCGCGCGGCTGGCATGGCGTGGTGCCGCATTTCCGCGGCTGCGGTGGCGTGGACAATCCGCTGCCGCGTGCTTATCACGCTGGCGACTCGGCCGAGATCGCCTGGATTCTCGACCGGCTCGCCGCCCGTCACGCCACGGTCTACACCGCTGGCGTCAGCCTCGGCGGCAACATGCTGCTGAAATACCTCGGCGAGGCCGGCCACCACGCCATCCCGGCCGCGGCTGCCGGCATCAGCGTGCCGGTGGACCTGCACGCGGCCAGCGAAAATCTTGACCGCGGTTTTTCCCGCGCCGTGTACACCGGCATGTTCCTGAAGACCCTGAAGCGGACCAGCCGCATCACGCTGGCACGCTATCCGGACCTGTTCGACCGCCAGCGCATGGAACACAGCCGCACCTTCAGCGACTTCGACGATGCGGTCACCGCACCGCTGCACGGCTTTGCCGGCGCCCTCGATTACTGGACCCGTTCCAGCAGCAAGCCGCTGCTGAAGGACATCGGCCGGCCGACCCTGCTGCTGAACGCGCGCAACGATCCGTTCATGCCGGCGCGCGCGCTGCCGGCCGAACACGACGTCAGCCGCTGGGTCTGTCGCGAATTTCCCGAACATGGCGGCCATGTCGGCTTCGTCTGCGGCCGCTTTCCGGGTAACATCGACTGGTTGCCGGAACGGTTACTGGATTTCTTCCAGCAAAACGGCGGGTAAGCCCTACCGCGCGCTCCGGCCAGTCCGCCCACGCCCACGAAACGTTCCCATGTCCGATATCCTCGCCCGCATCCTCGATACCAAACAGACCGAAGTCGCTGCCGCCCGCCAGGCACGCCCGCTCGAATCGCTCCGCCGCGATGCCGAAAGCCGTGGCGACATCCGCGACTTTGTCGATGCGCTGCGCTCGAAGCATGCTGCCGGCGCGGCCGGCGTCATTGCCGAGATCAAGAAGGCCAGCCCGTCCCGGGGCATTATCCGCGCGGATTTCGATCCGGCCGATATCGCCGCCAGCTATGCCGGCCATGGTGCGGCCTGCCTGTCGGTCCTGACCGATCGTGATTATTTCCAGGGCCTGCCGGCCTACCTCGAAGCCGCCCGCGCTGCCTGCTCACTGCCGGTACTGCGCAAGGACTTCATGGTCGACAGCTACCAGCTGTATGAAGCGCGCGCGATGGGCGCCGATTGCGTGCTGCTGATCGCCGCCGCACTCGACGATGTGCAACTGCGCGACTTCGAAGCCGTGGCCGCCGGCCTCGGCATGGCAGTGCTGGTCGAAGTGCACGACGCGGCCGAACTCGACCGCGCGCTGCGTCTCGACACGCCGCTGATCGGCGTCAACAACCGCAACCTCCATACCTTCGACGTCAGCCTCGATACCACGCTGGCCCTGCTGCCGACCCTGCTGGCGGAACGGCGCATTCCGGTCAGCGAAAGCGGCATTGCCACGGTCGACGACGTACAGCGGCTGCGTGCGGCCCATGTCCAGACCTTCCTGGTCGGCGAAGCCTTCATGCGCGAAGCGTCGCCCGGCGCCGCACTGGCCGGCCTGTTCGCCTGACGACAGCAGGGCCCAGCCCTGCTGCCGGCATCAATGGCCTGCCGCAGCAGGCCTGGCGAGAATTGCGAATTTCAGGAGCTGGGTCTCGCAAATGCGCTGCCCGCGCGCCAGCGAAAATGTCAGACCGTAGGCGTTTTGCCCACTGAACACATAATCATAGTATTTATACGTCAACGTTTTTACGGTGTGCATGTCCGAATAACCGGACTGCACGCTGAAAAATCCCTCCGCAATCTGGTTGCCATTAATATCACACAGGCAGGGGTTGGTGCTGCAACTGCCTTTCGCATTAACATGTGTGATATAGAGGACCTGCCCCTGCACACGCAGGAAAAGCATCAGAGAGGTCTCCCCCCCGGTGCTGTCATTCTGATACTGCTCAACAAGCAGCTCATTCTCAGCATAAATTCTGGCGGTTTTCTGTGACAGCGAAAGCGCTTCGCTCCTTGTCGTGACCCACACATTCCTCATCAAGTCATCATAGTAATAGTCTGCAGTGCGCGTCTCCGGCACACGGCCACTCAATATCGACTCTACCTGTAATCTGGAAAAATTTTCACTTCCGGCATACTGGTAATGAGCAGAGACAACATCAGATCCGGCCGTATAGGTTTTCTCTGTAAAGTTTCCCTCCGGACTCGTTGCAAAGGCCACCGTTGCCACGCTGGTACCTTTTTTTGTTTTCTCAATTTTTTTCAATACACAATTATTGACAAAGCTGTATTTTTCAATAATTTCCCCGCCTTCTGTTTCACTTTTTTTCTCGCTTATATTACCCATGGAATCGATGGAGAATGACTGGGAAATGACCTTGTCTTCATACTCGTTCATATAAACAATGCTCCCTCTTCTCGCCCACTTCGAGGCCAGCCCCCGGTCATTTATTTCAAAATTTTCCCCCCACACAAAATGCTGCCTGCCAGCAAAATAATAATGTGTGTCCCTGACATGGCAATGCGCATCATATGTTACCCTTGATTTTAAAAATTCCCCATTTTTATCAGAGTAGCTGAATTTGTTGACCAGATTATTTTTCCCATAGTGCTTGTAAATGGAGAGAGCCGCAAATTTTTCATCCCACATCAGGCGCCCCCAAAGATGCTGCTGCACCAGATTGCCGGAAGCGCCATCCCACACCATATTGCACTGGCTGACAATGGCATTGTTCAATTCGAGGACGACCGATTTTATCTTTCCGTCCGGGTAATAACGGTAACGTTTCCTTACCACATAACCTGTTCCACCACCAAATTTCATTGTCACTGTCAACGACTCGATATTCCCCGACTTTGTCCTCACAAAAACCGTCTTGTAGCTTCCCATCACCAGGTCTATCCACTGCCCGGTCTCCGTAAGCAAATGCCCGTAGTCATCATAGGAAAAAGTCCTCGAATATGCTTCGGCACTGCTACTGGTCAGCAATCCGGTAGTGGCATCATGATTGAATTTTCGAGCTGAATACGCCTTGCCGCTTGCAAGGTCACATATCTGGAATTGGGAAATATCATCCATTTCTGCCACGTACTCATACTTCCACACCCGCCCCTTGTTGACAGCAGGCTCCGTATCTGCCGCAACCGTGACCTGACTCGGTCGCGTGAGTATCGCACTCCCGGTGTAATCGTAGCGCGTAGCCACGCCAGAAACTTTTGACTCTTTTACACGGCCCAGACCATCGTATGAATAGAGGCTCATCAGCGCTGCATCAATTTGTGTTGACGCTACCAGTTCGTCAGTGCTATGGGGCGCATAGGTCATTTTTACCGTACCACTTGACGTCCCTTTCTTCTCTATCTGCCGGTCAAAATCATCGTAGGAATATACCAGTGCCTCTCTATCTGTCTCGGTGTGACGTATCAATCGTCCCAAAGCATCGTAGTCAAATGTTTCCTTTATATCTGGCAAGGTATTTGATGAAGGGCTGCGCTGCTCTTTCAGTCTGAGCCGGTTATGATTATCGTAAAACATGATTTCTGCAATATCGCCAGGATATTTGGTCACGGTAATGCTTTTTTTGTACAATGCATTTTCATGAGAATCGTAACCGTATTTTTGCGAGCTTTTATCCCAGTTGGACTGGCTGATCATCTCGTCAAATACATTCCAGACGAAGGTGTTGACCTGCTTGCTGATAATATTTCCATCAGCAGCATAATCATATTTATTCTCGACCACCAACTGGCCAAGGTCATTATATTCCTGCTCAGCCATTACCCAGAGCGTGTTTTCCCCGTCTACGGAAATGGATTCTTTGACAAGGCGACCAAGACCGTCATACAGCGAGATGGATGTCTTTTTGTCCGATGTTTTCTGGCGCGTCACTGTATTTTTGGCAGCATTGAAGACAATCGTTTCCGTTACGGGGAACCGCCCCCCTACTGCATAGTCTGTTTTTATGACTCGCCCCAGAGTGTCGTACTCATAACTGGACACCAGTTTGTTTTTATCCTGAGTCTGCACGATGTCAGCGGTCACATACAGCTGCCGTGTGAGGCTCTGCGAACCGGCACCATCGTAGCCTGCAAGGGTCTCCGTCATGGTCAGCTGTTTATTGCTGTCATCCTCGGCATAGGAAGCGGATTTCGTGGTGGACAAATAACTCACCACCCCATCGTCCCCAATGGTACCAACACTGACCACCGTCGTGCCTGGTCGCCCATTCGGTTCATAACTGTATGCGGTTTTTTGCAACACCGGTGCAGGCGTGGATTGCGACGGCTTCTCGACATGAAAATATTCTGCTGCAATCAGAATCAACTGTGTTTTATCCAGCTGGACGTAGGTGTAGTCCCAGACTTTTCTCGGGTAATTATCCTTTTCCATGCCTGGCGACAATATTTTTCTTTTTAAATAATCGGCCATGCCGGACGGACTTGCCGGGCAAAGCAAATTCCCCGCACTGTCTTTTTCTCCTGCGGCATCATAATATTCACTCCACTCTGTCATGCCTTCTATATTGGTATAGCGAATCAGGTTGGCATAGACATCATACTCATAATTCTCAACATCAGAGTGTTCAATAATTTTCCCACTGGAACCTGGGCTGGATTGTTTGTATTCCTTTTGCACTGGCAGCATGAAAGTGCTTGACTGCCCATCAATATTCGAGCCAGCAACAAGATTGTAATCGTATATTTCAAATATCGTTCTTTCCTGCAATGAATAGAATGGTTTCAGGCTGGTCATTAAATAATATTTATTATATGCAGTCTCTGTGGTTCTTGATGGGTTTTTCGCCGCCCCCACTTTTTCATAGCTGACAAACTGATAGTCATCCGGCAATAGTTCAAGATTATCAGCCTCGTTATTCCAGGCAGCCACATCCGGGTACCCCAGGTAATTTCTTTCCTTGCCGCTGCCAGATTCTTTTTGGTATCCATATGTTTTATGGACAGATTTGATGGTGCCATCTGTGTCGGTCGAGACATAACTGTCCACTGTGGATACGGCTCGCACCGTTGCCGCAAGCCCGGCGGGCGCCGGCAAATCCACATAGCTTATGGACTCTTTTTGATAGAAATCCAGCCACGATTCGCATGACGTCATTTCCAGACACAGCCCGTTATTATGATACACGTAGGAAAATTGATATAATTTTTCTCCGGACGAACTTCCATCAACAGTAATGGAAGCGAGTTCAGACAGATTATCCCCAGCAAAATTGAAAACAAAGGTGGCACGTGGCGTTGTCACCCTGTGCGTTCCGTTTTTGGCCTCGGTCGCAACCATTACGACGCCATCATCATCGGTTATGGTGAATGAACCATCAATATACGAAGCGACCCCGACCCCTTTTCCATTCGGGTACTGGATACGACTCAACCGGCCAAATGTCAGCGTTTCCACAATGCCGTTTTTGTAAGTTACCGTATACTCATTGCCATTTTTCTCAAATTTGAATATGCTGATTTTTTTGTACTTCAGTGTAACCGTCTCTGCCGTTTCACTGTCAATCCGGTACCGGCTGCCATCAGACAGGACCAGCGTCCTGATCTGTGCCCCCTGGTCATATTCGGATTCTATGCGGGTGAGATTGAAATCCCAGCCGATCCCGTAGCCGTAATCATGCACACTGAACTGGTTGAATCGCAAAACCAGCGTTATTTCCGGCCCCTGCAGTTTATTGGCTGAGAACCGGGCCATCTCTATATTCCTGAGATACATCAGCGTGCAGTTATTCACCCCATCGTCCGACCAGTCCATCAGGCTGAAAACATTGGAAAAGAAAAGCATAACGCCTCCTGCACCATCACAAAATCGTATGAGCCAGGGCCGCTGGCAGGCGCGGGCCGCCAGGCACGGAAAGGGGTGTTCGGCTTCATGTATCCATTCGTTATAAGCCTCCGGTACTCCATCGCGGCAAGCGGATGGATGAATGGCAGCTGCTGTCGGCGCATGGGCCAGCCCCGGCTGAAGTGGTACCATTTCCGGCTGTATTGACTCAGCACCAAAGGATCTTCATGTCGTTCCGTCGCCCCGCTCTCCTCGCCGCCCTGATCGCGGCCGTCACCCTCACCGGTTGCGCCACTGACGAATACGGCAATCGCCTGCCAACCAACGACACCACCATGGGCGCCATCATCGGCACCCTCGGCGGTGCCGCTGTCGGTGCCGCCATCAATCACAAGAATCGCGGCAAGGGCGCACTGATTGGTGCGGTCGGCGGCGGGCTGGCCGGTGCCGGGGTCGGCTACTACATGGACCAGCAGGCCAGGGATTTCCAGAAACAGCTCGCCTCGCAGATCCAGGCCGGGGCCATCGACGTGCAGAAGCGTGCCGACAACACCATCATGGTCACCATGACCAGCGCCACCGCCTTCGATACCAATTCGGCGGCACTGAAGCCGGGTTTCATGCCGACGCTGGACACCATCTCGCGCATCGTCAACAAGTACGGCAAGACCACGCTGGTCATCACCGGCCATACCGACTCCAGCGGCAACGACCGCATCAACGTGCCGCTGTCGCAGAACCGTGCCAGATCGGTGTATGACTACTTCCTCGGCAAGCAGGTCAACAGCCAGCGCCTCGGCTACCAGGGTGTCGGCGCCAGCCGCCCGCGCGCCAGCAATGCCACCGAATACGGCAAGCAGATGAACCGCCGGGTGGAAGTGCTGATCGAACCGGTCGTCGCCAACTGAGCTGACGGCAAGCCGGCATCCCCCGGAGCGGCCATGTAAGATGGCCGCTCCGGTCGTTTTTGCCTCCTGCCCATGCTGACGCTCTATCGTTCCAACCGCCTCGAAGTTCTCGCCCAGATCCTGATCGCCCAGTTCGGTCATGGCGACCCGCTGGCGCCCGAGGTCGTGCTGGTGCAGGGGCGCGCGGTCGAGCGCTGGCTGACCCAGCGCATCGCCAGCCAGTGCGGCATCGCCGCCCATTTCCAGTTTCTGTTTCCGGCACGGCTGGCCTGGCAGCTGACCCGGCCCGAGCGGCATGCGGCCGAGCCGTTGTCGCCGTATACGCCCGAGGTGCTGAGCTGGCGGGTATTCGACCTGCTGGAGCGCGGGAACGGCGCGGCCGCCGATCCGCTGCTGGCGCATTATCTCGGCCAGGGCGATGCGGTGTTCCGCTTCGATCTGGCCGCGCGCATTGCCGATGTATTCGACCAGTACCTGCTGTACCGGCCACTGTGGGTCGCGGCCTGGGAACGCGGTGAGCGCTGCGACCTCGGCCCGCACGAGGAATGGCAGGCCACGCTGTGGGCCACGCTGGTGGCTGATGAACCAGCGCCGCACCGGGCCGAATCGCTGGGCCTGGCGCTGCAGGCGCTGGAGGCCGGCCAGTTGCCGGAGGATCTGCCGCCCCGGCTGTCGGTGTTCGCCCCGGCCAGCCTGCCGCCGATGTACCAGCGCCTGCTGCAGGCCATCGCCCGCCACCGTACCGTCGATTTCTATTTGCTCGACCCGTCGTCGCAATGGTGGGGCGACGTGCGCGACTACAGTGAGCAACTGCGCGCCGGCATCACCGAAACCGACGACGCCGACACGCTGCACCTCGATGTCGGCCACCCGCTGCTGGCCTCGCTCGGCAAGCAGTGGCGCGATTTTCTCGGCCAGATCCTGACCCTGGAACCGGCCGAATCGACCCCGGTGTTCATCAGCAACCGCCACGCCGACGAGCCACCCCGCCCGCTGCTGCTTGAATTGCAGGACGACCTGCTGCATCTGACCGACCGAAGCCGTGCCCACGACAATACCCTGGTCGTGGCCGACGACGACCGCAGCATCGAATTCCATGCAGCCTCCAGCCCGATGCGCGAGGTCGAGGCCGTCTATGACCGCCTGCTGACCCTGTTCGACGCCGATCCAACCCTGACTGCCAGCGACGTCGCGCTGCTGGCGGCCGATATCGACCGCTATGCACCATGCATCGACGCCGTGTTCGGCACCGATCGCGTCGACGAGCGGCCGCGACTGGCCTACTCGATCGCCGACCGCGCGCTGGCGCGCGAACACCCGCTGTACGCCACCGTACTCGGCCTGATTGCCCTGCCCGGCAGCCGCTTCGAGGTCGAGCGCATCACCGATCTGCTCGCCCTGCCGGCGCTGCGACGCCGTTTCGGTCTGTCCGCCGCCGACGGTGACCGCATCGCCCACTGGCTGGCGACAGCCGGCGTGCGCTGGGGCCGCGATGCCGCGCACCGCGAACGCTTCGGCCAGCCGGCGGAACAGCAGAACACCTGGGCTTTCGGGCTGACCCGGCTGCTGCTCGGCTTCGCCCTGCCGCCGGCCAGCAGCGAAGAGGCCGCGCTGTACACGCCCGACGACGTGGCCTGGCTGCCGAGCCCGGGGCCGGAAGGCGCCGACGGGGAAACCCTGGGCCGCCTGTGCGAACTGCTTGCACGACTGGCGGCATTCGACGATGCCTGCCGCGAAGACCGTCCGGCACCGCAGTGGTTCGCCCTGCTGCAAGCGCTGCTCGACGACCTGCTGCAGGCTGACGACGACGAGGCCCTGCCGTTCGAGCGCGTGCAGGCGGCAGTGGCGGCGTTGCAGGAAGAGAGCCGCGCCGCCGGCGACCGCACCGCCGTGCCGTATGCACTGGCCCGCACCCGGCTGGAAGCGCGGCTGAGCGGTACACCCGAACACAGCCGCCACCTGGCCGGCGGCATGACCGTCGGTGCGCTGGTGCAGTTGCGCGGCGTGCCGTTCCGGGTCATCGTCCTGCTCGGCCTGAACGACGGCGACTTCCCGCGTCAGCCACGCGCGCCCGGTTTCGATCTGATCGCCCGCCACCCGCGTCCTGGCGACCGTTCGCGCCGGCATGATGACCGTTCGCTGTTTGTCGAAACCCTGCTTGCCGCACGCGAACGGTTGCTGATCAGCTATATCGGCCAGAACGAGCGCGATCTGGCCGAGCTGCCGCCATCGCCGGTCGTCGCCGAGCTGATGGATGTCATCGAACGCGGCTACCGGCTGGCGTCCGGCGCACCGCTGCTGCCGGCGCTGTGTGTGCGCCATGCGCTGCAGCCGTTCAGCCCGCGCTATTTTGGCGCCGCCCCGCCTCTGCCACCCGGCCATCTGGCCATCCACGCCGAGCTGGCCACCCTGCTGCATGCAGGGCAGGCCGGCCGCCCGGCCGCCGGGCTGTTCGCCAACGGCATCGTGCTGCCGGCGGTCGAAATCCCGGCCCTGCTCGAACTCGACACACTGGTCCGCTTCTGGCGCCACCCGGCCCGCTGGCTGCTGCGCCAGCGTCTCGGCCTGTGGCTGGACCACGACAGCAGCCCGCTGGACGGTCGCGATCCGTTCGCCCTGGACTTCAATGACCGCCAGCAGCTGACCCGCACCCTGTTCGCCGCCATTGCCGATGGCGATGACGGCCACCAGTTGCTCGATCGCGCCCGCGCCGGCGGGCTGCTGCCGCATGGCGAGTACGGCAGCGCGCTGCTGCGCCAGGAACAGCGCGTGGTCGACGTACTGGAAAGCCGGGCCCGGGAAGTCGCTGGTGGCAACACCGCCCCGTTCGACATCAATCTGCCGCTGCCTGCCGGCACCGGCCAGACCCTGCGCCTGAGCGGCCGGCTGGGCGATGTCGAACAGCATCCGGACGGCCGCCCCAACCGCACCGTGCTGCGCCCGGGCGGGCTGTTCCCGTCCGACCTGATTGTCTTGTGGATCGAGCATCTGGCGCTGTGCGCCGGCTGGCCGGACACACTGCCGGCACCGGTCACCGGCGTGCTGGCCCGGGGCAAGGAGGCGGTCGATGCGCGCCGGTTGCGGCCGCTGGCTGCCGCCGATGCCCGGGCCCGGCTGGGCGAACTGGTCGACGGCTTTCTGCAAGGCCAGCAGTCCGCCCTGCCGTTCTTTCCGCGCACCGCGCTGGCCTGGGGCGAAGCCGTCCGGGGCGACAAGCCCGGTGCGGCAGTCGCGCAGAAGAGCTGGAACAGCGATGGCGACCGGCACGGCGACGGCGACAACCCGTATGCCCGCGCGGCCTTCGGCGAGCGCGACACGCCACCCGACGGCTTCGAACACTGGGCCGGGCGCATCGTGCTGCCTTTGCTGGACCATCTGGAATCATGGAAATAGGCCCCGACATGTCCGAAGCCCTCGACCTGTTCGCCCTGCAGCCGCAGGGCGTGCAACTGATCGAAGCCAGCGCCGGCACCGGCAAGACCTGGACCCTCAGTTCGCTGGCGGTACGGCTGGTGGCCGAGCACGGCCATGCGGTCAGTGAGCTGCTGATCGTCACCTACACCAAGGCGGCAACGGCCGAGCTGCGCGACCGCATCCGCCAGCGCATGGTCGATGCGCACGCGGTGCTCGGCGGCGAGCGCGAACCCGGCAGCGATGCCTTCCTGTCACGGCTGCCGGTCGCACTGGACACGGCCGGCGTCAGCCGCGAGCGTGCGCTGCGGCGGCTGACCTACGCCATCCGCACCATGGACGAGGCGGCGGTCTACACCATTCACAGCTTCTGCCAGCGCGTGCTGACCGATCGCGCGTTCGAGTGCGCGATGCCGTTCGACGCCGAGCTGGTGCCGGACGAGAATGCGCTGATCGCCGAGCTGGTCGACGATGCGTGGCGGACCACCGTGGTCGACCGCCATCCGCTGATCGCCCGCTACCTGGCTGAACAGGGCGAAAACGCCGATGTCTGGCGGCGGCTGATTGCCCCGGCCGTCGCCCGCCCGGACATGGAGATCCTGCCAGCCGACGGCGAAACCCGGGCACCGGCCAATCGCCAGGCACTGGCCGCGCTGGAAGCCGACTTTGACGCCGCCTGGCAGCTGTGGCATGCCGACGGCACCCGCGACAGCGTGCGCTCGCTGCTGCTCGGCGGCGCGCTGAAAGCCAATATCTACCGCGCCGACTATGTTGAAGCGCGCCTGCTTGCCGTCGACCAGCTGTTCGCCAGCCGCATCGCCCCGACCCGCTCGCCCGGCGACAAACTCGGCTATTTCACGCCGGCGGTGCTGGCGGCCAGCGTCAAGGCCGGCGCTGATGTACCTGCCCATCCATTCTTTGCCGCGGTCGAACGCCTGCTCGGCCACTGGAACTGGCTCGACGACGCACGCACCGGCCTGCTGGCCGCTGCCGCGCGCGAATGCCGCGACCGGCTGCCGGCGCTGAAGGCCGAGCGCCGGCTGCTGTCTTACGATGACCTGCTCGGCAAGCTCGATGCGGCGCTGGCCGATCCGGCCCATGGCGATACGCTGGCGGCACGGCTGGCCGAGCGCTATCCGCTGGCGCTGATCGACGAATTTCAGGACACCGACCCCACCCAGTTCCGCATTTTCCACGCCATCTACGGCCAGCGCGGCGCAGCGTTCTACGTCGGTGACCCGAAGCAGGCGATCTACGGCTTTCGCGGCGCCGACATCCACGCCTATCTGCAGGCGCGCGATACCGCCCGGGCCCGCCATCACCTGGATACCAACTGGCGCTCGGACCGTGCGCTGATCGAAGCCGTCAATGCGCTGTTTGCGCGCACCGGCAACCCGTTCGGTTTTCGCGGCATCCCGTTCGAGCCGGTCCACGCCCGCCCGGGGGCGGATGACGGCATGGCCGGCGATGGCCATGCGGCAATGACGGTCTGGTCGCTGCCGGACGATGCCGCGCTGAACAAGGGTGACGCCACCGCACTGGCGGTGGCCGCCGTCGCCAACGAGATAGCACGCCAGGTCGCCGCCGGTCTCGACGGCCGGTTGACGGTCGGACCGCGGCCACTGCAGGCCGGCGACATCGCCGTGCTGGTCGATACCCACTGGCAGGGCGCCCAGGTCGCCGCCGCCCTGGCCGTGCGCGGCGTGCCCAGCGTGCTGCAGACGCGCGACAGCGTACTGGCCAGCGCCGAGGCCGGTGAACTGCAGCTGCTGCTGGAGGCCGTGGCCGACCCGGCCAATGCCGGCAAGGTGCGTCGCGCCGCCGCGCTGACCGGCTCGGCGCTGGATGCCGGCGGCCTGTACCGCCTGCACGAGGATGGCGAGGCGCTCGATGCCGAACTGGCCCGCTACGCCGACTGGCGCACGCGCTGGCAGGAACAGGGGTTCATGTCGATGTTCCGCGACTGGCTGTTCGCTACCGGCCACGCCGCGCGTCTGGTCGCACTCGGCAATGGCGAACGCCGGCTGACCAACTGGCTGCACCTTGGCGAACTGATTGCCGGCGAAAGCGAACGCCTGCACGGACTGAATGCCGTCATCGACTGGCTGGCGCGCGAACGCGATGCGGCCCGGGGCGGCGAATCAACCCTGCTGCGGCTGGAAAGCGATGCCCAGCGCGTGCGCATCGTCACCGTGCACGCGTCCAAGGGACTGGAATACCCGGTCGTGTTCCTGCCGTTCGCCTGGAATGGCGCGCTGTGGCATGCCCATGCCCGCTCGACCGTGCGCGTCGGCACCCTGTACGACTACGGCAGCGATGCGCTGGCGGAACGGCAGGCGCTGGCCTCGGTCACACTGTTCGCCGAAAAATTGCGCCTGCTGTACGTCGCCCTGACCCGGGCCCGCCATCGCTGTCATCTGGTCTGGGGCAAGGCCGGCAAGCAACCGTCGCTGCTCGACAAGCACGGTACGGCGAAAAACAGCGCCCCGGAAGCCTTCGCGCCGGCCCTGGCCTGGCTGCTGCATCCGCCACCGGCCGGCAGCGATCAGGCCGATCTCGATTTTCCGCGCCTGCTGGACTGGTACGAGACGGTCTGGCGCCCGCTGGAAACCGCCGACCTGGATCAGGCCATCGCCAGCTGGCCTGGCGTCGGCCAGCAGCACATTGATGCCGCACCAGCCCCGGTCGTCGTCGCCCCGCGCACCCGCGACACGACCGTCCCGCTGGCCGCACAGCCGTTCCTGCGCGACCGGGTACGCCCCTCGTGGCGGCGCGCCAGCTTTACCTCTCTGGCACATGCCGGCGAACCGGTCGACGTGGCACCGGAACGCGACCGCAGTGAAGTGGCACCCGCCCCGGCCGACGCGCCGGCTGCGCCCGATCCGCTGTCGCCGGCCGCCTTTCCGCGCGGCGCGCGTGCCGGTGACCTGCTGCATGCGCTGTTCGAGCGCATCGAGTTCAGCGCGCCGGCCAGCGCACACCATGACATCATCGCCACCGAACTGCGCCGCAGCGGACTGTTCAGCGACGACGAGCTGGCGCAGTGGCAGGTGCCGCTGGCCAACTGGCTGGCGCAGATTCTGGCCACGCCGCTGCTGGCCGACGGCCTGACGCTGTCGGCGCTGCCACGCCACAGGCGGCTGGTGGAAATGGGCTTCACTTTCTCCAGCCGCACCTTTGCCGCCCGGGCACTGGCCCGCACCCTGGCCGACCCGGTCCATCAGGTCGACCCGGCCTTCATTGCGGCGGCAGCCCAGCTGGACTTCGGCGTCGTGGACGGTTTCATTACCGGCTTTATCGACCTGGTCTTCGAACATGACGGCCGCTACTGGCTGGCCGACTACAAATCGAACCACCTCGGCCACCAGCCTGCCGACTACGACCACGCCACACTGACCGCGGCCATGACCGGCTCGCACTACTACCTGCAGGCGCTGCTGTACACGCTGGCACTGCATCGCCATCTGCGCGTGCGGCTGGCCGACTATGACTATGACCGCCATATCGGCGGGGTGCTGTACCTGTTCCTGCGTGGCATCGACGGCAGCGGCGAGCACGGCGTCCATCGCTGGCGACCGGCCCGTTCACTGATCGAGGCGCTGGACCGGCTGGCCACCCCGCGAGAGGAGACGCCGGCATGATGACCCCCGACCTGTTCGACGACCTGCCCGACCTGCCGCCCCCGGCAGAACCGGTCGCGCCCCCGGCAGCGATCGCGCCGACCGCCATGCCGCGCCTGCCCGGCCACCTGGCCGCCGCACTCGGCGCGCTGGCGCCACAGCGCGACAGCTGGGTCGAACAACTGCTGGCCGATTGTGTGCGTGCGCTGTACGACGGCGACGTCTGCCTGCATCCCGGCAGCCGTGCCGACCGGCCGGCCGATGCCGAGAGCCGGCTGCGCGCCAGCGCACTGGTCGGGGCACCGGGCGAAGTCGCACCGCTGATCCTCGATCATGGCTGGTTGTACCTGGCCCGCTATCAGCAATTCGAGCAGCGGCTGGCCGAACAGTTGCTGGCCCGCGCCCGGCCGCCGGCCGGCTTCGACCCGCAGCGTGCCCGGGCCGCCATCGACCACGTATTCGGCCCGCCGCCGGCTGCGCACGATGGGCAGCGGCTGGCGGCGGCCAGCGCGCTGGCATCGTCGTTCGCGATCATTTCCGGCGGCCCCGGCACCGGCAAGACCACCACCGTCACCCGGCTGATGGCGGCCCTGGTCGAACTGGGCGGTCAGCCGCCGCTGCGCCTGCGCCTGGCAGCGCCGACCGGCAAGGCCGCCGCGCGGATGAGCGAGTCGATTCGCCAGCAGAAGGCGCGCCTGCCCCTGCCGCCGGCCCTGCTCGCACAACTGCCGGACAGCGCCCAGACCCTGCACCGCCTGCTCGGCGTGCAGCCGAATGGCGGCGGTTTCCGCCACCATGCCGGCCGGCCGCTGGATCTCGACGTGCTGGTGATCGACGAGGCGTCGATGGTCGACCTGGCGCTGCTGGCACGGGTAGTCGATGCGCTGCCGCCAGACGCGCGGCTGATCCTGCTTGGCGACAAGGACCAGCTCGATGCGGTCGAGGCCGGCAGCGTGTTCCCGGCGCTGTGCGCCGGCCGTGGCCTGGAGGCCGACACCCGGGCCATGCTGGCGACGGTCACCGGCCAGACACCGCCGGACGGCCCGCTGCCGGCGTCGCGTCTGGGTCAGGTGGTCGCCGTGCTGACCCACAGCCATCGTTTCGGCGCCGACAGCGCCATCGGCCAGCTGGCGCGCGACATCCATACCGGCAACGGCGAAGCGGTCGCCGGCCGCCTTGCCGCGGCACCGGCGCCCGGTGGCGACGACGCGCTGAGCGCCGGCAATGGCACACCGGCCGCGCTGGAGCGGATCGCCGCCGACGGCTACCGCGCTTATCTGGCCTGCGTGCACCACGGCGACGAGCCGGCCGCGGTACTCGCCGCCTTCGACCGTTTCCGCGTGCTCAGCGCTCACCGCGACGGGCCGGACGGCGTGACCCAGCTGAATGCCCGCATCGAACGCGCACTGCATCTGCCGGCCGACCGGCCACAGTACCCCGGCCGGCCAGTCATCGTGCGCGAGAACGACTATGCCCTCGGGCTGTTCAACGGCGATATCGGCATCCTGCTCGACACCCCGGCCGGCCTGCGCGCCCACTTTGCCGAGGCCGACGGCGGCGTGCGTCACCTGTCTCCGGCCCGCCTGCCGGCGCACGACACCGCCTTCGCGATGACAGTGCACAAGTCACAGGGCTCGGAATTCGACCGTGTGCTGTGCGTGCTGCCACCGGCCGACTCGCCGCTGGCGACCCGCGCGCTGTTCTATACCGCCGTCACCCGCGCCCGCCACGCCGTCTGCGTCTGGGGCGACCCGGCCGCCGCGCGGGCCGCGGTCATGCAGGTACCGACGCGACAGTCCGGGCTGGCGCGCCGCCTGCAGGTCACGCCCGGGCCGGCATGAACCGCCTCCCCCGGCAGGGGGGTCGCGCCGGATAACAGACCGGCTGTCATCCGGCGCTTTTTTCACCTTTACCCTGAAACAGGTACTGCTAGTCTTGGCTCATGATCTATGCCAATGTCGTAACAGGCGGTCATGAAAACCTGTCCGTCACAGCGCAATCCCCTGCCCGTCTTGTCAGGAAATACCACGCGCCCCTTTGACCGGAGGTTCCTCCATGCGTCCGTCCTGTCCCGCGACCCGCAGTGCAGTGATCGTCTCGGCAGTCATTCTGATCACCGCCTGCAGTACGCCATCCCTCACCCAAGTCCGGCAGTTCGGCACGGAAAGCGCCACGCTGTCGGCCAGTGCGAAACATGCCTTCACCTATCTCGACCAGCTCGAAATCCAGCGCAAGCTGTATACGCTGGCGTCCGATCCGAAAGACGGGCCGACCGACAGTACCTTCACCGGTTTCTTTGAAACGCTTCCCGACCGGCAGACCGGGCAGAAAGACCCGCGCAAGCAGGCGCTGGCCCTCCGCCTCGATTTGCTGGCCGGACTGGCCAGCTATGCCAGTGCACTGCAATCGCTGGCTGCCGCGAATTACGCTGCGGACATCGATAGCGCATCCGGAGAACTCAATGGCGCCCTGGTCTCGCTGGGCAAGACCTATCAGGCCGCCACCGGCAACGATATCGGCCTGACGGCGGCGGATTTCGGCCTGATTGCCACCGCGGTCAATGCCGCAGGCAAGGGTTATGCGATGGCCCGGCAGCGCGACGCCATTCGCGCGGTCGTGCGGGCCGCCGACCCGGCCGTCCAGAAAGCGGCCGCCCTGATCGCCACCGATCTGGGGCCGGACTCGGGACTGGCCCAGTATGCGCAGAATGCCGCCGGCCTCTCGCGCGGTGCGCTGCAGATCGCCTACAACCGCGACCGGACCCGCCCCGATTCCACCTTCGACAACCGGCTGGCACGGCTGGAGCAGATCCGGACCCTGTATCGCGCGCAACAGGGCGCCGGGGCCCTGTTCGCCGATGTCAGCAAGGGCACCCGGGCCATGGCGAAGGCCCACGCCGAACTGGTCAGGGCGGTGGACAGCAAGGCCATGAGTTCGGCCGGGCTGGCACAGACGCTGGCCGAACTGCAGGCCTATGTCAAATCGGTTCAGGCGTTTCAGGACAGCGTCGCCCTGGCGGGGAAATAGCGACGCATTCAACGGAGGAAATACAGCATGGCCGACACCACCAACCTGCGCACCGGCATTCGCCAAAGCCGTCGACAAGGTGATCAAGTTCGCCGTGAAACTGCTGGTGCGAAGCGGCGGCATCAGGCTCCCCACCGGCGAAGAACGGACGAAGCGGGGTTTCCCCGGATGCTGGTGTGCACCGACGCCGCTGCGGCCGTCGGTGCACACCTTCATGAGCAGTCCGTAGGCGTTACTGCTTGATCAGTTCCAGCGGTACCGGGATCGCCTTGTCGACCGCCTGACCGTCGATGATCTGCTTGGCGGTCTGCACGGCCGTCTTGCCGATCAGTTCCGGCTTCTGGGCCACGGTTGCGCTCATCTTGCCGGCCTTGACCGCCTTGACCGCGTCATCGGTCGCATCGAAGCCGACCACGACCACATCCTTCAGGCCGGCGGCTTCGAGCGCCTGCACTGCGCCGAGCGCCATTTCGTCGTTATGGGCGAACACCGCCTTCACGTCCTTGTGGCCCTGCAGGATGTTTTCCATCACCGACAGCCCCTTGGCACGATCGAAGTCGGCCGGCTGACGGGCAACGACCTTGACCCCGCCGGCTGCGTCGATCACCGAATGGAAGCCCTGCCCGCGTTCGCGTGCGGCGCTGGCGCCCGGAATACCTTCCAGCTCGACCACCGCGCCATTGCCGCCGATTTTTTCCAGCACGTACTCGCCGGCCATCTTGCCACCGGCGACATTGTCGCTGGCCACATGGCTGGCGACGGTGCCGCCATCGACCGAGCGATCGAGGGTGATGACCGGAATGCCGGCCGCATTGGCTTCCTTCACCGCGCTGGCCACGGCGGCCGAGTCGGTCGGGTTGACCAGAATGACCTTGACCTTCTTCTGGATCAGGTCTTCGATGCTGGAGATCTGTCTGGCCGGATCATCCTGGGCATCGACGGTAATCAGGGTCATGCCCAGCGCCCGGGCTTCAGCTTCGGCGCCGCTCTTCAGCGAGACAAAGAACGGATTGGACTGGGTCGATACCGCCAGGCCGATGGTCGGGCCGGTACTGGCCGGCGCTGCCGGCTGTTCGGCCTCCGGGCCCTGCTGCGAGCAGGCCGCCACGACCACGGCGAACGCGCCGGCCAGCAGGGATTGCATCAGTTTGCTCATGATGATCTTTCTCGTGTTTGAATAAGGTTCCGGCCGGTGGCTTATTTGTGCCGCCGGTCCAGCAGTACGGCCAGCAGGATGACGGCGCCCTTGATGACCAGTTGATAGAACGACGATACGCCGAGCAGGTTCAGCCCGTTGTTCAGGACGCCGATCAGCAGCGCACCGATCAGCGTGCCGACGATCCAGCCGCGACCACCGGCCAGCGACGTGCCGCCCAGCACCACGGCCGCAATCGCGTCCAGCTCGTAGCCCATGCCGGCGTTCGGCTGGGCCGAATTCAGTCGCGAGGTCAGGATGACGCCGGCCATCGCCGACAGCGCACCGGTCAGCACATAGACCGAGGTCTTGACCGTGGACACGCGGACGCCGGAGATCCGGCTCGCTTCCTCGTTGCCGCCGATGGCATAGACATGGCGGCCGAAGGTGGTCTTGCGCGCAATGAACCACAGCACCGCAAACGACAGCAGCATCCACACCACCGGTACCGGCACCAGATGGGCGACATAGCCGCGTCCGAGCAGATCGAAGAACGGGCTGGAAATGCCGGTGACCGGCGTGCCGTTGGTCTGTGCCAGCGCCAGGCCGCGGAAAATGGTCATGGTCGCCAGCGTGGCGATAAACGGGGCGACACGGCCCTGGCAGATGATCAGGCCATTGGCCAGTCCCATCAGCGCGCCGGCACCGACGCCGAGCAGCGTGGCCAGGATCGGGTCCATGCCGGCCGACATCCAGCCGGCGCCGAGCACGGCCGACAGCGCCAGGATCGAGCCGACCGACAGGTCGATGCCGCCGGTCAGGATGACGAAGGTCATGCCGAAGGCGATCAGCGCATTGATCGACACCTGGCGCATCACATTGAGGATGTTGTTCAGGGTCAGGAAGTTCGGCGACAACGCCGACAGCACCACGCTGATCAGCGCCAGCGCGACCAGCGGCGCCAGTTTCTGCAACAGGTTACGGTTCTTTTCACTCAGCACTGGGTGTCTCCGGTGGCGGCATGCATGATGCGCTCCTGCGTTGCCGTCTGTGCGTCCAGGTCGGCGGCGATCCGCCCCTCGTGCATGACCAGGATGCGGTCGGACATCGACAGCACCTCGGGCAGTTCCGACGAGATCATGACAATGGCCACGCCGTCGGACGCAAGTTGATTGATGATGTGGTAAATCTCGGCCTTGCCGCCGATGTCGACCCCGCGCGTCGGTTCGTCGAGGATCAGCACCCGCGGACGGATCGCCAGCCACTTGGCCAGCACCACCTTCTGCTGGTTGCCGCCCGACAGCGCCCTGACCTCGAGGTCGGCGTCCCGGGTACGGATGTTCAGCCGCTCGATCATCCGCGCGACAAAGGATTTTTCCCTGGCCGCGGTGATCACCCCGCCGCGCGAGAAGCCGGCCAGATGGGTCAGCGTCATGTTTTCCCGCACCGACAGCCCGAGCACCAGGCCCTGGCTCTTGCGGTCCTCGGTCACGTAGCCGATACCGGCCGCGATGGCATCCGCAGGCGAGGCAATGTCGACCGGCTGGCCGTCCAGGTGGATGCGGCCGCCGTTCTTGCGCGTCACGCCGAACAGTGCGCGGACAATTTCGGTCCGGCCCGAGCCCATCAGCCCGGCAATGCCGAGCACCTCGCCGCAACGGACCGAGAAGCTGATGTCGGCAATGGTGCCGCCGTCGGACAGGTGTTCGACCCGCAGCCGCTCTGCGCCATGGCTGACCTCGCGCTTTGGATAGCGCTCACCGATCTCGCGCCCGACCATCATCCGCACCACATGGTCGAGATCGGTATCGGCAATGGCCTCGCAGCCGACAAACTGACCATCGCGCAACACCGAAATGCGGTCGCACAGGGCGAAAATCTCTTCCATCCGGTGCGACACGTAGACGATGCCGACCCCGGACGCGCGCAACTCGCGGATCAGGCGGAACAGCGCATCGATTTCGCGCTCGGTCAGTGCTGCCGTCGGCTCGTCCATGATCAGCACCCGCGCATCGAGCGACAGCGCCCGTGCGATCTCGACCATCTGCTGCTGACCGATGGACAGGCTGCCGGCCTCGCGGTCCGGGTCGATGCCGGTCACGTTCAGCCGTGCCAGCGCCACGCTCGCCCGGCGGCGCATTTCGCCATGCCGCAGGATGCCGGTACCGGCAAAGGTCAGCTCGCGACCGAGAAACAGGTTCTCGGTCACGCTCAGTTCCGGAATCAGGTTCAGCTCCTGATGGATGATGGCGATGCCGAGCTTCTCGGCCTGGCGGGTGCCGCGCACGACGGCCGGCTGGCCATTGATGCGGATCTCGCCGGCGTCGGCGGCATGGATCCCGGTCAGGATCTTCATCAGCGTGGACTTGCCGGCGCCGTTCTCGCCCATCAGTGCGTGGATCTCGCCCGCATACAGCGAGAACGCCACATCGCGCAGCACCTCGACCGGCCCGAACGACTTGCAGATCCCGCGCATGTCTACCAGCGTTGTACTCACCCGCACTCCTTAGAACGTCGTGCCGGAGTACAGGATCACGTTCGCATACGGCGTGGCTTCGCCGGTGCGGATAATGGCGCGGGCGCCACGGGTGATCTGCTTGAACTCGCCATGCGGGACATGGGCAAGCGGACGGCCCTCCAGCATGGCGGTGGCGGTATGTTCCAGATCCCGGTTGTGCTGGCTGATTTCATTCGCCAGCAGAGCCCGTTCGACCTGCATGTCTTCCAGCACCACGGCCAGCGTGTCGAGAAATCCGGGCATGCCCGGCTTCAGCGCCAGGTCGATGCGCTCGACGCCGGGCGGCACCGGCAGCCCGCAATCGGCAATGACGATGTAGTCGGTATGGCCAAGCTCGGCAATGACCCGAGACAGCGCGGCATTCAGCGTTCCGTGCTTTTTCATCTGTTTCAGCTCCTTGAGGCGAGGAATTGGTCAAGCTCGGCCAGCGTGGGCATGCCGCCCTGCGCGCCGAGACGGGTGACCGACAGGGCCGAGGCAGCGCAGGCACGACGGGCGGCTTCCCCGATGCCGAGGTGCCAGAACGTTGCCAGCGCCGCGTTGAAGGTATCGCCGGCGCCGGTGCTGTCGACAGCATCGACCTTGAAACTGGGCTGGTGGCGCAACTGGCCGGCCGCATCGCAATAGCTTGCGCCATCGACGCCGCGGGTCATGATCACCCGGCCCGGCAACCGCGTCAGCAGCTCGGCCAGATCGGCCTGTTCCCGGCCCAGCGAGCGGGCCAGCTCGAACTCGTTCGGCGTGATCAGGGTCAGGCAGTCCAGCAATTCGGTGTCGAGCGGCTGCGCCGGTGCCGGATTGAGAATGAACGGCTTGTCGTATTTGCGTGCCATGCGCGCGGCGGCCAGCACGGTGTCCATCGGCACTTCCAGTTGCGACAGCACCACGTCGGCATCACGGATCACCCGCTCGGCAGCGGCGACATGCTCGGGCCGCAGGCGATGGTTGGCGCCCGGCACCACCACAATGGCGTTGTCATGGCCGGCAACGGTAATCACCGCCACGCCGGTCGCCACGTCATCGGCGATGTCGATCCAGGTGGTGTCGACCTTCTCGGCCAGCAGGCGCGCCGACAGCTCGCGGCCGAACGCGTCGTTGCCGACACAGCCGATCAGTGTCACGTCGGCGCCCAGCCGTGCGGCGGCGACCGCCTGGTTGGCACCCTTGCCACCGGCGAAATTGGCGAAGCGTTCGCCGGTCAGCGTTTCCCCGAGCCCGGGGTAGCGCGGCGTCAGCACCACCAGATCCATGTTGATGCTGCCGACGACTACGATTTTCGGCATGTCTGCTCCTGAGTGATCCATCCGGCACCGGGGTCTTTCCCGCCCAGAACATCAAGGGCGCCAGCCATGCAGCTGCGCCCGCGTACCGGAATCAAGGGCGCGATTGTCCACACGGACGTCGCCAACACAATACCATCCGACGCATTGATACATTTTTCGTCGCCTACGCATAAGTTTTGACTCATACAGCAGTCGGGAAATCCCGTACGGATGGGAGGCCACTGGCAGTGTTATATTCCACCATGGCCACGGATGTCTGCCAGCCACAGCATTCCGGGCTCATCGACCCTGCATTCCCTTCCTCATGGAGCTTCTCCGATGATCCTCAGCATGACCGGATTCGCCGCTGCCAGCCGCGAATTTCCCGGTGGCCTGATCGCGCTGGAACTGCGCGCGGTCAACCACCGCTACCTCGACCTGCAGCTGCGCCTGCCCGAAGAACTGCGCGTGATCGAACCGCAGTTGCGCGAACAGATTGCCGCCCGCGTGACCCGGGGCAAGATCGAATGCCGCATCGGCATCAGCCAGGCCGCAAACACCGCGCCGCGAATGGAAATCGACCAGGACGTGCTGACCGGCCTGCTCGATGCCGTCGCCCAGCTGAAGCAGCGTGCACCCGGCATCCGCGACCTGTCCACCGGTGAACTGCTGCGCTGGCCCGGCCTGCTGTCCGCCAACGACATCGACGCCGAAAGCCTGCAGCACCTGGTGCTCGGCGCCGTCGGCCAGTTGCTGGACGACTTCAATGCCACCCGCGCCCGCGAAGGCGAAAAACTGAAGGCGGTGCTGATCGACCGGCTGACCCAGATCGAGGACATCGTCACCCGCATCCGCCCGCGGCTGCCGGAGATCCTCGCCGGCTGGCGCGACAAACTGACCGCCCGACTGGTCGAAGCCATCGGCAGCATCGACGACGACCGCCTGAAGCAGGAGTTCGCGCTGTTCGCACAGAAGATCGACGTCGACGAGGAACTCGCCCGGCTGTCGACCCATGTCAGCGAAGTACGCCGCATCCTCGGCAAGGGCGGCCAGGTCGGCAAGCGACTGGACTTCCTGATGCAGGAACTGAACCGCGAAGCGAACACGCTCGGCTCGAAATCGGTATCGACCGAAACCACTCAGGCCTCGGTCGAGCTGAAGGTGCTGATCGAGCAGATGCGCGAGCAGATTCAGAATATCGAGTAAGGGTTCCGCACGCGTCTCGCCAGACGCGCATGTCCCTCGGTCTGTGACCGCGACCGCCAGCCACACGCATGCTGCGTGAGCTGGCGGAGTGGTGGAATCGGCAGCAAGCCTGCACGACAATACGGCTGGCGCATTCATGACCCGACGTTCAGGTGGCATCGCGAAGGGGCCGGGCGCCAGTGGACGATTCCGTCCGCAGCGAGACCTGCCCACGGGCAAAGCTCCGTCACAGGTCGATACCACGGAGGCAATCGATGGCCAGCCATTACCCCGGCCTGAATCCTCAAAAAGCGCTGATCTGGCGCATCGTCCACTGCAACAATCTGCCGTGGATTCTGGACAACGGCCTGCACTGCGGCAACAGCGCCATGCAGGCACCAGGGTGGGTGACGATCGGCAACCCGGAACTGAGCGACAGGCGCGCCCGCCATCCGGTGCCCCTGCCGCCCGGCGGCAGACTGAATGACTATATACCGTTCTATTTCACGCCATTCTCGCCCATGCTGCGCAATATCCACACCGGCTGGGGTGGCATCCAGAAACGGGCAAACGAGGAAATCGTGATTCTGGTGTCCAGCCTGCCGCATCTGGCGAATCTGGGCGTGCCGTTTCTGTTCACCGACAGTCATGCCTACTATCAGTGGGCAAACTTCTATTCGGACCTGGCTGATCTCGACCGGATTGACTGGCCGCTGTTGCAGCGACGGGACTTCAAGCGCGATCCGGAAGACCCGGCCAGATTCGAGCGCTACCAGGCCGAAGCGCTGGTTCACCGGCAGTTGCCAGTAGCCGGGCTGCTTGGCATCGTGTGTTACACCGGCACAGTGAAACAACGCATTGAGCAGGAAATTCAGACTCGCCGTCTGAGCCTGCCGGTTCATGCCCGTACAGGGTGGTATTTCTGATGATTACCTACACGCAAGGCAATTTGCTCGAAGCCCGAACCGAAGCACTAGTCAATACCGTCAATACCGTCGGGGTGATGGGCAAGGGCATCGCACTGATGTTCAAGGAACGGTTTGCCGAGAACTTCCGCCTGTACGCCGCTGCCTGCAAGGCCGGTGAAGTGCAGACAGGCAAGATGTTCATCACCGGGGTAAACGAACTGGACGGTCCGCGCTGGATCGTGAACTTCCCGACAAAGCAGCATTGGCGCGCCCCTTCGCAACTGGCCTGGATAACGGAGGGCCTGCAGGACCTGCGCCGTTTTCTGATCGAAAACAAAGTGAAATCGATTGCCGTCCCTCCGCTGGGAGCGGGTAACGGCGGTCTGGCGTGGGCTGCAGTGCGTGAACAGATCGAGGCCATACTGGCGGACCTGGATACCGAGGTACGGGTGTTCCAGCCAACCCTGCAGTACCAGAACGCGGCCAAGCGCGCCGGAGTGGAAAAGCTGACGCCTTCCCGCGCCCTGATTGCCGAGCTGGTGCGCCGCTACTGGGTGCTGGGCATGGAATGCAGCCTGCTGGAGATTCAGAAACTGGCGTGGTTTCTCGAGCGCGCACTCGAGCGCTGCAACCCCGGAGACAACCCGCTGAAACTCCAGTTCGTGGCACACCAGTACGGTCCTTACGCGAACCGGTTGGATCATCTGCTGAACGACCTGGATGGCAGCTATTTGCATTGCGACAAGCACATCAGCGATGCCGACCCGCTCGACATCATCTGGTTCGATGACACGCGCAAGGACTGTGTGCACAGGTATCTGAGGGAGGACGCCAGGGCCTACACTGCTGCGCTGGAATACACTTCGGCATTGATCGATGGCTTCGAATCGCCGTTCGGCATGGAATTGCTGGCCACCGTTGACTGGTTGTTGACCCGGGAAGCCGCCCCCCCCACGGTGCCGGGCTTGCGGGAAGGCTTGCAGCACTGGCGGAGCAGCGCCAATGCCGCCGAACGCAAGAACCGCCTGTTTACTGACCGGATGCTGGGCATTGCACTGGAGCGGCTGACTCAGCATGCTCCGGTTACGGCATGCACCTGAGTTCTCCATTCCGGCCCCAGTCCCCGGCAATCCCCCCTCAGCCCTGCCCTCCGGTCAGGGCATTTTTCATGCCGGTACGCAGACGGCGGTATGCACATGCGGCCCGACGAACGCATGTGCGACCGGAAGGCAGCGGCCCTGCGGCCAGTCCGGGCCCCAGTGCTGCGCCAGCCGCAGCGACAGCGCGTGGCCCTGCCAGCCGCTGACACAGGCGGCGGAAAAATCGACGAAGCGCCGCAGTTGCGGATACAGCGCCTTGTACAGTGCCTCCTTGGCCGAAAACAGCAGCGTCAGCGCCTGTGCCGGCGTCAGCCCCGTCAACTGCTCCAGTTCGCCGGGCATTGCCACCAGCGAACGGACCGCTTCCACCTGGTTCGCGCTCATGATCCGCTCGATATCCACGCCGAGCGCCGTGCATGCGCTGCACGGCGCCACGGCGGCCAGCGCGCCGTCCGCGGTATGGCTGATGCTGCCCAGCCAGCCCGCAGGCCAGACCGGCAGACCGTCATCACGCCGCGCCGGCCACGCGGCGTCCATGCAGCCGGCACGGGCCAGGGCACGCACGGCGCAATAGCGGCCGGCCAGGAATTCGTTGCGTCGCCGGGGCACGGCGTCCTGCAGCGCCACCGGCAACCGGGCCGCGAATGCGGCGAACGGCGCCTCGCCGGCAAACGACACCGCGGCCCACGACACGGCCTCGCCGGCCGGCAAGGGCAACAGCGGCACCGCCCGGTCCACGAATCCGCCCGGCGCCGGTTTCACTGTGGCGCGGGGCGGGCCCCGTCGGCTCGCCAGACCTTGAGCGACTGCTGGGCCGCCCACATGGCCGCATAGCGGGCGGAGCGTTTCAGCAGCTCGGCGTGGCGGCCCTGCACCGGCGGCAGGCCGGGGTCCAGCACCAGGATCTGGTCAGCCCCGGCAATGGTGGACAGGCGATGGGCGATAACGATGACGGTCTTGTCCCGCACCAGGGTATCGATGGCATGCTGCACGGCGACCTCGCTTTCCGTATCCAGTGCGGCAGTCGGTTCGTCGAGGATGACGACCGGCGCTTCCTTCAGCAGCGCACGGGCAATGGAGATCCGCTGCCGCTCGCCACCGGACAGGCGACCACCGATATCGCCCAGCCGGGTATGCCAGCCCTGCGGCAGGCGCTTGATGAAGGCCGTGCACTGCGCCTGGTGCAGGGCGGCCTGCACGGCCTCGTCGCTGGCATCCGGACGGGCCATGCGCACATTGGCCAGGATGCTGTCATCGAACAGGTAGACCTCCTGGAACACCACCGAGATCAGGCTGTTCAGTTCTTCTGCCGGGATCTGCCGCAGATCGACCCCGCCGAGGGTAATGCGACCCTGCTGGGGATCGAAATGGCGCATCAGCAGGCGCACGACCGTGCTCTTGCCCGCCCCCGACGGGCCGACAATGGCGGTCAGGCTTCGCGCCGGCACCGTCGCGCTGAAGCGGTCCAGTGTCTTGTCGCCCGCCCGGGGGTACTGGAAGGACACGTCATCGAAGTGCACGTCGAAAGCCCCGGGTCTGGCGACCGGCAACTGCTGCGGCAGCGGTTCGACCGCCAGCAGGGCATCGATCCGTTCCAGCGCCGACTCGATCAGGTCCAGCGCCATGGTGTAACTGACAAAAGTCGCCAGCGGTTCGGAGAAGCGCGCCACGATCACCATGACCGCGGCCAGCACGGCAAGGTCCAGCGTGCCCGTCACCACCCGGCTGACACCGATGGCCACCACCAGCAGCAGACCGAGTTCAACCACGCTGACGGTCAGCACCTCGGCCTTGCTGCCCCGGCGATGAGCCTCGGTCTGGATCTGCTGCAACTGGCACAAGCCCGCCTGCAGTGTCGCCGCCCGGTCGCCGGCGCTGCAGGCAGCGCGCAGCACCGGCAGCCCCTGGGTGTATTCAACGAGATCGGCGCTGGTGCGCTGGTGCGCTTGCGCCAGTTGCCGCATGTGGCGGCCGGACGCCGGACGGCGCCAGCGGTAGAACGGCACGATGGCCGGGAACACCAGCAGCAGTGCCAGCCCCAGACGCCAGTCGACCAGCAGCGTCGCCAGGGCGGTCACCAGCGGCGTCACCGTGGCCAGCAGGATCAGATTGACCAGCAGCGGGGTGTAATTGAAGTGTTCGTCCACATTGCCGAGCAGCAGTGCGTTCATTTCCCCGGCGCGCCGATCCTGCAGCGACGCCAGCGGCATGCGCCGCAGCTGTTCGCCCAGCCGGCCGCGCAGCTGATGGGTCATGGACGCCAGCCGGCCGTTGTACTCGAAACCCTGCGCATGCCAGCGGAGCACGGTGGCGGCCAGGGCCAGTCCCGACATCAGCCCCAGCCAGAACAGGATGTCACCGGGCTCGCGCAGGTGGAAAACCGCAGCGAACAGCGGAAACAGGCAGGCCAGCGCCAGCCCCTGGACGACAGCGGCAGCGAGCAGGCCGGCCAGGCAGAGGCGCAGGGCCGGCGCCTGCCGGCCGGCGCTGCGCAGCAGCCGGTGATAGCTGTCCCGCCATGCGCCGAGGCGCGGCGAATGCCCGGTATCCGCTTTCATGAGAGGGTCTCCCCGGCCATGCCGGCCGGAAACGCCAGCGGGCTCGCCGGCAAGGTCCACTCACGGGCCTGCCGGTAATGGCGCCATAGCCGGGCGTAGACACCGTCCTGCGCCATCAGGGCGGCATGGCGACCGGATTCGGCCAGGGTGCCGCGATCGAATACCAGGATCTGGTCGGCATCGCGGATGGTCGACAGGCGGTGCGCCACCATCAGCACGGTCTTGCCGCGCATCAGTGCCGACAGCGCGACGACCAGCGCCGCCTCGTTTTCCGGATCGGCAAACGCCGTTGCCTCGTCAAGTACCAGAATCGGGCGGTTCTGCAGGATGGCACGGGCAATGGTGATGCGCTGGCACTGTCCGCCGGACAGCCGGACCCCGCGCTCACCCGCCGGGGTGTCATAGCCGTGCGGCAGGGCGGAAATGAATTCATGTGCCTGGGCGGCGGTGGCGGCGGCCCGCACCTCGTCCATCGTGGCCTGCGGCAGGCCGAGGCGGATATTGTTGGCAATGGTGTCGGCAAACAGGAAGGTATCCTGAAACACGAAGGCGACCTGCTGCATCAGCACATCGGCGCGGATATCCCGCACATCGACTCCCCCCAGCAGCACACGACCGTCATCGACATCCCAGAAGCGCGGAATCAGCCGCGCCACCGTACTCTTGCCGGCGCCGGACGGGCCCACCAGCGCCGTCACCGTACCCGGCGGCACCCGGAAGCTCACGTCGCGCAATGCCGGTTCGCCGTGACCGGTCCGGTAGGAAAAGCCGACCTGGTCGAAGGTGATGCCGGCATCTGCCGGCTGCCGGCCCTGCGCCGGCTGCGGCTGTACCGGCAAGGCCATGATCTCCCGGATCCGTGCGGCGCTCAGCATCGCGCGGGCCACCATGTGCCGGAGCATCATCATCGGCATGACCGACTCGGCCATGCCGGTGCCCAGCAGCAGCACGGCGACCCAGGTGTCGGGGGCAAGCCGGTCGCCGGCGATCAGCCAGCAGCCCAGCCACAGCAGGACAATCAGCGTCGGCAGCGGGCCAAGGATGGCAAAGGAGAAACGCGCCGGAAATCCGGCCTCGCGGTACCAGCGGGTCAGCACGCCGTAATAGGCATCCAGCGCCCGCTGGAAACGGCCGAAGGCGACGTGGCCGCTGTCGAAGGTACGGACCACCGGCATGGCCTGGACGAATTCGATGATGGCGGCGCTGACCCGCTCGCGAGCCTCGTGGTACTGGCGCCCCATATCGGCGGCATTCCGCGTCGCCAGCATCAGGACCGCCATGCCGGTCAGCAGCACGGCCATCGCCGCCAGCGCCAGCCGCCAGTCCAGCCACAGCAGAGCCAGCGCGGTCATGACCGGCGCCACCTGCGCCCGTGTTCGCAGCGGCGTACTGTCGGCGACAAAGACATGCAGCGCCTTGACATCGTCCTGCATGACCTTGGACAGCGCGCCGGCGCCATGCCGATACACCTCGCCCAGCGGCAGTTGCGCCAGGTGCGCGGCGAGCCGGGCGCGCAGCACGGCTTCCAGCCGGAACGCGGCATAGTGCGACTGGTTGAACGCGTTCAGTCGCAGCAGATAACTGACGACGCCACAGGCAATGGCGCCGGACATCGGCAGCCACGGCCAGGCTTGCGGCTCGCGCAGCAGCGCATGAACCACCAGCGCCAGCAGCGCCAGTGACGCCAGCCCGGACAGCGTGCCCAGCGCGGACAGACCCATGGCCAGGCGGATCTGCCCGCGCACCGGCTGCATGAGGTGCCAGACATCACCGGCAGGAGACAGGCCATCGCCGCCGGCATCGGCGGACAGGGAGGATCGGGACATGGGGATTCCTCGTGCGCCCCGGCCGGCCTGCGGCCGGAGCATCAGGTTCAGAAGTGGTAGTTCAGACCGATACCGGCCGTCCGGCCGCGCACCGGCGAGCCAAAGGTGGCGGTGGCATTGTTGTAATAGCCGTAGAGGTCGTACTGCTCGTCCAGCAGGTTGTTGCCGTACAGATAGATTTCCGCATTGCCCGCCGTCAGCCCGACGCGCAGGTCGACCCGCCGGTAGCTGCCAAGATCGAAGTGGTTCTGCGGATCGGCCGGGCGGGCACCGACATACTGGTAGCCGAGCCGGGCATTGACCGCCGGCGACGGCAGGCCAAGGAAGGACGGCAGGGGTTTGCGGTACGACAGCGCCAGGTTGCCCCCCCAGCGCGGCACGTCCGGCGTGCGGTTGCCCGCCCGGACATCGCCACCGCTGACACCGAGGGCATCGCTGGTGATCGTGGCGTCGATCACACTCAGTCCGCCGGACAGCTCGAAGCCGTCGCCGAAGCGCCAGTACCCCTCGAGCTCGACGCCCTTGCTGTCACTGTCGGCGTTGACGGTATTGGTGGAATAGGTCTTGTAGTCGTAGCCGAGCAGGTGGGCATCCCTGACCCGGGTCGCGAACAGTGCCGCGTTCAGGCTGAAGCGGCGATCTGCCGATTCGGTCTTGAAACCGAGCTCGGCGGTATTCGACCGGGCCGGCTTGTACGGCTCGCCGCCGGCCACCGTCGCCGAGTAATCGCTGAAGCCCCCCGACTGATAGCCCCGTGACAGCACCACATACAGGTTGCTCGCCGGCGTCAGCGCATAGGACAGCGCCACGCGACCGGTGGTGTAGTGGTCGTCCAGTTCGCGGTTGTCGCCGCTGCTGCTGCCCTGGGTATAGGTGGCGTCATACGACTTGCGGTCCCACGACTGCCGCAGCCCGCCGGTCAGCTTCAGGGCGTCGGTCAGCGGATAGGTCGCTTCGCCATAGACCGCGGAACTGCGAACGCGATAGCGCCGGTCCTGCCGGTAACCAGGCATATAGTAAGTATCAAAGTGCCGGTCGGCGTGCGACAGGTTCAGGCCGGCCACCCAGAACAGCGGCGCACCGGGCAGTGAGGACCAGCGCAGGTCCTCGCTCACCCCCCGCTGCGCCGACGAATCCTCCTTGACGCTTGCCTCCGGCGTCCCTCCCATCAGCGCCTGCATGATCCGGCGGTCGTAGCCTCCGACGGTAAAGAAATCGGTAGTCGTATAGGCCGTGATCGAGGTGATCCGGCTGGCGCCCAGGTCATGATTGAGCTCCAGCGAATAGCGCGCCATCGTCTTCTTGTCGTCGTCGAACAGATTCGGCGTGAAATCCAGCTTCGGCGGCTCGCCATACGGCCGCAGGATGGTCAGGCTCGGACTGCGCCTGATCTGCTGCCGCTCGGCGATCAGCAGCGCACTGGTGCCGGCGGTCACGTCCCAAAGCAGGCTGCCGCGGAACGCCAGATCACCGGGCTTGCTCAGCGGCTGGCCGGTCTGCGTATTGTCGACCCACAGGTCCGAACCGGTGTTGCGGATGGCGAAACGGCCGCTCAGTTGACCGGACAGCGGCCCACTGATGACCGCCTCCTCGAGATGCTGCCGCTCCTGCCCGTATTCGACCCGGACATGGCCTTCCATTTCGCGCGTCGGCCGGCGGGTGGTCACATTGACCGCACCGGCCAGGCTGTTGCCGCCGAACAGCGTGCCCTGCGGCCCCTTCAGCACCTCGACCCGCTCGATATCCAGTGTGCCGAGCGACATATTGCGCATCGACATCGTCACGCCGTCGACATTCAGCGCCACCGAGCCGTCGTCCATGCTGACCGCATTCAGCGAACCGACGCCGCGAATCATGACGTTCGCGGAATTGGGTCCGCCATTCGAATTGACATTGACATCCGGCATGCTGCGCAAGGCGTCATCCAGCGTCAGCAGATGGCGAACCTCCAGCTCCCTGCCACTGATGACGCTGAGACCGAAAGGAATGTCCTTCGCCCGCTCCACGCCCTGGCGGGCAGTGACGGTCAGGGCCGGCAGTTCGACCGGGACATCATGGCCCGCTCCGGCGTCGTGAGCGACCGGTTTGCCGCTCCCGTCACGCCCGGCCTGCACCGGAACCGCAACCATGTCCGGGGCCTCGGCCAGGGCAAGCCCGGAGGCCGGCAGCAGGGCCATCGACAGCGCCATGACTAGTGGATTTACACGCCACAATGTGCGCAGCTCCCCTGTTCCGCGGTCTGTTTGGCACAGCATGCAATTCATTCCTTTTGTGGCCGGGTGGCGCAGGCCCTTCCGGCGGAATCCCCGTCGGGAGCGAACTCCGCTCGACTGTCATTGAAAGAGCGCGAATAATAAAAGATTCTCATTTGCATTACCGCCCGGACCGGTCCAACTTGTGCCCGGATCGGTATGCCGCACAGGAGCTGGACACGCATGCCATCGCCGCAACCGCCTTCCACCTCGATATCGGCCCTGCTGGCCGGGCAGCCGGTCGGACACGCCACACCGGACACCGGCTGCCGGCTGCTGCGCATTGCGCTGCAGGACGGCGTCGACGTGCTGGTCTGGAAAGGCGAACTCCGGCAACCGATGACCGTGAACGTCCACGACGACTGGGACAGGATCCACTTCTCGTGCGCGCTTCAGGGCAGCTCCAGCTACTCGTTCCATGGCGGCTGCGGCGAGCTTGAGCACGCGCTGGCCGAAGGCGGCGGCTGCATCAACTACAACCCCGGCTGCCGGGGCCGTGCCAGCCACGCCGCAACGTTCGAGAGCGTGACCGTCTCGGTCCGGCCGGACCTGTTTGCCAGCTGGGCCCCGGAGCTGGAACGCTCGCTGAAGCAGGAACTCGGCAGCGGGCGCTGCTATGCGCCATGCGGCCACAATGCGGAAATGCGGGCGACGGCGCAGGGCTTGAGCCGGGCGCTGCACGTCATGGAACTGGGGGCGGATGACGGCGCCCGGCGCAGCCCGCTGTGGCTGATGGGGCAAAGCCTGACCCTGGTCGGCCTGGCACTGGAAGGCCACGCCGCCGCGCGGCGCCAGTGTCCGGCCGACCTCAGTCTGGTCGATCGCCAGCGCCTGCTGCGCGCAAGGGACCGCCTGCTGGGTGATCTCAGTCAGGCACCCACCATCGCCGCGCTGGCCAGGGAGGCCGACCTCAGTGTCCTCAAGCTGAAGCGCGGCTTTCGTCTGCTGTTCAACAACAGCGTCTACGGGCTGTTCCAGCAGGAGCGCATGCATGAAGCCCGCCGGCGGCTGTCGGCCCGCGACACCCCGGTAATGACAGTTGCATCAGATCTTGGCTACACCAATGCCAGCCATTTCGCAGCCGCATTTCAGAAGCAATTTGGCGTCAACCCGTCAACACTGAAACGGCGCTGACAGCAGACCGTCTGCGCCAGCCGGACGGCCCTTGCGGCCCGTTTCTCCTGCGGACCGATACGGGCCAGGGCAGGCCCGATCCGGGTGGAATCCCGTCAGGGAATAATTATCATTCAGCACCCAGCGCCATGCCAATTGCGTAAGGCGATTCCAGATTCTGCATTCGAGCGGTTCCGCAGCCCCCACAGCGACTGACATTGTCCGGCTGAAACCCGTGGACCATTTTGCCGTGCCCATGGTCCGTGACCTCCGTCCCCGCTCGACTGCCCCCCCTTCATGACCAGAGGCGGCATACCATGTCTGACCCCCGCGCATCCCTGCCGGCCCCGATCCTCCCTCCCTCTTCTGTCGACAGCGACTCGCTGCGGCAGGAACTGGCCCGCGAACTGCGAATGGCACCCGGGCAGCTCGACGCCCAGGCCAGTCTGCTGCAGCTGGGGCTGGACTCGATGCACCTGATGGCGTGGCTGAACCGGCTGCGTTCACGCGGCTACCACCTGACGCTGCGCGACCTGTATCGCGAACCGACGCTGGCCGGCTGGAGCCGGCTGTTGCAGGGCGGTGCCCAGCCGCCGGCCATTCTCCCCGTCACGACAGTCTGGCCGGGCATGCGCGACGGCGCGCCGTTTGCACTGACGCCGGTGCAGCACGCCTATCTGGTCGGCCGGTCCTCCCGGCAGCCGCTGGGAGGCGTCGGCTGCCATCTGTACCAGGAGTTTGACGGGGCCGGGCTCGATGCCGGGGCGCTGGAGCGGGCCATCCGGACACTGACGACCCGCCACCCGATGCTGCAGGTCGCCTTCAGCGCCGATGGCCGGCAACACTGGTGCACGGCCCCCGTCTGGCAGGGCGTGACCGTCCATGATCTGCGTACGCGGGATGAGGATGAAGGCGAGCGCACCCTGCTCGAACAGCGCGAACGACTCGGCCACCGGCTGCTGGCGGTCGAACGGGGGGAAACCTTCGACTTCCAGCTGTCGCTGCTGCCACACGGCCGCCACCGGCTGCACGTCAATCTCGATCTGCTGGTGCTCGACGCGGCCAGCTTTACCCTGCTGTTCGAGGAACTGGCCGCGCTGGTCGCAGGGCAGCCGCTGCCGCCGCTTGACGCCGATTATGATTTCCGCAGCTATCTGGCCCAGTTGCAGCATGACACCGCTGCCGCCCGCGAACAGGCGCAACGCTACTGGCGTGACAAGCTGCCCTCGCTGCCGGCCGCCCCGTCCCTGCCGCTGGCACAGGAGCCCGCGCAACTGGCCCGGGTCCGCATCAGCCGCCGCCGCGCCGAACTGCCGCACGCCGACTGGCAGGCGTTCAGACAGCATGCCGGCGCCTGCGGCGTCACCCCGACCCTGGCCCTCGCCACCTGCTTCGCCTCGGTACTGGCGCGCTGGAGCGGACAGTCGCGGCTGCTGCTTAACCTCACCCTGTTCGATCGCCAGCCCCTGCATCCGGCCGTGGAACGCCTGATGGCCGATTTCACCAGCATCCTGCTGCTCGACGTGCAGGGCGAAGGCGCGGCGTTCGACACGCTGGCGCAGGCCAACCAGAACACCTTCGCCGATGCCTGCGAACACCGGCACTGGTCCGGTGTCGAGCTGCTGCGCGAGCTGAAAAAGGAACAGCGCCATCCGCACGGCGCCCCGCTGGTGTTCACCAGCAATCTGGGCCGCCCGCTGTATGGCGACAATACCGCCGCCGCCCTCGGCGAGCCGGGCTGGGGCATCTCGCAGACCCCGCAGGTCTGGATCGATCACCTGGCCTTCGAGCACGGCTCGTCGGTGTGGCTGCAGTGGGACAGCAATGAAGCCCTGTTCCCCGCCGGTCTGGTCGACACCCTGTTCAACGCCTATATCGCGCAGGTCCGTCACCTGGTCAACGATGCCCGCGCCTGGCACGAACCGCTGCCCGATCCGATGCCCGCCGCACAGTGCGAACAGCGGGCACGGGTCAATGCCACGGCCGGCCCGCGGCCGTCCGGCCTGCTGCACGAGGGCGTGATCGAGCGGGCCGCCCGAGCGCCGGGCGCCATTGCCGTCATCCACCGTGACCACCCGCTGCGCTACGACGAGCTGGTCGACATGGCACGACGCTGCGCCGGCGCCCTGGCCGCACACGGCATCCGCGCCGGTGACCGGGTGGCGATCAGCCAGTCAAGGGGGACGGGACAGGTAGTGGCCGTACTGGGCGTGCTGCTCGCCGGGGCGGTCTATGTGCCGGTGCCGCTGGAACAGCCTGCCGCCCGGCGACGGCAGATTCATGCCGATGCCGGCATCACCCTGGTGCTGGCCAGCCGCGATGACGACAGCACGCCCGGTCCCGGGGAGCAGGACCCGGCCCGCCGGCTGTGCTGGCAGGACGCCATCCGCCATGCCCCGATTCCCGCACCGGTCACGGTGGCAGCGGACAGCCCCGCCTATGTGATCTACACCTCCGGCTCCACCGGCACGCCCAAGGGGGTGGTGATTTCCCACCGCGGCGCACTCAATACCTGCGCCGCGCTGAACCGGCGCTACCGGCTGGGCCCCGACGATCGCCTGCTGGCCCTGTCGGCCCTGCATTTCGATCTGTCGGTCTACGATATTTTCGGCCTGCTGACCGCCGGCGGCACTCTGGTACTGGTGGACGAGGGGCAGCGGCGCGATCCGTCAGCCTGGTGCGGGTTGATCGAACGGCACCGGATCAGTGTCTGGAACAGTGTTCCGGCACTGTTCGACATGCTGCTGACCTACAGCGAAGGCTTTGCGCGGCAGGCGCCGGCGCGGCTGCGGCTGGTGATGCTGTCCGGCGACTGGATCGGTCTGGACCTGCCGGCCCGCTATCGCGCTTTCCGCGCCGACGGGCAACTGGTCGCCATGGGCGGCGCTACCGAGGCGTCGATCTGGTCCAACGCGCATGAGGTGGGCGAGGTGCAGCCCCACTGGCGCTCGATTCCGTATGGCTTTCCGCTGCCCAACCAGCGCTACCGCGTGGTCGACGGCAGCGGGCGCGACTGCCCGGACTGGGTGGCGGGCGAGTTGTGGATCGGCGGCGACGGCGTCGCGCTTGGCTATTTCAATGACCGCGAGCGCACGGCGCAGCAGTTTGTCGGCAAGGGCGACGACCGCTGGTATCGCACCGGCGATCTGGGGTGCTACTGGCCCGACGGCACGCTGGAATTCCTCGGCCGGCGCGACAGGCAGGTGAAAATCGGTGGCCATCGCATCGAACTCGGCGAGATCGATGCGGTGCTGAACCGCCTCGATGGCGTACGGGCAGGCATTGCGCTCACCCTTGGCGAGCGTGAAAAATCACTGGCCGCATTCGTGGTCGGTGCCGGCCCGTCACTGTGCAGCCGGCGGGAGGCCGACCCGGCGCTGCCCGGCGACTACGGCAGTCTGTTCACGCCACTGGCCGACGATCCGGCCAACCCCGGTGAGGATGCCATTCGCCGTCTGGTGGCCGATTTCCTGCACGACCATCTGCAGCGCCACGGCGTGGATTTCCGCACCCCGCTCGATCCCGGGCTGGTCGCGATGCACTACGGCGCCAGCGCCGCCTGGTACGGACTGTTCAGCCGCTGGCTGGAACTGCTGTGCGCCGACGGCCGGCTGGTCCGCGATGGCCACGCCTGCCGGCGCGGACCACGCCATGATGCAGCGGGCTGGCAGCCGCCGGCCGACAGTCCGCTGCAGGCCATGGCCGACGCCCTGGGCGACCACCACGCCACGCTGGCCGACATCCTGCACGGGCGGCAGCCGGCCCACACCCTGCTCGACCATCCGTTCTGGGCACCCGAACGGCGGTTGCTGGACAGCGCCGGCACACGGCGCGCCATCGTGGCCTTCGCCGGTGTGCTGGCCGGGCTGGCGCAGACCCTGCGCCGCCCGCTGCGGCTGATCGAGATCGGCGCACGCAGCGCTCTGGGCGGGCACCTGCTGCTGCAACGGCTGGATGCCGGCCAGCTGAGCTATATCGCACTCGACGACTCCCGGGACCGGGTACGGGGTGCCAGCGCCGGTCTGGCCGCATACCCGCATGCCAGCGCCCGTCACGCCAGCGCCGCCGAACTGGCAGCGCTGGCCCACACCGCCGATGTGGTCTGGGCGAACAACGCCCTGCACCGGCTCGGGGCCGACGGGCTGACGCAACTGGCCGGGCTGGCCGCACCGGGTGCCCTGCTGCTGGTGCTGGAACGACACGCCCCGTCGGCCCTGGCTCTGGTCAGTGCCGATCTGCTGGCGACGGACGGCCTTCCCGCCGCCGCCAGCCTGATGGACGCCGCCGCCTGGCAGGCACACTTCCAGGCCCGGGGCCTGCACGGCGAACGCGCAGACCGGGTGGACGAACTGCAGCGCTTTGTCCTGCGCGCGCCAGCGGCACTGTCACGGCCGGACCCGCGCAAGCTGAGCGCAGCACTGGCGGCGCAACTGCCGGCCTACATGCTGCCGCAGCGGCTGTATTTCCTTGATGCCTTTCCGCTGACCGCGAACGGCAAGATCGATCATCAGGCGCTGATCGCCCGCTGCACTCCGCCGGCGGCGTGCCCGGCCGGACAGGACGCCCCCGGCAGTGCGACCGAACTGACGCTGGCCGCAATCTGGCAGACGCTGCTGGCCGTCCCCGACCTGCAGCGTCACAGCGACTTCTTCCAGCTTGGCGGCGACAGCCTGCTGGCCACACGCCTGATCGGCGAACTGGAACGGGCCGGTTACGAGGCGACACTGGGCGACCTGTTCGCGGCCCCGACGCTGGCCGCCTTCGCCGCCACGCTGCAGCATCGGCCGCCGCCGGCCGCCACGGCGCTGCGTCCCGACCCGGCATCGCGCCACCTGCCGTTCGCCCTGACCGACGTGCAGCAGGCTTATCTGGTCGGCCGCCAGCCGGGGTTTGCCCTCGGTGGCGTGGGATCGCAGTTCTTTGTCGAGTTCGACGCCGGCAAGCTGGATGTCGGCCGTTTCGAGACAGCCTGGAACCGGCTGATCCAGCGCCATGACATGCTGCGCGCCGTGGTGCGCGACGACCAGCTGCAAGTGCTGCCCACGGTGCCGCCGTTCGTACTGCCGCGCCACCGCTTTGCCCGTCTCGACGATGCCGACGATCTGTACCGGCGCCTGTCGCGCCAGGTGCTCGACCCTGGCCGCTGGCCGGTGTTCGATCTGCAGGCGGCAGAAGACGCACACGGTCATTTCCGGCTCTATCTGTGCCTGGACAATCTGCTGCTCGACGGCCTGAGCATGCAGATCCTGCTGGCGGAGCTGGAACAGTGCTATCTGCAACCGGCCTGCACCCTGCCACCGCTGGAAATCGGTTTCCGCGACTACCGGGTCCATGTTGCCGGGCAGCAGGCGAGTGAGGCCTCGCTGGCCTACTGGCGCGAGCGCCTGGACCGGCTGCCGCCACCGCCGCAGTTGCCGCTGCGCTGCGATCCGGCCAGCGTCGGCGTCCCGGACTTCGTCCGCCTGTCCGACCACTTGCCGGCCGCCGACTGGCAGGCACTGAAAGCACGCGCCAGCGCGGCCCGGCTGACGCCGTCGGCGCTGCTGCTGGCCACCTACGCCGCCGTCCTGTCGGCCTGGAGCGCGCAACGCGCGCTGTGCCTGAACCTGACCCTGTTCGATCGCCAGCCGGTGCATGCGCAGATCGAACACCTGCTCGGCGATTTCACCTCGCTGCTGCTGCTCGCCTGGCAGCCGGCCGGCAACTGGCTGGACAGCGCACAGGGCCTGCAGCGCCAGTTGTGGCAGGACCTGGCGCATCGCGAGGTCTCCGCACTGCAACTGATGCGCGAACTGGCGCAGCGACAGGGCCGGGCCGCCGTCGCCATGCCGGTGGTATTCACCAGCGCGCTCGGCTTCGACCATGGCCGTTTTCTCGCCCATGCGTCGTGGCTGACGCCGCGCCGGGGCATTTCGCAGACGCCACAGGTCTGGCTGGATCACCAGGTCTATGAATCCGAAGGCGAGCTCCGCTTCAACTGGGATGCGGTGGAGGCGCTGTTCGAGCCGGCACAGTTGCGCACCATGTTCCAGCAATACGGCGCCCTGCTGCGCCGGCTGGCAGTCGACGACGACGCCTGGCAGCTGGCGCTGGACACGCTGCTGCCGCGCGCAACGCCGCTGCGGCCGGCCGGCCCGGCCCCTGTGGCAGTGGTCGACCGGCCGCCGGCCGCCCCGTCGGTCGACGACGCGGCACGCGTGGCCCAGCTGTGCGCCCATTTCCGGCAGGTGGTCGGCCAGCCGATCTTGCCACGGCAGAATTTCTTCGATGCCGGTGCGACCTCGCTGAAGCTGGTGCAACTGCATGTCCGGCTGCAACAGGCCGGCCATGGCCAGTTGCAGGTCACCGACCTGTTCGCCCATCCGTCCCCGCAAGCGCTGGCGGCCCGTCTCGGCGGCCAGCCACCATCCACCGGCACGGAACCGCAGCGGCGCTTGCCGCGCCGCCAGCGCCGGCAGGAGCCCCCCCGATGACACGCTATCTTCCCTACTGGTGCTACTACCTGCACCAGGGCATGGTCACCGCCCTGGTCCTGCAGGGCGTGGTCGGCTATTTCCGCCATGCCGGCCTGGATCTGGCCCAGCTCAGCTGGCTGTCGCTGACCCTGCTGCCGTGGGTCGGCAAATTCCTGTGGGCGCCATGGTGCGAACGCCACGCGCTGTCGCTGCTCGGCAACCGCTATCAGGGCAGTCTGGTCCTGCTGCAGCTGGGCATGGCCGCGCTGCTGGCGACCATCGGCCTGCTGCCGCCGGACCACTCGGTGGTCACGATCGTGCTGGCGCTGACGCTGCTGACCCTGCTGTCGGCCAGCCATGGCATCTACGCCAACGGCATCACCATCTGCACCACCGATGACCGCAGCCGGCCGTTCGCCAATGCCGCCCAGGTTGGCGGCAGCTATCTGGGCATCCCGTTCGGTGCCTTTGCCTTTCTGGCCATCACCCAGCACGCCGGCTGGCAGCGTGGTTTCTTCGCCATGGCAGCGCTGTCGCTGCTGCTGCTGGTGCCGCCCCTGCTGCTGCGGCGCCCGACCCGGCCGATGGCCGGCCAGCGACCGGCCAGGCTCGACCTGCACAGCCTGCGCGCATTGTGGCCGGCACTGGCGCTGACGGCGATCTACTACCTGGCGATGCGCGGCCTGCTGGGCCTGCAGACCGTGCTGCTGGTCGACCAGGGACTGAGCCTGACCGAGCTGGGCGAAGCCATCACCCTGTACAGCACGCTGGCCAGTGGCCTTGGCATCCTGCTCGGCGGGCTGCTGGCCCGGCGCATTGGCGCCTGGCGCAGTCTGCTGCCGGTGATGGTGCTGCATGCCGCGCTGGCCACCCTGCTCGCCCTCGGCTATCCGCACTTCAGGCCATCGGCCTGGCTGCTGCTGTTCGGGCTGGTCAATGTCGCCGCCGCCATCGGTTTCGTCACCCTGTACAACGCGCTGATGGGACTGGTGCGTCCGCACCAGCCCGCGTCGGACTACGCCCTGTTCCAGTCCACCGACATGGCCGTCGCCATGCTTGCCTCGATGGCCTCGCTGCGTCTGGCCCACGACACCGGCTATCGCCCGGTTCTGGCCCTGCTCGCCGCGCTGGCCCTTCTCAGCCTGTGGCCGGCCAGCCGGCTGTGCCGCCGGCTTCGCCGCACCACTTCCGCCACTCCTCCCCTTCAGGATGCCCAACATGGCTAACGCCCTTTCCGTCCCCTGCCCGGCCCCTGATATCGAGACCCTGCTGGAGCAGTACTACCCGGACAGCGAACCGGTTGCCGTCATCGGCCTCGCCTGCCGCTTCCCGGAGGCGGCCGACAGCGAGGCTTTCTGGCAGAACCTGCTCGACGGGCGCGAGTGCAGCCGCCGCTTTTCGCGCCAGGCGCTGCTGGATGCCGGGCTGGATGCCGCCACCGTCGACGCGCCGGATTTCGTCAATGTCGGCACCGTGCTCGACGAGGCCGATGCCTTCGATGCCGCGCTGTTCTCGTACTCGCGGCAGGAGGCCGAGTCGATGGACCCGCAGCAGCGGCTGTTCCTGCAAACCGCCTGGCATGCACTGGAACACGCCGGCTACGCACCACGGGACGTGCCGCACAAGACCGGCGTGTTCGGCTCGGCACGGGTCAGTACCTATCCGGGCCGCGAACCGCTGCGCATTGCCGAGGTGGCACAGGTCAGGGGGCTGCAGTCGCTGATGGGCAACGACAAGGATTACCTCGCCACCCGCGTCGCCTACAAGCTGAATCTCGGCGGCCCGGCGCTGTCGGTGCAGACCGCCTGCTCCAGCTCGCTGGTCGCCGTACATCTGGCCTGCGAAAGCCTGCGCGCCGGCGAATGCGACATGGCCATCGCCGGCGGCGTGGCACTCTCCTTTCCGCAGCAGGCCGGTTATCTCCACCAGCCGGGCATGATTTTCTCGCCGGACGGTCACTGCCGGCCTTTCGATGCCGGGGCACAGGGCACCTTCCCCGGCAATGGCGTCGGTGTGGTGACCCTGCGCCGGCTGGGCGACGCGCTGCGCGACGGCGATCCGGTCATGGCCGTGCTGCGCGGCAGCGCAGTCAACAACGACGGCAACCGCAAGGTCGGCTATACCGCGCCGTCGGTGGCCGGCCAGCGCGAGGTGATCCGCGAAGCCCTGATGCTCGCCCGGGTCGACTGCACGCAGATCGGTCTGATCGAGGCGCACGGCACCGCAACCCCGCTCGGCGATCCGGTCGAACTGGAAGCGCTGCGCGGTGCCTTTGCCGGTCGCCATGGCGGCCCGCGCTGCGCGCTGGGCTCGGTCAAGGGCAACCTCGGCCACCTGGACACGGCGGCCGGCATTGCCAGCCTGATCAAGGTGGTACTGGCGGTGGAACGCGGGATGATTCCGCCCAGCCTGCATTTCCGCCAGGCCAACCCGGCACTGGCCCTGGAAACCAGTCCGTTCCATGTGCCATCCGCCGCCACGCCATGGACCGGTGCCGAACGTCTGGCCGGCGTGTCCTCGTTCGGCATCGGCGGCACCAACTGCCACATGATCGTGGCCGCCCTCCCCGAGGCACTGCGCGCCAACGCTGCGTGTGACGACACACCCAGCGGCCAGGGCACGCTGCTGCTGAGTGCGGCCAGCGACGGCGCCCTGCGACGACTGGCTGCCGCCCATGCCGCAGCCATGCGCCACACCCCGCCCGGCGACCTGGCACATACCGCGCTGCACGGGCGACAACTGGACCTGGCTTTCCGGCTGGCCGTGCCGCTGGGCGAGGAAACCGCTGCCGCGCTGGACGCCCATGCCGCCGGCGAGAGCGACATCCTGCTGCAGACCGGTCACGGCGTCGCCGGCAGGCAGCTCTGGCTGTTCACCGGCCAGGGATCGCACTGGCCCGGCATGGGCAGGGCCATGGCCGAGGGCTCGCCCGCCTTTGCCGCCTGCCTCGAACGCTGCCTTGCCGCCTGCGATGTGCCGCTCGATCCGCCCTTGCGCGAAGTCATGTCCGGCCAGCACGGCGCCCTGCTGGAACGCATGGACTACGCCCAGCCGGCCATCGTCGCCTTCGGGCTGGCCATGGCCGCCCACTGGCAGGCGCTGGGTCTCGAACCGGACATGGTGCTCGGTCACTCGGTGGGCGAATATGCGGCGGCGGTAGTCGCCGGTCACTACAGCATCGAGCAGATCATGCCGCTGGTGCAGCGCCGCGGCGCCCTGATGCAGCAATGTGCCGGCGGGGCCATGCTGGCCGTGTTCGCCGACAAGGCGACACTGCTGCCGCTGGCCGGGGAACTGGGGCTGGATCTGGCCGTGTGCAATGGCCCGCGCCATCTGGTGTTCTCCGGTCTGCGCGATGCCATCGACGCGCTGGCCGCCGTCCTCGACGCGCGGGAGATCCGCCATCAGCGGCTGAGCGTGGCCGGCGCGGCCCACTCGGCCCTGCTCGACCCGATTCTGGATGCCTACCAGCACGCGACCGCCCCGCTCCACGCTGCGCCCGGCCGACTGCCGCTGATCTCCACCCTGCTCGGCACGGTGGTGGATGCCGACCGGCTGAATGAAGCGGATTACTGGCGCCGGCATCTGCGCGAGCCGGTGCGCCATGACCAGGCGGTGCGCTGCGCACTGGACCACGGCGTCGGCGTGTGCCTGGAACTCGGGCCCGATGCATCGCTGACCGGGATCGGCCGGCGCGAAGCTGCGGATCGCGCCCACTGGATCGCCAGCGCACGGCGGCAGCAACCGGCACCGGCCCTGAGCGGACTGGCGCTGCGGCAGCTGTATGCCGCCGGGGTCGGTCTGCCATGGCAGACCCTGCTGGCCACGGGAGGCCGCAAGGTGCATGCCCCCTGCTATCCGTTCGACCGCACGCGCTACTGGCGCGAAGCCGAACCGGCAGAAACCGGACCCGGCACGGCCGACGACGCGGCCCTCGCCGCCGGCCGCCGCGTCGCCACTCACGCCGCCGCCAGCCTGGATCTGCCACGGCTGCAGGCGCTGTATGACGGCGTGACCCTGCTGCATGCCATCTACGTCGATACCCTGGTGCAGCGCTGCGTCGGCGACGCCTTTGCGCACGGGGTGTCCGCCACCGGCATCCTGCGCAGCGGACGGCTGCTGCCCCGCCACCGGCAGTTGCTGGTCCGCCTGCTCGATGCCTGCGTCGAGGATGGCTATTACCGCCGTGACGGCGAGTGCTACCTGCCGGCGCAACCGGTTCCCCACGCCCGGCGTGACACGCTGCTGCTGGAACTGCGCAGCTACTGCGAAGGACTGGATGTCATTGCCGACACCCTGGCCCGGGCGGGCGACAGCCTGTACGCGATGATGAGCGGTCAGCTCGAACCGGTGGCGGTGATTTTCCCCGACGGCGCATCGAGCGGCGTCGAGGTGCTGTATCAGGAATTCAGCTTCGGCCGCTACTTCAACCAGATTGCCGCTGGCGTGGTGACCGGCCTGATGCGGGAACGGCAGGCCGACCGCCGGCCGCCGCAGCCGTTCCGGATACTGGAGGTCGGCGGCGGCACCGGAGGCACCACGGCCTGGCTGTTGCCGGAACTGGCCGGGCAGCCTGCACTGCATTATGACTTTACCGATATCTCGCCGATCTTCCTGCGCCGCGCCGGGCAGAAATTCAGCGACCACGCCTTTATCGACTATCGCCGCTTCGATCTGCAGCAGGACGCCGGCGCCCAGGGCTTCGCTGCCGGCGACTACGATCTGATCATCGCCGCCAATGTCATCCACGCCACCCAGCACGTCGGCCGCGCCCTGGCGAACCTGCGCCCGCTGCTGAAAGCCGGCGGCCGCCTGCTGATGCGCGAAATCACCCGGCCGATGCGGCTGTTCGATTTCGTGTTCGGCCCGCTGGTCCTGCCACTGCATGACCAGGATGCCCGCGGGGGCGGCCTGTTCCTGTCCACGGCACACTGGGCGGCACAGTGCCGCGCGGCCGGCTTTGCCCGGACCGACTGGCTGCCGGATGACGGCAGCCCGACCGCGCAGATCAGCGAACACATCCTGCTGGCCCGTGTCGCCGGCGGCATGTCTGCCAGACTGGCCGCGCCGGGCGACAGCGACCCGGATGCGCGGCTCGGCCAGGCACTGACCCGCGACGGCTGCTATCTGGCGGACTGGTCCGACTGCGCCGGCCAGCATGATGCCTGGCAGGAACGGCTGCGCCAGGTCAGCGATGTGCTGTCACACCGCCATGGCGATGGCCGGCCCGGCATGCCGGCGGACATGCCGGCCAGCGCGCCGGACTGGCTGTCGCAGGTACGGCTGCACTGGCAGGGGGCGGCCTTTGGCCAGGCCCGGCTTGAAATCGAGGGCTGCGACGCGGCCGGATGCTGGCGTTCCCTGACCGGTACCGCGCCGCAGCCCGGGCTGCCGGGCCCGCAACCGGCGCCGGACACGCATTACGACTGGCAGTGGGTCCCGTCCGGGCTGGCCCCGGTCCCCGATCACGGCGACTTTTCGTTGCCAGACGCCTGCGCGGCGATGACTGACGCGCTGCAACAGGCCGGGTTCACCTTTTCGTCGCAGGCGGCGCGAATCCTGCTGCCGCTGGACCCGGCATCGCCGTCAACGCGGGACATGACCGGTCCGTTGCTGGAAGCGCTGGCCGATCCGGCGCGCCGTCCGCTGTTCGTGATCACCCGGGCCGCCTGGGCACTCCGCGATGGCGACCGGGTCCAGCCGGCACACCGTGCGGCATGGGGCCTGCTGCGCGTGGCGGCGATCGAGCAGCCCGGACGGCAGATCGTGGCAATCGACCTTGCCCTCGACGCAGACTGGGCGGCGCTGCCGGCCGCCGTGGGCGCGGCAGCCGGCTCATGCTGGATCGCCATGCGCGACGGGCAGGCACTGCAGCCCCGCCTGGCGCTGCAGACGCATATGGCGCCGGCCCTGCCGGCCGGCAGCCTGTGCAGCGAGGGCTGGCATCTGGTCACGGGCGCCTTCGGCGGGCTGGGCCGGATCAGCGTCGAATGGCTGGCACGGCAGGGCGCAACGCGCATTGCCCTGCTGGCGCCACACGCTGCCTCTGACTGGCCCGATTTCCGCCATGCCGTCAGCAGCCGCCATGCCTGCCAATTGCGCTGGTTGCGCTGCGATGTGGCGGACCCGATGCATCTGGCCGCCGCACTGCACGAGCTGCAGGCCGATGGCGGCATCGACGGGGTCATTCACGCCGCCGGCCGGCTCGACGATGTGCCGCTGGCCCTGCTCACCCCCGAACGACTGGCACCGGTACTGGCACTCAAGGCGGAAGCCGCACACCAGTTGCACGACTGGCTGCTTGCGCATCAGGGACGCTATCTGCTGCTCTATTCCTCCGCTGCCGCCGCGCTGGGCGCGGCGGGCCAGGGCGCGCATGCCCTGGCCAGCGCCTATCTGGACGGACTGGCGCAGTCCGCTCCTGCCGGCAGTGCCCTGACCGTCATTTCCATGGCCTGGGGCGCCTGGGCCGACGTGGGTCATGCCGCCGATGCCGCCCTGCTGGACCGGCTCGCCACCGACGGCATGGGCGCCCTCGGTACGGCCGAGGGCCTGTGGCACCTGGAACAGGCGGTAATGCGCGGAGCGCCCTACCGGCTGGCGATGCGGGTCGTGCCGCAACGACTCGATCCGGTCCGGCGTGAATGGCTGGGCATCGCCACGACGGCCGCATCCCGGCCTCTGCCCCCGGCCAGCGCATCGGCCAGCCTCCCCCCGCCAGCCGGCTGCGATCCGCATGACACCGATGCCCTGATCCGCTGGCTCGGCGCCCATGTTGCAGCCCAGCTGCGTCTCGATGATCCGGCGCAGCTGACGCCGCAACGCGATCTGCTGCAACTGGGTCTCGACTCGCTGCTGTTCCTTGAGCTGGGCAGCGCAGTCCAGTGCCAGTTCGGCATCCGCCTCGATGCCGGCAGCGCCTATCGCGAACTGACGCTGGCCGGGCTGGCGCGCCTGATCGCTGCCTCGGCCCCGCAGGCAGACCTGGCCGCGACCGCCCCGCTGGTTCACGATGCGGCCCGTCGCTTCGATCCCTTCCCGCTGACCCCGATCCAGCATGCGTACTGGCTGGGGCGCACCGACCTGATCGACTATGGCGGGGTGGCCTGCCATGTGGTGTTCGAGTGGGATCTGCAGCACGAGCGCTTCGAACTGCCGCGCTTCGAGCGCGCCTGGAACAGCCTGATACAGCGCCATGACATGCTGCGCATGGTGATCGACGCCGATGGCCGCCAGCGCATCCTGCCCCGGGTGCCGGACTATCGGCCGCAACGCCACGATCTGCGCGCGCTGACCCCGGCACAGCAGGAAACGGCACTGGCCGAAACCCGGGACGCACTGTCCAGCCGCGTCCTGCCGGCCGACCGCTGGCCGCTGTTCGAGCTGGTCATCAGCGAAATCGACGACCGCCGCTACCGCCTGCACATGAACCTGGACCTGCTGCTGTTCGATGTGCAGAGCTTCAAGGTCATGATGGACGATCTGGCCCATGCCTATCGTGGCGACATCCTGCCGCCGCTCGAACTGGGGTTCCGCGACTACGTGCTGGCGGAGCAGGCACGACGCGGGCAACCGGCCTGGCGCGCTTCATGGCGCTACTGGCAGGACCTGCTGCCACAGCTGCCGCCGGCGCCACGGCTGCCGGCATGCAGGGTGCGCAGCGGCATGCCGCCGACCTTTACCCCTTGCCAGGCCCGCCTGCCGCAGGCGGACTGGCAGCGGCTGAAAACAGAGTGGCAGGCCTGGGGTGTCACGCCGTCGGCCGCGCTGCTGACCCTGTTCGCCCATACGCTGGAGCGCTGGAGCCGGCACCCGCGCTTTACCCTCAATCTGACCTTCTTCAACCGCCGCCCGGACCACCCGCAGGTTCCCGGCCTGATCGGCGATTTCACCTCGGTGCTGCTGATCGACTTCGATCTGGCCCATGCGTCTCCGCTGCAGGACAGCATCCGCCAGACGCAGCAGCGCTTGTGGCAGCACCTGGCGCACAGCCAGGTCAATGGTGTGGAACTGATGCGCGAGCTGGGCCGGGGCCGGGCGCAAAACCGGCAGCCACTGATGCCGGTCGTGTTCACCAGCATGCTCGGCATGTCGCTGGACGGTCAGAGCATCGACCAGGCCATGACCGGCCTGCTCGGCGATCCGGTCCACGTCTTTACCCAGACGCCGCAGGTCTGGCTCGATCACCAGGTCATGGAGATCAACGGCGAACTGGTTTTCAGCTGGTATTGCATGGATGACGTTCTGGCAGACGGCACGGCCGCGGCCATGTTCGACGACTATTGCGCCCTGCTGCGTGGTCTGGTCGCCGAGCCGGCACGCATGATCCGGGCAGGACTCGTGCGCCAGCACGAGGATGGCAGGCTGGATGACTTCCCCCGCCAGCGCTGGCCGCTGAGCGAACAGGACGCAAACAGCCCCGACCTGCGCACGCTGGAAGACCTGCTGTGCCGCTGCCCCGGCATTGCCCGGGCAGCGGCCAGACCCGCTGCCGACGGCCACGCCATCATGCTGGATCTGGTCGCGGACGACAGTGTCCCGGTGATCACCCCGGCCTTCTCGCCCCTGACGCCGCTACTGCTGCCAACGCTGGACCCGGCACAGTCGGCGGAAGTGGATGCCACCTGGACCTGGCTGGAAGCCCGCGCCCGCACCGGCATCACCGGCACACTGCACCGTCACGGCCTGTTCAGCCAGGCCGGCCAGGCCCATGACGTGGCGGAAGTCCACGCCCGCCTGCAGGCACTGCCGCAATATGGCCGGCTGCTGCGGCAGTGGCTGGCCATGCTGTGCGCGCACGGTGACCTGCGGCGCGAGGGCGATACTTTCGTCTGCCTGCGCCCGCTGCAGCCGCAGCCCGAGGCCGCCCCGCTGCCACAGGCCGGCTGGAGTCGCACGCTGGGCCGCTATCTGGAAACCTGCATCACCCGGCACGATGCGCTGCTCACGGGCACACAGTCGCCGCTGGCCCTGCTGTTCGACGATGACGACGAGATCGCACGCTGCCTGTACAGCGACAATCCGGTCAGCGACTGCCTGAACCGGAGCGCGGCGCAACTCGCGGCGGCACTGGCCGGCGAACGCGACGATCTGCGGGTGCTGGAAGTCGGCGCCGGCACGGCGGCGACCACCCGTCACCTGCTGCCGGCGCTGGCCGGCCGCCTGCACAGCTATCGCTTCACCGATGTCTCGACCCTGTTTCTGGACAGTGCCAGACAGGCCTTTGCCGACCGGCCCGAAGTCGGCTACGCGCTGTTCGACATCAACCGGCCGGTCGATTACGACGCCCATGCCGACGACGGCTATGACCTGATCGTCGCCGTCAACGTCCTGCACGATGCCAGCCATGTCGTGCATTCGCTGCGTCGCCTCGGACGCCTGCTGAAACCCGGTGGCTGGCTGCTGCTGATCGAGGCAACCGAACGCGACAGCGTGCTGCAGATGGCCAGCATCGGTTTTATCGAAAGTCTCAACGGCTACCAGGATTTCCGCGTCGACGACGACAAGCCGATGCTCGACCTGCCGCAGTGGCGCGATGCCCTGACCGAGGCCGGCTTTGCCCTGAAACTGAACTGGCCCGAGCAGGAACGCTCGCCGATGCGCCAGCATCTGGTGCTGGCCCGGGCCGAACACGTCGCCCGGCTGGACACGCGCCAGGTCGAGCGCTGGCTGCGCGCTCAGCCCGGCATCAGCCTGCCCGCGCTGCAACTGCGCCAGTGCGAACAACTGCCGCAGGGCGAAGCGACGGAGGTGGCCGCCCCCGGGCCGGGCCGGGCCACGGCCGTGGCGCAGCCGGCACTGGAGGCGCAGGTTATCGCGGCCTGGCAAAGCCTGCTGTCGCAGGACATCTGCCGCGACAGCGATTTCTTCCTGTGCGGCGGTGACAGCCTGATCGCCACCCGCATGGTCGCGCGACTCCATCGCGACGGGGTGCACGGCGCCAGCCTGCAAAACCTGTTTGCACATCCGCTGCTGGCCGACTTCTGCGCCACGCTGCAGCCACTGCCGGCCAGCGGCAGCGGCGACATGCCGTTGCTGCTGGCATCGGGACGCCATGCCGGGTCGCTGTTCATGTTCCATGCCTCGGATGGCGAAGTCGGCGCCTACCTGCCACTGGCCAGGCGGCTGGACCGGCAGGTGTTCGGCCTGCAGGCGACAGACGCGCCGCGCACGGACACGCTGACGGCACTGGCCGCACACCATGTCGCCGCGATACGCCGCCAGCAGGCGCACGGCCCGTATGCGCTGCTCGGCTGGTCCTACGGCACCTTCGTGGCCGCCGAGGCAGCGCGCCTGCTGCACGAACAGGGAGAAACGGTATCGCTGGTCCTGCTCGACCCGGTCTGCCGCGAGGATTTCCGCTGCCCGGATCGCACGGCCCTGCTGCGCCTGCTGGCGCAGGGGCGCATCGCGGTGTCGCTGCCCGATGACCTGGCGCAGCGGGACCCCGGACAGCAGCTCGCCTGCTTCCTGCACAACGCCACGGCGGCCGGCCTGCTGCCCGCCGCACCGGACCCGGCGCAGACGCACGAGTGGCTGCAGCGCATCGAATACCTGCTGGCGCTGCTGGTCTGCCACCCGCGGCCGGCGCCGCTGCCGATCCCGTGCCTGTGGCTGAGCGCGGCCGACCGCCCGACCGCGTGGCAACCCGCCGGGCACGACTGGCAGGACTGGGCGGCCGGGGCCGAGCGGCACACGCTGGACGGCGATCACTGGCAACTGGTGATGGACGACCGGCTGGCACAACAGGTCGCCACGCTGTTCGGGCAGTGGCGGCAGCACCACGAAATCAGGGAGACCGCATGAGCACCCCGACCACCCGGAACCGGCGGGTACTCGTTGCCGGCGCCAAGTTCGGCGAACTGTACCTGAATGCCTTTATCGAGCCGCAGCCCGGGCTGGAGCTGGCCGGACTGCTGGCCACCGGCAGCGCCCGGGCCCGGCAACTGGCGCACGCTTTCGGCATTCCGCTGTATACCGCGCCGGAACAGGTACCAGACGATATCGACATGGTCTGCGTGGTGGTGCGATCCACCGTGGCCGGCGGTGCCGGCAGCGCCCTGGCCAGAACCTTCCTGCAACGCGGCATGCATGTGCTGCAGGAGCATCCGCTGCACCCGGACGACATCGCCCCGCTGCAGGCGCTGGCAGCACAGCGCCGCCTTGTCTACTGGGTCAACAGTTTCTATCCGCACACCCCGGCCGGCCGCTGCTGGATCGACCGTGCGCAGCGCGTGCGCCGGCTGCTCGACGGCGAAGCCCCCCGCTTCGCGCATCTCGTCACCAGCCGGCAGCTGCTGTATTCATCGCTGGACCTGCTGCTGCTGGCGAGCGGCACCGACACCGCCACGGTCGAGCGCCTGCCTGACGGCGACGACCCGGCCTTCCATACCCTGCGGCTGCAACTGGCCGGCGGCATGGCCACCCTGAGGCTGCAATCCTATCTGGACCCCGATGATCCCGACCTGCACAGCCTGGTCATGCATCAGCTCACGCTGGGCTGGCCGGCCGGCTACCTGTCGCTGGAAGCCAGCCACGGGCCGGTGCTGTGGACCCCGGCGCTGCACGATCCGCAACATCGCGAGGCCAGCCACAGTCTCTATCACGCCGCCGCCGGCCCGGGCGGCGCCCATCTTGCCCGCCCGTCCACCCTGATCCTGCATCCGGCGCCGGCAGACTGGCGCCAGGCGTTCGAAATCGATGGTCCGGCCGGTGTCGGTACCCTGCTGCAGGCACTGCGCCGGCATCTTGACGGCGAGGCACTGCCGGCCGGCCTCGATGCCGCCCATCAGCTGGCGCTGGCCCGCCTGTGGCGCCAGACCCTGCGCTGCGCCGGCCCGGCCCGCGAATGCAGCCTGCCGGCGCCACGGGTGATTGCGGCCCCTGCGCTGCTCGCGCCGCCCGCCGGGACGACGACGGCATGACCGCGAGCGCTGCCCTGCTGCGCCCGCTGGTCACTGCCTGCGAGCCCGCTGCCCTGCATCTGCTGATGTGCCCGTTTGCCGGCGCCAGCCGCGGCGCCTTTCGCGACTGGCACCCGCTCGACGATCTGGGGCTGGACGTCACGCTGGTCACCTATCCGGGCCGTGACCACCGCATGGGCGAGCCCTGCGCGGAGCACATCGACCAGCTGGCCGATCAGCTCGCCGACGCCATCCGCACCCTGCCAGACCCACGGCCGCTGCTGCTGGCCGGACACAGCATGGGCGCCCAGGTCGCTTTCGAGACCTGCGCCCGGCTGGAGCAGAACGGTACGCCGCCGGCCGGCCTGGTGTTGTCAGGCTGCCACGCCCCGCATCTCGGGGGCAGGCGGCAACTCAGCCACCTCGGCGATCAGGCGTTTGTCGAACAGCTGGTCGAAATTGGTGGCTGCGGCGCGGAACTGCTCTCCACCCCGGCACTGCGTGCCCTGTTCCTGCCCTTGCTGCGCGCCGATTTTCGCGCCACCGAGCGCTATCGCCATGCTCCGGCCCCGCCGTCGCCGGCTGTGCACACCCCGTCGCTGCTGCTGCATGGCAGCCATGACCGCGAAGCCAGCCGCGACGAGGTGCAGGCATGGCAGGCGTGGCTGCGCCATGCCGGGCCGCCGGTGACCGTGGCCGGTGACCACTTCCATGTGACCCGGCGACCGCGCGCCTTTCTCGGCCAGGTCATGCATCACTTTGAATCCCTAACCTTTTATCCAGACAGGTGATCCCATGGAAAAAACACGCTACCCGGTTCCAGACGCCCCGCCCCCGCCACTGGGCGAATGCCTGCCGCTCTGGGCCCGCCGCTATGGCGACCATACGGCGCTGGTCGACGGTGAGCAGCGCCTGTCCTTCGCCGGACTCGACCACCGGGTTGAACGCCTGGCGGCCGGCCTGCACCGGCTCGGCCTGCGCCGTGGCGACCGCGCAATGCTGCAACTGCCGAACGGCATCGGCTTCGTGTCGGTCTGCCTGGCCCTGTTCCGCCTTGGCGTCATCCCGGTACTGGCAATGCCGACCCAGCGCTCGCGCGAGATCGAGGCACTGTGCCGCCTCGCCGAGCCGACGGCCTATTTCATTCCCGCGACGGCACACGGCTTCGACTATCGTCCGCTGGCAGCCAGCATCGCGGCCACCCGCCCGGCGCTGCAGGTGATTGTCGATGGCGATCCCGGTGAGGGCCCGTCGTCCTTCCGGGCGCTCGGCGACGTCGATGGCGAACCGGCGCGCTGGCCGGCCCCGGCGCCCGGCGAGGTGGCCGTGCTGCTGCTGTCCGGCGGCACGACCGGTACGCCGAAACTGATTCCGCGCACCCACGCCGACTATTTCTACAATTTCACCGCCTCGGCAGCGCTGTGCGCGCTGGGCAGCGACAGCGTGTACCTGGCCGTGCTGCCGGCCGCCCACAATTTCACCCTGGCGTGCCCGGGCGTGTTCGGAACGCTGGCCTGCGGCGGCACGGTCGTGCTTTCGGCCACCGCCAGTTGCGATGTGGCCATGCCGCTGATCGCACGCGAGCGGGTCACCCATCTGGCCCTGGTGCCGCCGCTGGCACAGTTGTGGGCACAGGCACGGGAATGGGAAACCAGCGACCTGTCCAGTCTGCGCGTCCTGCAGGTTGGCGGCTCGCGGCTGGCGCCGGCGCTGGCGCGGCAGCTGTCCGGCCTGTCCGGCGCGTGCCTGCAGCAGGTGTTCGGCATGGCGGAAGGCCTGCTGTGCTTCACCCGGCTGGATGATCCGCTGAATACCATTCTCCATACCCAGGGGCGCCCGCTGTCATCCTGGGACAGGCTGCGCATCGTCGACGAGCAGGGCCGCGAGGTCAACGAGGGCATGGCCGGCGAGCTGCAGACGCGGGGGCCGTATACCATCCGGCACTACTACCGCGCGCCGGAGCAGGATGCACTCAGTTTTACCGCCGATGGCTTCTACCGCACCGGCGATCTGGTGCGCCGGGATGGCGATGGCAACCTGATCGTCGAAGGCCGGCTGAAGGAACAGATCCAGCGCAGCGGCGAAAAAATCGCCATCGCCGACATCGAGTCCCAGTTGTGCGCACTGCCCGGCGTGCAGGCGGCGATCGTGGTCGCGGTTCCCGACCCGCTGCTTGGCGAGCGGATCTGCGCCTTCGTGCAGCCTGCGGGGGAACGGATACCCGACGGTCTGGCGCTGAATCAGGCGCTGAGTGCGCGCGGGCTGGGCCGCCTCATGCTGCCGGACCAGATCGAAACCCTCCACGCCTGGCCGCTGACACCGGTCGGCAAGATCGACCGGCGGCGCCTGGTCGCGCTGGCCATGGCCGCAGACCGCGCGCCCCCTCTCCGCCGCTACGCCGAGCAGCAGATCAGGGTGAACAGCGCGCCGCTGGAGCTGGCTGCCCGGCTGGCCGGCAAGCTGCCGACCCGGCACTACACGCTGTACGAGTGTCGCGGCGAGTGGAGTATCGGCATGGATGCGGCACTGAGCCTGGTCGTCGACGCCCGGGGAACGGTGCATCACAGCAACGGCACCTCGCGTGAAGGCAGTCGCCCGTGCGCCGGCATCGCCGAGGCGCTTGCCGACATTCCGTTCACTGACTGGCGGGCCTATGGCCGTGCCACGTTCGAGTTTGCACACCTGGCCTATGGCATTCATGCCACCAGCGACGGCGAGCCGCTGCTGCGCCTGTCCATCCCGCAGAGCGAGATCCGCCTGCGCGACGGGCTGGCCCTGATCCGCAGCCTCGACCCCGCGGCCCTGCCCGGGCTGGCTGCCCTGGTCATGGCCGGGGACATCCCGACCCGGTCCCCCCTGGGCAAGGCGATCGGCGTACTGGAAAACCGCGAGGCCGAAGCCCGCTTCAAACAGCAGGTATCCGCCGCCGTCGGTGAAATGCAGGCCGGTGACTACCAGAAGGTGATCCTGTCGCGCGCAGTCGAAGTGCCGTCATCACTGGATATGGTGTCCAGCTACCTGGCAGGACGCCGCGCCAACACGCCGGCACGCTCGTTCCTGCTGCGTGACGGCGATTTCCAGGCCTATGGTTTCAGCCCGGAAACGGTGGTGGAGGTCGATGCCCGCGGCCAGGTCAGCACCCAGCCGCTGGCCGGCACGCGCGCCCTGGCCGGCGAGACCGGCGAGGACGCACGGCTGCAGGGCGAACTGCTCGGTGATGCCAAGGAGATTGCCGAGCATGCGGTGTCGGTCAAGCTGGCAATGAGCGAGATGTCGGCCTTCTGCGATACCGACTCGCTCGGTGTCAGCGAATTCATGGACGTCTGCCGGCGCGGCAGCGTGCAGCATCTGGCATCGCGGGTGCGTGGCCAGCTTGCCACCGGTTGCCATGCCTGGGATGCGTTCGAGAAACTGTTCCCGGCCGTGACCGCCTCGGGCATTCCCAAGCGCGAGGCACTGGACAGCATTCGCCGCCACGAAGCACAGCCGCGCGGGCTGTACAGCGGCTGCGTGATGATCGTCGACAGCGATGGCGCGCTCGATGCCGCCCTGGTGCTGCGTTCGGTGTACCGCGACGGCAATCGTTGCTGGCTGCAGGCGGGCGCCGGACTGGTGCCGCTGTCCACGCCCGAACGGGAATGGACCGAAACCTGCGAGAAACTGGCCTGCGTGGCGCAGCACCTGCATACGGCCGCCGTCTAGGCAGCACCGCGCGCCCGGCCGGGCGCGCGGAACGCAGCCGTTCGCCGTGGCCAGCGGGCAAACTGGTACAGTGGGCGTTTATCCAGGATCTGAACCATGCCGGACACCTTGCGCATCGGCCTTGCCGAATCTTCCCGGGTCGACAGCATCAGCGCGCTGATCCGGTCACTGGCCAGCCATTTTGTCGCCACACCGGATGACGAGCAGGTCGGTCCGTTCCTGTATTCACTGCATCCGTCCTCGATTGCCGCCCTGATTGCAGACCCGGCTTTCCGCTACTACACCGCCACCCGCGGCGACACCCTGCGCGGCGTGATCGCGCTGCGCGACCGCACTCACGTTCACCACCTGTTCGTGTCCCCCGACGAGCACCGGCGCGGCATCGCCCGTGCCCTGTGGGAGCATGCGCTCGCGGAGGCACGCCGCCCGGGCGAGTACGGCGCCTTCACCGTCAACTCGTCGCTGCATGCGGTGCCGGTCTACGAGCGCTTCGGCTTCTGTGTCAGCGGCCCGGAGACCGAACGCAACGGCGTCCGCTTCGTGCCGATGCGGCGCGACTGAGCCGGAACCAGGTCCTGCCATGCCGCCCCTGCCCGCGACGATCCGCGACTTCATCCTCGGCCACCACGTGCTCAGCCTCGCCACTTGTGACGCCAATGGCCCGTGGGCAGCCAGTTGCTTCTATGCATTCGACCAGGCCGACGTCGCACTGCTGATCCTGAGCAGCGGCGAGACCCGGCATGGCCGTCACATGCGTGACCGGCCGCAGGTGGCCGGCACCATCAGCGGCCAGCCACAGGCCGTGCACGAGATCTGCGGCCTGCAGTTCACCGCCCGCGCCATCCTGCTCGAGCAGGACCTGCGCGACCGGGCGCTGCAGTGCTATATCGGGCGCCATCCCCAGGCCGGACTGCACACCGCGCCGGTCTGGCGCCTGGCGCTCGAACAGCTCAAGTTCACCGACAACCGGCAGCAGTTCGGCCACAAGACCCGCTGGTCGCGCAGCGGCAACTGAGGCCTGATCACGCTTCGGCCTGCACCAGCCGTCCGCCAGTTGACCGGCGTCCCCACGGCATGCTTTCGCTGCCGCGGGGATTTGTGCGCGCACCTCACCCGATGCGGATACCATGCCGGCCGACCCGATCAGGGGAACAGGCCCCGCGGGCTGACCTGCATCAACCCTGCCCCGGCATAAAGCCTTTTCTCCCGCTTCGACCCGTCGATTTGTGAGTATTCGTGAGCATATGTCGTTTTTTATACCGTATAAATATGCGGTACAGATGTAAAACCTCCTGCACGGCAAGGCCCACTCGACAGAAAAATAAATCATGCCCCCACCCAAATATGAATATCTTGATCGTAGAAGACTATAAGGAGTGGCGGCTGGCGCTAATGGATTATCTGGCCGACAGCGGCCACCATGTCGTCGGGCTCGATCGCCTCGCCACGATGCAGGAATATCTGCAGTCACCGGACCAGCACTCGCCCGACATATTGATTCTCGACGTCGGATTGCCTGATGGCGACGGCATGAGCACCCTGCCCGATCTGCGCCGGCGCTGGCCGATGCTGGGCATCGTCATACTGACCGGCCACGTCGGCCTGCAGGAGCGGATCAGCGGGCTGACCCAGGGGGCCGATTACTTCCTGACCAAGCCGGTCAAGCTGTCCGAACTCGGCGCCACACTGGCTGCGCTGGGGCGGCGGCTGGTTACCCGGGACAAGCATTCCGTCACCGCCGACGAAGACTGGTGCCTGCTGCCCGGCAGCCGGAAAGTCCAGGCGCCGGGGGGACAGCACATCCATCTGACCGAAGCCGAATTCCGCGTGCTGCACCGTCTGGCCTGCAGCCCGCATCTGCCGGTGCCGCGCAAGGACCTGGTGACCTCACTGGGCGGGCACCCCGATCTTTATGACCCGCACCGGCTCGAAGTCCTGATTCATCGACTGCGCTCGAAACTGTCTCCCAGCGGAATCAAACCGCTGTCGATACTGAGCGCCTATGGCATTGGCTATGTGTGTACCACCCCGGTGCATATTTCGGGCGACCCGGTCCTGACCTGAACCGGCAAGCCCCTCATCGAGCAAGGAATCAGATTGGCGTCGGGAGAAATCACTCGGGGAGTCATCACGCAAGTGCCGGTCCCTGCCAGCACCAGGCATTCTGCGCCCCGCGAGGCATTCCGGGACGCCGAATGCCGTTTGCTGCTGCAGTCCGTCAATGCCAGTGGCGCGGCGCTCTGCATCACGGATGGCGAAACGCGCGTGCGCTATGTCAACGAGGCCTTTGCCTGCCTGTCCGGCCATGCTCGCGCGGAGATGCTCGACAGGCCCATCCGCCAGTTCCTGGTATCGGATCGCGTGTCCGAATATCGCTTCCGCAAGGCGGTAAAGAAGATCCGCCTCGGCCAGCGCCATGAAACCGACCTGCTGCTGACCCGGCGCAATGGCCAGCGGCTGTGGGCACACCTGGATTCCAGCCCGGTCTTCGACCCGGACGGCAGCATCCGCCACATGGTCACCGTGCTGACCGACATTACCCGCACCAAGCTGCACGAGGTCCTGCAATGCGTGGTGATGGAAGCGCTGGTTCGCGAACAGCCGCTTGAGCACGTGATGACCCTGCTGTGCCGGGAGATCGAGCGCATGGCCCCCGATGCCATCGCCTCCGTCCTGCGCGTTGACCGGGACGGCATGCTGCATCCCCTGGCGGGCCCCAGCCTGCCGGCATCCTATCTGCGCTCGCTGGACGGCATGCCGTCCGGGCCATCGGCCGGTTCATGCGGCACGGCCGCTTTTCGCGGCGAGGCGGTACTGGTCACCGATGTGGCCCGCGACCCGCTGTGGACCGATTACCGCCAGCAGGCGCTGGCACTGGGGCTGCATGCCTGCTGGTCGGTGCCGGTCCACCACCGCGACGGACGGGTGGTGGCGACGTTCGCCCTGTATTTCCGCGATTGCCGCGGCCCGGACCCGCTGCACAGCCAGCTGGTGGCCATCGGTACCCACTTGTGCCTGCTGGCGATCGAGCGCGACGAGGCGCACCGGCATATCCGCCAGATGGCCTTCTACGATGCCCTGACCGGCCTGCCCAACCGCAGCCAGTTGCTGAGCCGGGCCAGCCAGATGCTGGTGGAAATGGCGCGGGAACAGGCCGGACTGGCCGTACTGTTCGTCGATCTTGACCGTTTCAAGCAGGTCAACGATGCACTCGGTCACGCCTGTGGCGACGAATTGCTGCGGATCGTGGCCGAGCGTCTGCGCAGCGTGGTCCGGGATTCGGACCTGGTGGGCCGCCTGTCCGGCGACGAGTTCGTGCTGGTGCTGCCGCGCTGCAGCGTCAGCCATGTCGCGGCCTTTCTCGAACGGCTGCGCGCGACACTGAGCGTGCCGGCGCGTATCGGCGACACCACCATGGTGCTGTCCGCCAGCGTCGGCGTCAGCCTGTTCCCGCGCGACGGCAGCGACATGACCAGCCTGCTGCGCCATGCCGACACCGCCATGTACCAGGCCAAGCGCGTCGAGCATGGCAGCTTCAGTTTCTTCTCGCCGCCCTGACGGCTACAGGAACATGCCGCCCGATGCTTCGATCCGCTGCCCGTTGATCCAGCGGTTGTCGTCCGACAGCAGCGAGGCGATCACACCGCCGATATCATCCGGCACCCCGACCCGGCCCAGCGCGGTCTGCGCGGCGATCCCGGCATTCATCGCCGCATTGTCGCGCACCACGCCGCCACCAAAGTCGGTCTCGATCGCACCGGGCGCCACCACATTGACAGCGATGCCGCGCGCCCCCAGCTCTTTGGCCTGGTAACGGGTCAGCACTTCAACCGCCCCCTTCATCGCCGCATAGGCGGCAAAGCCGGGCAAGGCAAAACGGGTCAGGCCGGTGGACACGTTGACGATGCGCCCGCCATCGCGGATCAGTGGCAGCAGCGTCTGGGTCAGGAAAAACACCCCCTTGAACTGGATGTTCACCAACTGGTCGAATTGCGCCTCGGTCGTTTCGGCAAAGGCGGCATGGATGCCGATGCCGGCATTGTTGACCAGATAGTCGAAATCGGTCCGCTGCCAGTGCGTCTGCAACACCGTGCGCAATTGTGCGGCGAAAGCGGCGAATGACGCGCTGTCCGCCACATCCAGCGGCAGCGCAACTGCTCGCCGGCCCAGCTGCCCGATCGCAGCCACCACCTCGTCGGCCTCGGCCTGGCGGCTGCGATACGTCAGCACCACGTCCACGCCCTTTGCCGCCAGTTTCAGCGCGGTATTCTTTCCCAGCCCCCGGCTGCCACCGGTGACGAGTGCGATACGGCTATCCATGTTCCTTGCTCCCTTTGCGTTGATGCCTCTGCTGAAATTCCTCAGCTGAAATCAGTGTATTGATTGATGCATGCCTGATAAATGCGCATTTTCTGACTAGACTGTTCATTCGTGACAAACAGCAAGAGGTGGCAATGAACCTGCTCGATGCCATGCAGATTTACCTTCGCGTCGCGGAGCTGGCCAGCTTTACCCGCGCAGCGGAGAGCATGGGACTGCCCAAGGCCAGCGTGTCCATTGCCATCCAGCAACTGGAAAGCCGGCTTGGCACCCAGCTATTGCATCGCACCACGCGCAAGGTGCAGATGACCCAGGACGGTCAGGCGTTCTATGAACGCAGCAAGGATCTGCTGGCTGATGTCGACGAGCTGCAGGGCCTGTTCCAGAGTGACGCGTCGGTTCTCAGCGGACGGCTGCGCGTGGACATGCCGGCAGGCATCGCCCGCCAGATCGTCATGCCGCAGTTGCCGGACTTTCTGCATGAGCATCCGCAGCTCGATATCGAGCTCAGCAGTACCGACCGGCGTGTCGATCCGGTGCGCGAAGGGTTCGACTGCGTGCTCCGCGTCGGCACCCTGCGCGACTCCAGCCTGGTTGCCCGCCCGCTGGGGCATGTCCGGCTGCTCAATTGCGCCAGTGCCGACTACCTGGCCCGTACCGGCATGCCCGCCACGCTGGAAGACCTGACCGGCCACCGGCTGATCCACTACGTGTCGACGCTGGGCACCAGGTCTGCCGGTTTCGAGTACGTCGATGCCATCCGCGGCGAAATCCGCCATCTGCCCATGACCGGCGCACTGACCGTCAACAACTCGACCTCCTATCAGGCAGCCTGCCTGGCCGGTCTCGGCCTGATCCAGGCCCCCGCATTCAGCGTGCATGAGCACCTTGCCAGCGGCCGCCTGGTCGAAGTACTGCCTGACTGGCGTGCGGCACCGATGCCGGTCTCGCTGCTGTATGCGAATCGCCGCCATCTGCCGAGGCGGGTCCATGTCTTCATGAACTGGATCGCCGCACTGATGCAGCCCTGTCTGCTGCCCTGAATCAGACTGGCTGGCACACACCATTCATCAGTTAATGGATGAGCTTGCTGGATTTTCATTCGCCATCATAAATACTTAACAAGACTCCCTCACAGGTGCCGCGGCCAAGCGGCAACCTCGTTTCTTTGCGTGCTCATTACATGATTCCTGTCTTGCCAGGAGATTTTTCATGCTATTTGATTCCAATGTATTCAACATGATCGACTGGTTTGCCGATGGTGTCGAACCGCGCACCGGCATGTATATCCGCACGATCCCGATTGCCACACTGCCCTCAAACAGCATTCAGGGTCCCATCCTGAATTTCATTCTTTATTTCAACCAGTTCAACAATATCGACTATGGGTTTGGCGTTGGCTGGGAGATGAGTCTGGCGCATATCGACAGCAATGCCGATGGCACACGCACTCTGGTATTGTCGAATGGCAACCGCTACAGAATACTGAGCGAAAGTGGCAGCACGGTCACCCTGCAATACAAGGTGACCAGGAATTTCAATTTTGTCAAAGACTCAGCCGACACTTATCGTGTCATCAACAAAGACGGCAGCATCGAAACCATTCAAAACGGGCGTGTCAGCAAAATCACGGCCCCCAACGGCAAGGCGATCCTGTTTGCCTGGAATGCAGACAACGCTTTCACCATTACCGACAGCAGCGGCGCCACGCTGGTCAGCAGCAAATGGGCCAGCAATACCCATATTGTCACTACCCCGCAATGCACACTGAACCTGCAATTCAGCGACCCTGCCACCAGCCCGGTGCGCGCACTGCTCAAGGTACTGGAAGGCAGTGGCAAGACATTGACGCTCTTGTACGAAATGACATCCCAGATTCACAATACCAGTTATTATTGCCTGTCCGGATTCACTTCCATCCTCAGCTATTATCAAAATGAAACCCTGACCTATACCCTGCTGGCCGGGCCGCCCGGCATCCCGGCCAGCGTCATGGCAGTCAGCGTCCGCGACACCTTCTGGTTCAACCAGAAAACAAAAGACAAAACAGAAAAAATCTCCATCAAAACAAACTATGCCTACATGCTGGCCAATTACCTGGGTTATCCATTGACTGAAGCGTGGACCACAGGTGTTGACAACCTGGAAAAAAACCATTCTTTCGAATTTGAAATCGCCGCCTCCACAGGCGGGACAAGAATCATAAGCCGCCGTTACAACAACTTCTATCTTCCCATCAGTCTTACCCCGCTGGAACCGGACCAGACCCCCTTCACGCCACGCAATGGAAAGCTGACTTCCTATTCCTATGCACTCAATACCGGACAAGATCAGGGTATCGATGCGCAGTCGCCCGCTTTTTCGCTCCCTACAGAGACACACCTGACGCGCCTCGGCATTGGGGACAAGAAGGAATTGGTGAGCACAACCAGCACGGTATACCATGCGTATGACAGTGACGGTAATCTCTCCACCCATACCAGCATCGAAGGCATTGTCACCCGTTACACTTACTATCCTGCCGAAGGACAAACACTGGACGACACCGTTTTATGTCCGGCCGACCCGAATGGCTTCGTCAACTACATTTCCAGCATGACCATCACACCGGGCAAAGAGGCGGGTACCGTCACCAGCCCCGTGAAAAAATACGAATACCAGTACAAGCAGATTTCCACACTCCCTATGGTGGTCAGGACACAGGAAGTTTTTTATGACACTTCCAGCCCGGATGTTTCCGCCAGGAACTATCTGCTGCAGAAAAAATATGGCTACGAAGAGAAGGATCCTGTCTTTACTGGTGCGCTGATTTCCATGGAAGTCAGCAAACCGGCACCGGGCAAAGATGACAAGGGGAAGCCGATAGTCATCTACCTGACGACCAGAACTTCTACTGCCTATAGCCTGGGGACGAATCCATCACAGCAAGCCACCGTAGCCATAAGCAGCACGATAACCGGATTTGACGGCAGTACGAAATCAACCAGCACCAGCCACCTGTCCCGGACCGGGGCAACGTGGTCCAGTACGGATGAAAACAATCTCACCACCACCTATGAATATGACGCGCTGGGCCGGGTGGTAAAAAAACACTACCCATGGGGACCGCTCGGTACGGAGATCGCCACGGACAGCACAAGTTATTCGGCGGCAAACAGCGCCGTCACGACACAGACTACCAGAGAAGCCTTCAAGAAAAAGGCCACCATGGACGGGTTCGGAAACATCGTGAGCGAATACTATATTACGGAACAGGAAATCGACAAAAAAATCATTGCCACGTTTTTTGAAATGAAAAGAAACACCTACAACAATCTCATGCAACTCGTCGAATCAACTGATTACGATTACACCCTGGAAAAGAAACTGATCTCCACGGAGAGAACGATATATCAGTGGAATATCTATGATGACTTGATCAAGAAAAAATCTCCGGACAAAAGCCAGCTCAGCTATGTGTATGACTATTACAACAATACCGCCAGCGCCACCCAGTCAGCCGGGTTGTACAGACAGATTTCTTTTTTCAACGCGCAGAATCAGCTTGTGACGCAAAAAAGAATCAATCTGTTCAAAAATCCACTAAACACACAGGCAGACCAGACAGACTCCTTTACCTATGACGGATATGGGAGGCAGATAACCACGACATCCGACATCGATGAAAATCTGACATACACCTACGATGCCTTTGACCGTGCCATGACAAAGAAAGGCAGCGTCAGTGGTACGCAACAGATAGATTACGCCCCGCACAGCACGGCGGAGCTGGCAACACGCCTGACGGTCGACCGCAAGGTGATGGGGACATCCGGTTATGATGGCATCGATCGCCTGACCAGTTCCACGGTCAATCTGGTTCAATCGACCAACGACTATTCCGGCTCCACGAGCCTGACCCAGCCGCGCGAAGTCCGTTATCAGAATGGACGCGTCTTTTCTTATACCTACAATGCAAGCCTGGGTCAGGTCGTCAGCCGCCACGTCAGGCAAACGCCCGCCAGCACCACCAATGTGGGGGTGCGATCCTTCTCTTATCAGGAAAAGACCGGGCTGCTGGCCTCGAGCTATTGCAGCAATGTCAATACTTCGTACAACCGGACGCTCGGCTACGATACCTTTGGCAATCTGTCCCGGGATGATGTCAACCAGGATGTGCTCAGTCATATTTCACCTGAAAAGTGCGAAACGCGAATTCTGTCAACCGTGCGAGGAAAGCCCCTTTCCATCGATATCATACTCACTCACTCTGCCTCCACTGACGACCCGCTGAATATCAGGAAAACCTATACCTACACCGCTGCCGATGGCAGCATTGACCAGATCGAAATTCTGGTCAATGACACGCTCAGATCGCGCTCAAAATTTCTGCGCAACACTGATGGATTTGTGACCAATATCGACAGCTACTGCTGGATCACGGAAGATTATTATTCCCGTATCCAGCTGCGAAAAAAATATGGTGCCTACGGTTTGATCACCGAGGTGAAATATGTTTTTTCCGATGGAAAAAACACCAAACCCATCACAGTTTACAACGCCACCTACAATAAAAGAAACACCCTGCAGACGCTCAAACTTCAGGTCCAGACCATCAATTGCACAGAAAATTACACTTACGATCGCACAGGATTTCTGACTGAATGGAAGGTTACTGGCGATCTGATGCTGGAAAATGAATACGCTAAAAACATCATTTCGCAAACCTTTACCCAGGATACAAGCGGCAATCTCCGCAAAGTAACGACCACGGCCGCGACGGGAGGTAACAGGAGCAATTACTACTATGACATCACGGGAAGCAAACTATCAGAAATCACCAACACTGACGTCAACGCCGTCGACAGGGCCGGGCTGGATTATCCCAGAGAAATCAAGCTGGAACAGGATGCGGAAGGTCATGTAGTCAAAGAAACGATAGGCGATACGGTACGTACCTTCTCCTATCTTGGCGAAGATAATTTTTCTGACATCATCACCTCGACCGGCAGCACACAAAGTGCATCAACATATTGCTACAACCCCTCCGGAAAAATCATAAAGACGCGCCATATCGAGGATGGCCAGCCAAGTTACCAGAGCCGGTTCTATGCGGAAGGTGAAATCATTGCTGATGTCAGTTATTCAGAAATCACCAATCCCCTGCTGCCTCCACGAAAAAAATCCTGCCAGATCTACCATCGTATCAATGGTGACATCCTGTTCATCACCCTGGCCGACACCGACCCCACGGACCGGAAATCATTGTATTTCACTACCTTTTCCTGTCTGAACCAGCTGAATGGCAGCCAGCTGGCAATTGGCCAGTACGAGAGGGCCTATACGAATGAGTATGCACCAGCGCTGTCCATCAAGGCCTTTTACCGTTACCACATCAACGGTCAAAATCCCTACGGCTTTACTTTCAATATCAAAAGTCAGCAGGTACTTGTCGAAAGGGGCATCTACAAAAAATACCCCAAAGGCAATATGGCCCTTTGGCGGAAAACACCGCCGGCAGTGGGGCCGACCCGAGGCCCCGATCCCTCGGATCCGGATGCCGGTCAACCCGCAGCCGCACCGGCCCCCCGGCCGGAAGATCCGGAGAGGTCTAGCGAGGCGCCTCGTTCCACGCCCGTTTGACCTCCAGCACCTGTGGCGGGGTCAGATAATGCGGCCCCTCGAACAGATACACCTGCTCACCCGTATAGGCACGCAACTGCGGCAGCATTTCGTCCGCCGTGGCGGCGCGGAAGCCGCCGCCCAGCGCCGGGCGGAATATCTCGGCAATCAGACGCACCCGGTCCTTGCCCAGTCGCCGCTGCAGCACTTTCAGGTAATCCATTGCCACGGAGGCATCGCGCGCATAGACCCCGACGCCATCCTGGAAAAACACGCCGACATCGGCCGGCAGCCAGGTATCCAGCCAGTCAGCCAGCGCATCCGCGCCAATACTGGAGTTGTCGTATACGCTGATCCACAGCGGGCGCGGCAGCTGGTTCAGCAGCGGGCCCAGTCTGGTCACGCCGGTCCAGGTCGGATCGGCCTCGACCGGAAAATACCAGCCACTGACGCGCAGAGGCGTCATCAATGCCGCCAGGCAGCGTGACCGCTCCACCAGCAATTCCAGACTGCGCCGCGCCTTGGGTTCGTCGAAATCGCCAGCCAGTCCCAGGATCACGTCCTGCGCCCAGGGCTCGGCGGCAATCCGCGACCAGTCCGGCAGATCGGTGATCGGCGTCGTGCTGTTGCAGCCATCGACGAAGTTGTAGTCCCCGGCCGCACTCCACTGCACCAGCAGTTTCCGCACGCCCAGCTGCTCCCAGTTGCCCTGCGGGTTGCGGGTCGGGTAGTCCGGTTGCCAGACCATGCCGACCACCGGCATGTCCGGTCCCCTGGCGGCCATGCTCGTCATGCTTGCTCCCAGCAACGCGCCGGACAACAGGATTGCCATGCCATGGCAAATTCGCATTCCAGACTCTCCGATTTCCAGCAGGATCTTGGTGGACGGGCATTGTCAATGAAACTGTCATCAACAATCCAGCATTCACTGTCAGATAAAGCTTTTGTATTCCCGATCAAATCTGCCGGTCTCCGCCCCGCCATGCTCCTGCCGGTGGCCGGGCCGGACACAGGGTGCGACAATTATTGCTTTCCAGCGCGGGGATCACCGGTCCGGAGCGGGCGAACAAAGCTTTTTTCCCCCGCATCAAAACCCGTCTTCACCTGCTTAATCTAGACTGCATTGATTGTTTCGAGCCCATTGTTTTCCCGCATTGCCAGGGAATCAAGCGCTTCGCATGCCGGAGCACACCACAGGGCCGGTCTCCGTCTATACCTAAGCAATAATGGCCTGGACGACACAATGACGGACAAATCGGATACCCGCCCGGCGCCTCTCCCCTGCGTGACGGCCCCGTTCCGGCATTTTCCTGCCGCCAAGAAAATTTTATGCCAGATACAAGATCGACAAGGGAATGCAATACGGCCTCCCGCTCTTACAGGATCGGCGCATGACCCTGCGTAAAACCTGCCTGCATGCCGCCGTGCTGATTGCCCTGTCCTGTGCGATCACGCCACTGGCCGGCCATGCCGCCCCGGTCCCCGCACCGCTGACAGGGGATGCCTGGCGTCTGGCCGACGAAGGCTACCGTGCCTACAACCGCGGCCTGTATGCGCAGGCGCAGGCGAAGGCCGAGGCCGCGCTGAAGCTGCGGCCGGATACCGACCGCCTGTACCTGCTGCTGGTCTATTCGCTGCAGAAGCAGGGCAAGATCGCCCAGGCCTTGCAGGTGGCCGACCGTGCCATCCGCGAAGGCCATGGCAATCCGGCACTGCGCGAGGCCAGGACCAATCTGGCCGCCGCGCCCGCAACCGGCGGCAGTGCGGCGCCGACCGATACCCCGGCCTATCGCAAGGGCTTCCCGATCGCGACCCGCGCCTACGATGAATTCAATGCCGGCAATCATGCCGCCGCCGCCCGCGACGCCGAACAGGCATTCCGCACCGACCCGAGCCAGGGCGCCTGGGCGCTGCTGTGGCTGGACGCGCTCGAAGCCCAGGGCCAGTACGATGCCGCCGACCGCGCGGTCACCACGTCGCTGGCACTCGGCGCGCGCAACAAGACTGACCTGGTGGCCCGCCAGCAGACGCTGCATCGCCGGCTGGCCATCCGGCCGGCCGAAGCCGGCTACCAGGCACTGATCAACGACCGCCCCGGCGACGCGGTACCGCTGGCGCGCGAAGCCGTCTCGCTGGCGCCGGACATTACCAGCCACCGGCTGCTGCTGATGACCGCGCTGATGCTGGACAATCACCTGCCGGAAGCCGAAGCCGCCGCCAGCGATGCGCTGGTCGCCGATGACGAAAGCACCATGTCGCTGGTGATGCGCGCCTACCTGCGCCAGCGTCAGGGCAAGACCGGTGACGCCAATGCCGACTTCGATGCCGCGCTGAAGCAGGACTGGCTGGACAACGACCAGCGCCGCAATGTGCAGCTGATTGCCGCCGATGCCGCCATCGCCTCCGGCGACGGTGCCCGCGCGACCAGTCTGCTGTCATCCCTGCCGGGCAACGACGTCGATGCCGGCAAGCGCCGCAAACAGGCTCGCGCGGCCCGGGCGCCGGCCAGGCCACTGACGCTGAGTGCGTATCCGCCGCCGCTGCAGGACTGCCACGACACCCCGTACGGCACATCGTGCGACCCGCTGCCGTCCGACGCCAGTGTCAGCGGCGACCCGGCCATGCGCGCCTATGCCGCCTATGGCCAGCAGGATTACCAGACAGCCATCACCCTGGCCCGCCAGGCGGTCGAACTGAATCCGGAGCGCGAGGTCAACCAGCGCCTGCTGACCACGGCACTGGCCGCCGGCAACCGTGCCCAGCAGGCCGAGGCGGCGGCCCGCATCGAGGCCGCCCTGGCCAAAAAACCGGACGACAGCGCCCTGCTGATGCAGCGCGGCTACCTGCGCCAGCGACTTGGCCAGCCGGCGCTGGCACTGGAAGATTTCCGCGCCGCCCGCGCCACCGGCAAGGCGCCGCCCACGGCCATCCTCGACGAAGCTTTCGCCATGTCCGGCACCGGCGACAAGCGCGGCGCGGTCGGCATCCTGAAACAGGCAATCGACGAGGCCGACGCCGGCCGGCTCGAACTCGACCCGCAGCAGCGCTACAACACCCGCGCCGGCATTGCCGGCCTGTCGCGCGAATGGGGCGCAACGGTATCGGCCGGTTTCCGCGGTTCGCGCCCGGCCGCCTCCGGCGCAGCCGGCGCGGCAGTCACCGTGCCCGGCGACGCGGTATTCAGCACGGCCGAAGTGTACTGGCGGCCGTCGGACTTTCTGAACACGTCGACCCGGGTGTTCGAGGTGTACGGGCGGGTGTCGAATACCTTGTATGACAGCGGTAGCAAGACGAATTCGCAGACCGTGGACAATCCGTGCTACGGACTGCTCCCCGGGCAGCCCCGCAAGCTTGATGTCAACGATGCAACGAACAATGGCCTGACCGGCTTTCCGACCACCGTTGGTGCACTGGGTTTCCGTTTTACCCCATCGACGGAAGCCGGATTCACTTTCGGTCTGGAACGGCGTTTCAATCTCGGCACAGGCACTTATCGCGGCACGCTGACGCCGGACAGCAAGCAATACCAGTGCGCGGCTATCAGCAGTGCCTATCGCGCACAGCGAGCACTGGAGCTTCTACCCGGCGTGACCGCACAGCAACTGCAGGAAGCAGGACTTGGCGACGGCAATCTGGAAACCCGCTACACGACGCATCAGGGCGATGGCGGCTGGCTCGCCTATATGACCTACGGCTTCTACGAGGGCACAGGATTGCGTGTCGACCTGCCAAACTGGCTGACTATCGAAGGCTATGTCCAGGCTGGCTACACCTGGCAGGATCAGGCAGCCAACGTGCGCCTGCGGAACGTCACCACCAATCAGGATGTGGCTACCGCATCCGGACGGCTCAGACAGGATCAGGGATTCGCTGCAACTGAATTGCGCTTTGGCCGCAGTATCCGGCTGGATGCCATCTCCGACCGGCTGATCGTCTTCCCGTATGTCGTTATCGGCGCTGACTGGCTGTGGCAGAAAAACAAGTTCAGCGTAGACAACTTTGCCCTGTCCAATGCGTCCTCGGAACTGGCGGCCATGTTTAACGGCCTGTCCGGGAACCTGCAAAACAACGGCTCCACCTGGTCGCTCGGCGCCGGTCCCGGTGTGAACTTCCGCTACTGGTTCCGCGAAGACCACTACAATGCGCCCCGCTCGTATCTGGACTGGACCACGCAGTACCGGTTCAACATCGGGGGCGGCGAGGCGGACCGGGCCAAGGGCCTGTTCATGAACGTGACACTGTCGTACTGAGCCGGTTCGCCGGCCACGCTTGAGAGGACAACAACAAGATGAATTTTTCCGTCAACCGCTTGCTGCGCCGTCTGGCGCTGCCGCTGCTGGTGCTGTCGGCTTTCGCCCGGGCCGACGATTCGGCCATCGTGGCCCAGGGCAAGGACAACTGGCTGTTCCCGGCCTGGGGCAGCCTGACCCAGGTCGACCAGCGCGGCATCGACGCCTCGGTACAGCTGCTGAAGGAAACCCGCGATGCGCTGGCCGCGCGCAACGTCAAGCTGGTGGTGGTGATGCTGCCGGAAAAGGCGCTGTTCTATACCGACAAGCTGCCGGACAACAAACCGCTGAGCGCACAGGTCAAGGCACGCTATCGCGGCATCTTCGACAAGCTGTCGCAGGCCGGCATTGCCACCTTCGATGACGAGGCAGTACTGCGCAGGGTGAAGGACAGCGGTCAGGAAGTGTTCTACCGCACCGACCAGCACTGGACCCAGCCGGCCGCCGATGCCACCGCCGACGCCACTGCCGCCGTGATCAGGCAGGTGCAGCCGACGCTGGCCGGCCAGCCCGGCAGCGGACTGGCGCTCGGCCCGACCACCAATGAACGACGCTATGGCGACCTGGCCGAGCGGTTCCTGACCCCGGAACAGCGCAAGACCGTCGGCCGCGAAACCTTCACCATCCGCAAGGCGGCCGATGGCCAGCGCCTGCTCGACACCGCCGTCGCCCCGGTCCACGTGACCGGCCACAGCATGGTGCAGCCGTATTTCGGCTATCCGCAAAAGCTGTCGAACCTGATCGACCGCCCGGTGACCGTCAACTGGAAGCCCGGCAACGTCGGCCAGTGGATCATGCTGCTCGAATACCTCGAATCACCGGCGTTCAGGCAGAGCCCGCCGCAGGTGCTGGTCTGGCAGATGTTCGAACCGACCTTTGCCCAGGGCCCGGATGCCCGGGGCCTGTGGGACAACGCGTCGATCATGACCGCCGATGCCTGGCGCGCCCGGCTGAAGACCGCGCTTGCCCGCTGACATGAACCACGATTCCGCCTCCGCCCCATCGCACCGCCCGACCGCCGGCGTATTCGCCGCGCTGCTCGCCGCCGGGCTGGCGTGGGGCGTTTGCGCACTGCTGCGCGCCGATATCGGTCCCGACCAGCTGGCGCCATCGGCCTGGCTGGACGGCAGTGCCGGCAAGGTGCTGAACCAGGCATTGAAGCTGCCCGGCCAGTCACTCATCGACAGCGGCAATGCGGCGATCCGCTATCGCCTGCTTGGCGACCTTGGTCCGCAGGTAGCACAGGGCTGTCCCGACTGGCTGTTCTATCGCGACGGCCTGCGCCCGCCGCCCGGCCATCCGGCCGTGTTCGGGCAACGGCTGGCGCTGATGCGGCACTGGACTGCCCGCCTGCGCCAGGCCGGCGTGCAGGTACTGGTGGTCGCCGTACCGGACAAGTCGCGCATCGAGGCCGACCAGTTGTGCGGACTGCCGGTTTCCGCCGCCATGCAGCAGCGGCTGGATCGCTGGGAGCAGGCGCTGCGCCAGCAGGGCATCGGCCATGTCGATCTGCGCGCGCCGCTGGCGCAGGTCCGGCCGGCCTTCTTCCGCACCGACGTTCACCTGAATGCCCGGGGCGCCAGCGCTGCCGCCCGGGTTGTGGCCGATGCCGCCCGGCCGCTGCTGGGCGGCAATGGCACATTGCGTTACCGCGAACAGATCGCCGCCCCCGCCCCGCGGGTCGGCGACCTGCTGGTGCTGGCCGGACTCGAGCACGTCCCGGACGGCTGGCGCCCGGCCCCGGACCGGGTGGCGACGGCAACGCTGACCCCGCTCCGCCAGGTCGGCCTGCTCGACGACGCCCCCCCGGTCGAAATCCTGCTGGCCGGCAGTTCCAACGGCCTGCGCAGCCAGTTCGCCGAACGGCTGGGACGTCAGCTCGGCCGCGAAGTCTGGAATCTGAGCATGGACGGCGGGCAGTTCTCCGGCGCGCTGCTGGCGGCGTTCAAGCGCCAGCCGCAGTGGCCGTCCAGCCTGAAGCTGGTGATCTGGGAGTTCTCGGAAATGGCGCTGTCGCTGCCATTGACCGCCGATGAAAAAACGGCACTGGCCACTCTGGAATAACGACGCACGATGCTGTTCAACTCCTACCTGTTCCTGCTGCTGTTCCTGCCGGTCACGCTGACCATCTACTATCTGTTCGGCGCGACGCGGATGCGTGCGGCCGCCGTCTGGCTGAGCCTGAGCTCGTTCGTGTTCTACGGCTGGTGGAATCCGCAATTCGTCTGTCTGCTGGCCGGCTCGATCGTGTTCAACTATCTGGTCAGCCTGGCGATTTTCCATTTCAGGGACCGGCCGAAACGGCAGAATCTGGCGGTGATGCTCGGCCTCGCCGTCGACCTCGGCCTGCTGGTCCACTACAAGTATTTCGCCGCCCTGCTCGGCTTCCTGAATGATTACGGCGTCGGTGTCGGTACGGTCGAGTCGGTGATCCTGCCGCTCGGTATCTCGTTCTTCACCTTCACCCAGATCGGCTACCTGCTCGACTGCCGCGCCGGCATCGTCACCGAACGCAGCCCGCTCAGCTATGTACTGTTCGTGACCTTTTTCCCGCACCTGATCGCCGGCCCGATCCTGCATCACAAGGAAATGATGCCGCAGTTCGCCCAGCGCGAGAATTACCGCTTCCGCTGGGAAAACCTGTCCATCGGCGGCACCCTGTTCGTGATCGGTCTGGCCAAGAAAGTGCTGCTGGCCGACAGCATCGCCCCGTATGCGGACGATGGCTTCGCCGCGCCCGGCGACCTGCAGTTCTGGGCCGCCTGGGCCACCAGCGTCAGCTACGCGCTGCAACTGTACTTCGACTTTTCCGGCTATTCCGACATGGCGCTCGGGCTGGCCAAGATGTTCGGCATCCGCTTCCCGCTGAACTTCAATTCACCGTACAAGGCCGGCAGCATCATCGAGTTCTGGGCGCGCTGGCACATGACGCTGACCCGCTATCTGACCGCCTACCTGTATTACCCGGTGGCAATGGCGGTATCGCGCCGCCGCACCGCCAGGGGCCAGCCGGTCGGCGCGGCCGGCGTCGCCACCGCCGGCGGCTTTGCCGGCATGATCGTGCTGCCGACCGTCTACACCATGGGGCTGGCCGGGGTCTGGCATGGCGCCGGCCTGCAGTTTCTGGTGTTCGGCCTGCTGCATGCCGCGTATCTGGCCGTCAATCATGGCTGGCGCATCTTCGTCAGCGGACGTCAGCCGGCGGCGCGTCAGCGTCCGTGGCTGCGCCATGCCGGCTGCGTGCTGCTGACCTTTGTCGCCGTTCTGGTCGGCCAGGCCTTTTTCCGCGCCAACGGCATCGGCGACGCCCTGACGCTGCTTGGCGGCATGGCCGGCGCACGCGGTGTCGAGACCCTGCCGGCGCTGTGGCCGGTCGCCACCGCGCTGCCGGCGGGAGACGCCTGGCGTCTGCTGGCCGGCCACCATCTGCAGGTGCTGTTGCTGGCCCTGCTGCTGGCCCTCACCTTCCTCGCCCCGAATGCCCACCAGATTCTCGGTCGTTTCTCGCCGGCACTGGCCCGCACCCAGGAAGCGCCGCAGGCCGTGCTGCGCTGGCGCCCGAACCTGGCCTGGCTCGCTGCGACCCTGCTGGTCCTGTTTGTCTGCCTGGTCAACCTGCACAAGGAAACCCGGTTCCTGTATTTCCAATTCTGACTGACGCACCCCGTCTGGAGCACATTGATGGACATCCAAGAAATCGAACGTGAAGTCGCCTCCCTGATCGAAGGCATCATCCTGACCCGCGTCGACGACGACGCCCTGCTGATCGAGTCCGGCCTGATCGACTCGCTGTCCGCCGTCGACGTGGCGCTGGCGGTCGAACGCCGCTTCGGCTGCAAGATTCCGCCGACCGAGATCGACCTGCACCTGGAGTCGGTCAAGGTGCTGGCCGCCTATATCGCCGAACATTCGCACAGCTGACCGCAGCCGGCATCCTGACGGAGGTTTATCCATGCGTTTCGATTTCGACCAGCGCCGTTTCATCGACACCGGTGACGGCCAGACGCTCCCCGCCGTGACCGATGCCCGGCAGACGCTGAGCTGGCAGGCATTGCACGACGAGGTCGACGCCTGGATCGACCAGGCGCAACGCGCCGGCGTGCAGGCCGGCGTGCCGCTGGTGATCGTCGGCCACAAGGAGGCCGGATTCCTGGTCGCCATGCTTGGCTGCCTGATGCTCGGCGTGCCGTTCGTGCCGGTGGACGCAATCAACCCGGTCGAGCGCCAGCGCCGCATCGTCGACATCGTCCGCGCCGCCGTGATCCATGATGCCGCCAGTGGCAGTTTTGCCGCCGGCTGCGCCGATCCGGCACCGCTGGCAGAGCCGGACATCGCCTATATCATGTTCACGTCCGGCAGTACCGGCGACCCCAAGGGCGTGCAGATCGGCACTGACAGCCTGGCGCTGTTTGCCGGCTGGATCCGCGACTGCCTGACGCTGGGCCCGGCGCCGGCGTTCATGGACCAGATGCTGTTCAGCTTCGACTTCTCGCTGTTCAACGTTGCCGGCGCCCTGGTGACCGGCGGCAGCTGCGTGCTGTGCGCGCGCGAGACCATTGCCGACCATGCAGCGTTTATCGACTATCTGGCCCGGAGCAAGGTCAGCGTCTGGGCCTCGACGCCGTCGTTCATCCGCCAGCAACTGCTGGCTCCCGGCTTCAACCAGGCCGGGCTGCCCGATCTGCGCGTGTTCGTGTTCGGCGCCGAGTCGCTGACGCCGGCACTGGCCGGGACGCTGTGGCAGCGCTTCCCCGGCATCCGCATCATCAATTCGTACGGCCCGACCGAGGCGACCTGCTCGACCACCTGGGTCGAAATCGACGACGCCCTGCGGCGCGCAGCGCCAAACCCGTTCCCGATCGGTCGCGCCAAGCCGTATGCGGAAGTGTTCCTGCAGGATGGCGAGATCTGCGTGGCCGGCGACCATGTGATGCGCGGCTATATCAACCGCCCCGATCTGAACCAGACCCTGCTGTTCCGGCACAACGGCAAGCGCGCCTACCATACCGGCGACCTCGGCCAGATTGACGCAGACGGGCTGGTCACGTTTCGCGGCCGGATCGATGACCAGATCAAACTGCACGGCTACCGCATCGAACTGGCCGAAGTCGACGCCGCACTGACCCGCCTGCCCGGTGTGCGCGCCGGTGCGACCATCGCGCTGAAACGGCCGGACGGCTCGGCACTGCGCATGGTCGGCTTTATCGAGACCGAGGCCCCGCTGCCTGCCGACGACGGCCTGCACCCGCTGCCGGACGGCATGCATGACTGGAAGACCGTGCTTGGCGAACGCCTGCCGACCTACATGATCCCGTCGGAACTGATCGCCTGCGCCGGCTTCCCGACTACCCCTACCGACAAGGTCGACCGCAAGAAACTGGAGCAACGGTATCTGGCGGCCCGACTGAGCAAGAAACAGGAATCCTGACATGAACAAGCTGCAGCATGCGCTTATCGCCGCCGCCGTGGTCAGTCTCTCGCTGCCGGTGGCGGCCGAAGGCGTCCTGGCGCAACTGTACGCGGCCCGGCCGCCGGCCGGCTCGTCCTTTGTCCGCCTGGCCAACCCGCTGCCGACCGCCGTGGCCACCCAGGTGGCTGGCGCCTCGAAACAGTCGCTGGGACGCGGCGCGGTTGCCGGCCGCTATGCCATCGTCCAGGGCAACCGCCCGTTCGAGGTCAGGATCGACGGCAAGCTCGCCGCGACGCTGAGCGTCAAGCCGGACACGTTCAATACCCTGGTGATCGGCAAGCAGGGCGGGCGCTATGCGCTGACCGCCATTGACGACAGCGGCGGCAACCAGGATGCCCTGAAGTCCGAACTGCGCTTCTACAACCTGGCCGGCGCTTGTGCCGGCGCCCGGCTCAGGCTCGGCAGCGGCGACGCCACCGTGTTCGATGCGGTCGCGCCGTCGACCGCTGCCGCCCGCACCGTCAATCCGGTAGCGGCGACCTTCAGCGCCAGCTGCGGCAAGGGCCCGGCTGCCCACTGGTCGATGCCGGCCACCCAGCCCGGCGACCACTACAGCCTGTTCCTGACCGGCACGGCAGCAGCACCGGTATTGCGCGGCCAGCTCAGCGCCACCGAACCGTACGGCAAGGCGCCATGATGCCGGCACGCAGTGTATTCCGTGACGACCATGAGCTGTTCCGCGAACAAGTGCGCCGTTTTGTCGCCGACGAGATCCTGCCGCACTACGCGACCTGGGAACGGGACGGCATCACGCCCCGGGCATTGTGGAAGCGGGCCGGTGACGCCGGCCTGCTGAACTGCACCCTGCCGACGCCCTTTGGCGCCGGTGGCGATTTCGGCCATGCCGCCATCGTGATCGAGGAACTGGCCCGCGCCAGTTGCCTCGGCATCGGCTTCTCGATCCATTCGGACATGGTGTCGTCGTACATTCACCGTTATGGCAGCGACGCCCAGCGCGAGCGCTGGCTGCCGTCCATGGCGGCCGGCGAGCGGATTGGCGCCATCGCCATGACCGAACCCGGCACCGGCAGCGACCTGAAGGCCATCCGCACCCGCGCCCGGCCCGACGGCGACCACTATATCCTGTCCGGTCAGAAAACCTTTATCACCAACGGTGCCAATGCCGGTCTGGTCGTGGTGCTGGCGTCGACCGAGCCCGATCTCGGCGCGCGCGGCCTGTCGCTGTTCTGCGTCGAAGAAGGACTGCCCGGTTTCAGCAAGGGCCCGGTGCTGGAGAAAATCGGCCAGCATGCGCAGGACACTTGCGAGCTGTTCTTCGACGAAGTCGTGCTGCCGGCCGACTGCCTGCTTGGCGAACTGAACCAGGGCTTCAGCCACGTCGCCAACGAACTGACCCAGGAGCGGCTGTGCATCGCGCTGCGCGCCGGCGCGTCGATCGAGGCACTGCTGGATGAAACCGTCGCCTATACCCGCGAACGCAAGACCTTCGGCCGCCGGGTGTTCGACTACCAGAACACCCGCTTCCAGCTGGCTGACGCCCGCTCGCAGTCACGCATGCTGCGGGTGTTTCTCGACGACTGCCTGGCACGGCACATGGACGGCGAGCTCGACGAGGTCGACGCCGCCATCGCCAAGCTCAACGCGACCGAAATGCACGGCCGCCTGCTCGACGCGCTGCTGCAGCTGCATGGCGGCTACGGCTACATGAGCGAGTATGCGATCGGCCGCGCCTGGGTCGATGCCCGCGCCATGCGCATCTACGGCGGCAGCAGCGAGATCATGCGCGAGATCATCGCCCGCTCGCTGTAGCGTGTCAGGACCAGTGGCGCACCTGTCCCGGCCGCGCCGGGCGGGTGCGGCGCGCCCGCACATCGACACCGGGCTGCCGGAGCCGTTAAGCTTGCCCCCTTTTGCCGTGGAAACCCCGTCCACGGTGTGGCTACCGCCACTCCCGATACAAAGCACAAAAACAACATGTCTGATGACGCAGCAATCGCAGTAAAAGGACGGCCGGATGACCGTGCATCACTCACCAGCTTGCTGCTGCTGGTCCCGCCCCCGCTGTTCTGGGCCGGCAACTTCATTGTCGGCCGGGCCATGCGGCAGGATGTCCCGCCGCTGACGCTGTCCTTCTGGCGCTGGGTCATTGCCTTTGTCTGTCTGCTGCCGTTCGCCCTGCGCCCGATGCGGCGCGACCTCCCCCGCTACTGGCAGTATCGCTGGCGGATAGTGAGCGTCTCGCTGGCCGGCGTCGTGTCGTTCAACTCGCTGGTCTACCTCGGCCTGCGATCGACACCGGCCTCGAACGGCCTGCTGCTGAATTCGTTCATCCCGATCCTGATCGTGCTGTTCGCCGCCCTGTTCTACCAGCAACGGCTCCAGCGGACGCAGGCGCTGGGCCTCGCCCTGTCCTTTGCCGGGGTACTGACCATCATCCTGCACGGCGACGGGTCGCGACTGGCGGCCCTGGCCTTTGCCCGCGGTGACCTGATCGTTTTCTGCGCCATGATTGCCTGGGCGCTGTATACCCTGTGGCTGCGCGGCATTCCGGCGGACATCAACCGCATCGGCCTGATGGGCGCGCAAATCGCCATCGCGCTGGTCATCCTGACGCCGCTGTATCTGTGGGAGCGCGCCTCAGGCCTGCAGGCGCACTGGAACCTGCAGTCGGTATCGGCACTGGCCTATCTCGGCCTCTTCCCGTCCGTGGTCGCCTACCTGCTGTACAACATCGGCGTGGCCCGGGTCGGCGCCGCACGGGCCGGGTACTCGATCCACCTGATCCCGCTGTTCGGCGTGCTGCTGGCCGTCCTGTTCCTGGACGAGTCCCTGCACCTGTATCACCTGGCCGGCATTGCCGCCATCATCGCCGGTCTGGCGCTGGCTTCGAGAAGCCGGCATTAACGTGCAGGTTCTGGAGGGGGAGTCGTAACAGGGGCAGCTTGCCGCCCCCCGCTTCAGTACGCCAGGGTCAGATTGAAGCCGGCGGTGGTCTGCGCGGTCAGAAAGCCGTCCGGCTGCCGCAATGCCTGCCCGGCGAACAGGTCGTAGTTCAGCCGGTAAAAGGCGCCGCGCAGACCGAGCACGGCACCGGCCAGCGACGTGCCGACCAGTTGCCGCGTCGACGGTCCGCCCACCCGGCCGTAGTCGAGCCCGAGATACAACTCCTGCCCGCTCTGCCCGAGCATGACGCCCAGATCATTGCGCAACAGCCAGCCGCGCTCGGCGCTCAGCGACATCTCGCCATCGAAACCCCGCACGCTGTAGCGGCCACCAATGGAAAACCGGTCCTGCGGTACCAGTGGCGTGCGGTTCCATTGCCCCCGCCAGGTTCCGCCATAGCGCAATGACAGCGGGCCGGCCGTGAAAGGCAGCGTGAGCTGGGCATCGGCACTGATCAGTGCCAGCCGCGACGTGCCTTCACCGAAGCCTTCCTCCGGCGCCGGTATCGCCCCCATTGCGCCGGTCCCGCGCCGATAACCGAGGCTGGCGTCCAGCGTTGCCGGTCCGATAAACACCCGCTGGTTCAGCCCTGCCTCCCAGCCAGCCATGCTGCGGCGCTGGACCCCGACTTCGGTATCGTCGATGAAGTTCTTCGACTCGCGTGTCCAGCCACGCAGCCAGACACCCGTCTTGCGTACTGCATCGCGATACAGCAGCCGGGACAGGCGGATTTCATTATTGTGACTGTCGCCGCTGTACCGATAAGTCTGGTTGGCCCCGGCGACGGCCTGATGATAGTCGTAGCTGCTGGAGGTCAGCCCCAGCAACCAGTAATCAAATGGCAGTTCGTAATGCACCGTGTAGCCACGGGAGCCACGCTGTCCGGCTTCACCCCCGCCAAGATCATGGTTGAAACTGGCATAGAACAGATCGTTCAGCGTCCACCAGTGGTCGTAAGACACCGTTGCACTGCCCTGGTACCTGCCGGTGCTCCTGCTGCCCGAATCATCGACGGACAGGCCGACCCGGAACGGCATGTCCTGCCGCCACGAAATCAGCAGATCGCTATCGCCGGGCGCGGCGCCGATTTCGTCGACCGGCTCGATGCGGATGTCGGCGTCCGCCGTTGGCACCCGCTTGAAATTCTCCAGCCCCTGTTCGATATCGCGCAGATTGAGCACGTCTCCGGCACGAACCGGCAATGCATTCCAGCGCGTGGCGCGCGGACTGCTGTCTTCACTGAAGCGGATCGCCCGCACCCGCCCCGGCACCACGGTCAGCGCCAGCGTGCCACTGCCCAGATCCTGCTGTGCAACCCGCACCTGTGTCGTCACATAGCCTTGCGCGACAATGGCATCCTGAACCCGCTTCATCACCAGATTGATCCCGGCATCCCCCAGACAGCGCCCGCTCGCCGGGTCGGCAGCCGGGTCGGCCGCCGCCAGCGCCCGGCGAAATGCCCCGGCCATCTCTCCATCCAGCACAATCCGCCGGATCACGAAACACGGACTTTCCCCGTCAGGCAAACGCCCGGCCTCCGCGGCTCGCGGCAGTTCCAGCCGCACATCAGGCGCCACCGGCTGTCGCTGCTCCTGCTGCGCGCGTTCGCGTTCCTGCTGGCGGATCAGCGCCTGATCAACGGCGGGAACACCGGGAATGGCGGGAATCGCCGCAAACGACGGCAAGGCAGAGACCAGCCCACCCAGCACGATAGCCAGGTGGACAGGTTTGGGACAGCTACACAGCATTAAGGAAGTACACCTTTGTAACGGGGGCCGGCACAGCCGGCGTCATCATTAGCGATGGCAGGCTGGCCAGTAAAGACGGGGCCATTTTTTGGGAGGCATATAAAATTTAATAATTACAGCCTATATTAGCTATTAGAGTTATCCTATTTGAAAGCAGTTTTCCCTAAAGCGTTTTCATTAATGGCCTTTCCGACATTGCACTCCACAATATACCCCCACAGGGTCATTAAAATATTCCCCCACACCTAAGTGCATTATCAACACGACTCGAGAAATATTTCAAAAATGCATCTTATGGAAATTTACTGGCATTTGAAAAATCAGAGTCAGATCCATGGTGCCCCCGGCAGAGGCGGGGGGGGGCTATTCGTCCCGCGGCCATTCCACACCTTCTCTAAATTTCTTATGCCAGTACTCCCTCGAGCAAAGATCATCCCTCTCGAAGCAATATACAAATTCATCAAGTCTATCGGCGAGCTTGAATTCATATTTATACTTGGCAGTTGCTAACTTACTCTGTATATCATAAAGCTCATCAAAATATACTTGAGATTCATCCAAGGGTTTATTTGAAATTTCTTTAATTAGCGCCACACATTTAGCCTCATAAGCGTTCATGCAATGTCGAACAGAGAGAACACTATTTCTGTAACGTTCTAACTCATCCTGCAACACTTCCCAAATGTCCATTATTTAGACCTTATTTGTTGGATGTGGCCAATCTGCCCTGTTGACGGATTGTAAACCATCTCCAAACCGGCTCCTTCGTAGCGGAAGTAGCCTGCAGCACCTCTGGGATCAGGAGTGATCTTGGGGTTACTGGCCAGAACTTCCTTCGCTTGAATAAAGGGAGCAGGTCTGCCATTTTTCCACAGCTTCTCATAGTAACTCTTACTGAATTTCAGCCCGTCAACTGCGTAGAACTGCCCATCGAACTCTATAGGCTTCCCACCTACAACCTCTTTTACTTCTTTTCCTGAAACAGAGTAGCTGTTTGGATCATAAACCCTAACAGCCCCACCAATGCCCACAATAATATGCTGTGCCCAGCTTGCCGGCGTCAGCGGGATCCCCTCAAGCCCCTTGCCCATCAGTTCGGCAAGCTGCTCAGCAAACCCCCTTGGCTCCAGCCCGAGCTCACGCTCGGTCTTGTCGTATCCCGGCAAGCCCGGTAGCGGCGTGACCTGAGGCTTGCCCGGGATACCTGGCAAGAGAAACGGGAGCGCCAGCGCATTGTTTTCCGTCTCCAGCTTTGCCGCAATGGCGGCGACAGCCGTCTCGCCTCCCGTGGCAGCCGTCGTGCCGGCCACAATGCTGCTGATGAGGTTGGATCGGGCTTCCTTTTCTTCCTGTGTCAGGCTGCCAACCGCCTTGCCGTTCAGGCCATCCAGCAGGTTGTTCAACACCACGCTGGCCGCGGCACCGCTGGCCCCTGCACCACAACTGCCACCCTGGGCAGCGGCGCCTGCGCAGGCCACCAGCCCCTGCAGCGCGGCACGGGCCACTTCGCTGTCCAGCTTGTCGGCGATCTCCTTGACCTGCTGCGTCGCCAGTCCCTGCAGGTAGTTGGCTGCCGCCCCCTGCAGCATGTCCACCGCGCCCCCCGTCACGTTGGCACCGGCGCCTGCCGTCAGGGCGGTCAGTACCAGCCGGCCGCTTCCGCCCATTTCCCAGGTCGTGTTGTCCTGGATCTGCTGGGTGAGCGTGGCCAGTTTCTGGCTGTCCCGTTCGCTTTCCGGCTTGGCGAGTTCCTTGTCCAGATCCGCTTTCGCCTGCGTCGTTTCCTTCGCCCGGTTACTCAGGAAGGTCCCGGTCTCCCGCTGCAGCGCCTCGACGATCGCAAACCCGGCCTCGATCTTGTCCTTGTCGAAGATCGGTTTCAGCGTATTGCTGCTGTCCCGCTCGGTCGACACGTTCCGGTTCAGTCCGGCAAGGCTCTGCGGGTCACCGTCGGTCAGGATGAGGGTGCCGCCGCTGATGCCGCTGCGCGTAGTGCTGCTGCCGCTGCCCTTGGCCATCATGGCGATGGGCGGCGTAGCACTCCAGCCGTTGTAGGCCGGCAGTTCGCTGCCCGGCACCTTGTCGCCGCCGGTCGTGGCCGTGCCATCCTGGCTGGTACCAACGCAACTGGACGGGGCGGCGCTGTCGCCGCCGCCGCCCATCGGCTTCAGACTGAAGTCCTTGCTGCTGTAGCCGCCGCCGAGGCTGACGCTGCTGGCGCTGTAGTTGGCGTGGTTGCGGATGTCGCTGTACGACAGCGTGCCGGTGGTCAGCCGGTTTGCGCCGTCCTGCACCGCCTGCGCGGTCGAGGCGATGATTCCGCCCTTCAGCCCGGTATGGCCGCCGACGTCGAGCTGGAAGCCGCCGTCGCCGGCGCGGATGCCGGTCTGTTCGGTCACGCTGGCGTAGTCGCTGTTCATCTTCTGCTGGCCGACGCTGACGCTGCCCGAGAAGCCGACCCCGACCGTGACGCTGGCGCTGGCCGATTGCTGTTTGCTCTTGTACTTGCTGGTGTCCTGCAGGCTTTCGATGCTCAGGTCGCCGCTGCCGGCGGTGTCACGCGCCATGCTGCGTCGTTTGAATTGATGCTGACCACCTGATCTCGCTTTTTAAAAAATCAATTGTGGATTTTAAAAATATCTCCTGCACACCAAGGGACACCAGCAGCCTCAAATATTTTTTCAATTTCTTCAACAAAAATAGTGCATAAATCTTCCCTTTCGCCATTAATATCAAATTTTTTAATTAAATTAATGCTTAGCTCTGTGCTGCACATAAAAGGTTCCAGCCAGAATTCTTCCCCCTGAGAAGACAGAGAAAAAGGGTCAAGCTCCGAAAGCTTTCTGCAAAAAGTATAGTAATTATTTATACCATGCTCACTAAGCCAAGTAGTATTCCATATTTTCCATAAGCCACTTGCCAAGCATCTGTATGTCAGGTTAATAGCATATTTCCAATCACTTTTTTCTTCCCCTCCCAGAATTCCATGAGGAGAGTAATCATCTAAGGTTAATAAATATAAATAGAACTGCATTTTCTCTGCATCTTCGCGGGACATTTTCATTTGCGTACCACTTCACTCTTCTCAGGAAATTTTAACTTCAATTGTTGCCCAATTCCTTTGGCGTTTGCATTCAATTCTTTTATCGCAGGGCTATTTATTTCCACTGTGGCAGTTGTTGGCGAAGTCGCCGAGCTTGCTTGCCCTGCTGGACGATAAGTGACCCATGCTTTATCAGAGGTTTGGGCCCGCCAGCAACCTTCACACCCAGATATGGGATCCTTTTTAATTGGAGAGTTCCTGAATAATTTGTTTACAAAATCCTCTGCCGTGGCATTCGGGCTATTGCTTGCGGGCATTTCTCTGGGAGTTCCTGGCCCACCAATAGGGGTTCCTGGCAATTTACCTGCCTTTAATCCATCAATGGCTAGTGTATTGAGGATCGTATTAGAGGCTTTTTTCGAAAGATCAGGTCCTTTCGGATTCTGTGCAATCCGTTCTAAAGCTGCCTTTTCAGCCTCAACCAGTGGGTTCTTATTTTTTACGAAGGCGAGACTCTCCGCCCGCCCCGCAGCCGCCCCTGCCTCAACAACCTCCTTGCTCACCTTAGAGAACAAGCGGGCCTTTTGTCCATAGCCCCCGGTCACGATGCCAAGCACGCCCCACAACCGGTTTGCTTCTTCACCGGTCAAATCCGTTCCGCTGAACAGGATTTTCACCGCTTCTGCTTCACCAACACCCGGTGCCATTGTCGCCACCATGATGCCAACTTCAAACAGTTCCTTGCGTTCCTGCTCGTTCAGGCGGCTCGCGCACTGCTGCGCGCTCATCCCTGCGCACAGAGTTTTCGCCATCCGCTGCAGCCGGTCTTTTTGTTGCTGTCTGGCTTGTTCGAGGATGCGGCGCTGGGCCTGCGGGGTGTCCTTGTTGTTGGCGATCTCGATTTGCGCAGCGGCCAGGACAGTGGCAGCGTCGGAGCCTGAGCCCACCGTGGCGCTGATGCCCGTCAGCACCGTGGTGACCAGGGCTTCGCGGGCGCGTTTTTCTTCTCCGCTCTGCAGGCGACCGTCTTCCGCCAGCACCTTGTCCAGCAGCGTGTTCAGCACAACAGCACCCGAAGCACCGAGGGCGCCAGCGCCGCAACTTGCTCCCTGAGCGGCGGCGCCTGCGCAGGCGAGTACACCCTGCAACGCAGCGCGTGCGGTTTCTGAATCCAGCGAATCGGCCAGAGTCTTGATTTGCTGCGCACCGAGGCTTTGCAGGGTGTTGACCACGGCTGACTTCAGGAACTCGGCACTGCTGCCGGTCACGTTCCCGCCTGCGGCCGCAGACAGGACGATCATGGCCCGGCTGTAGTCGCCACCGGGCGCCCATTTCTTCGCGTCTTCGTACTGCTGGGCGAGTGCCGCTTTGCGCTCAGGGTCGGTTTCCTTCTGCAGGGCCTGTTCCAGCCGGTCCGCTTCCTTCGCCCGGTTATTAAGGAACGTCCCGGTCTCCCGCTGCAGCGCCTCGACGATCGCAAACCCGGCCTCGATCTTGTCCTTGTCGAAGATCGGTTTCAGCGTATTGCTGCTGTCCCGCTCGGTCGACACGTTCCGGTTCAGTCCGGCAAGGCTCTGCGGGTCACCGTCGGTCAGGATGAGGGTGCCGCCGCTGATGCCGCTGCGCGTAGTGCTGCTGCCGCTGCCCTTGGCCATCATGGCGATGGGCGGCGTAGCACTCCAGCCGTTGTAGGCCGGCAGTTCGCTGCCCGGCACCTTGTCGCCGCCGGTCGTGGCCGCACCGTCCTGGCTGGTACCAACGCCACTGGACGGGGCGGCGCTGTCGCCGCCGCCGCCCATCGGCTTCAGACTGAAGTCCTTGCTGCTGTAGCCGCCGCCGAGGCTGACGCTGCTGGCGCTGTAGCTGGCGTGGTTGCGGATATCGCTGTACGACAGCGTGCCGGTGGTCAGCCGGTTTGCGCCGTCCTGCACTGCTTGCCCGGTTGAGGCGATGATCCCGCCCTTCAGCCCGGTATGGCCGCCGACGTCGAGCTGGAAGCCGCCGTCGCCGGCGCGGATGCCGGTCTGTTCGGTCACGCTGGCGTAGTCGCTGTTCATCTTCTGCTGGCC